>NZ_JAVREN010000051.1:0-38481 GCF_031845405.1 Streptomyces boetiae
ATGTGAGAGGCACCAGATGACCGGGCTCAGCCGGCGGCGGCCCCGGTACCGCACGCGGGGCGCGTCGGCGCGTACGCCGGCGGGTGAAGCCGCTGCGCGAGCCCGGTCATCTGGTGCCTCTCACATCTCACTCCCCGCGGCTGGGCAGCGGGGGTCTCCTTGCCTGCGACGGTCTGACGGCTTAGCGACGATTCCTGCCGCGATCTGGTCGCGTCGCACAGCATCACAACGCAATCGGAGCGCTACGGACAGCGCATCAGAACGCTTTTCAGACAAGCTGTTTCACTGTGTTTGCTACCGGCATATGAAAGGTATGCGCCGGGGCAACACGGCCCGAAGGGGCGCGAGGCGCACCGCCCGCCGGGGCGCCGCCCGGGGGCGCGCGCTTGCCGCCGCGCGCGCCTTGGCTGCGGAACGTGTCCGGATCGCTCCCGAGAGGAACGTTCCTTCACCCGCCTCGGGACCCCCGAAGGCATGAACGGTGTAGGCACCATGTTGACGCCGCCCCCGTCCGGCCACCCGGTCGCCGAATGGCCGCCGCCCGGACCCTGACCTACTCTGCGGACATGAACGAGAAGGACATCCTCGGACAAGTCGACAAGCTCGTGGCCGAGGAGCGGACGCTGCGCGAGCGCTCCGTCGGCACGGGCCTGCGGGAGGACGAGCAGATCCGCCTCACCGACGTGGAGGCCCGCCTCGACCAGTGCTGGGACCTGCTGCGGCAGCGCCGCGCCCGCGAGGAGTTCGGCGCCAACCCGGACGAGGCGACGATGCGCCCGGCCCGCGAGGTCGAGAGCTACGAGAGCTGACGCCCGCCCCGCGCCCGCGCCGCCCAGGGCGCCCGCCCGGCGCGCTGATAGCCTGCCCGGCGGCGGGAGCAGGGTGACGGCGAGGGCAAGGGGCTCGGGTGGCGGGGCACGTGGCGGACCAGCGGGCCGGCGGCCGTTCGCCGCGGATCACCACCCGCAACGCCCGCTTCCAGCAGTGGCAGGCCCAGCTGACCAACCGCGCCAAGCGCCAGCGCGCCGGGGAGTTCCTGGTGCAGGGGGTGCGGCCGGTCACCCAGGCCGTGGAGCGCGGCTGGCCGCTGCGGACGGTGCTGTACGACGCGAGCCGGCCACTGAGCGGGTGGGCGCGCGAGCTGCTGGCCGGGGTCCGGGCCGAGAGGATCGCCATGGCGCCCGAACTCCTCGCGGAGCTGGGCGAGAAGGACGACGGCCCGCCGGAGCTGATCGCCGTGGCGGAGCTGCCCCCGGACGACCTGGCGCGCATCCCGCTGGGCCCGGCGTTCCTCGGCGTGCTCCTGGACCGCCCGGTCAGCCCCGGGAACATCGGGACGATCATCCGCTCGGCGGACTCCCTCGGCGCCCACGGCCTGGTCGTCACCGGCCACGCGGCCGACGCCTACGACCCCAAGTCGGTGCGGGCGAGCACCGGTTCGCTCTTCGCGCTGCCGGTGGTGCGCGTGCCCGGCCATCGCGAGGTGGCCGACTGGCTGGCCGGCGCGCCCCTGCCCGTGACCGTCCTCGGCACGGACGAGCACGGCGAACGCGACCTGCCGGCCGCCGACCTCACCGGCCCGGTCCTCCTGGCGGTGGGCAACGAGACCACCGGCCTGAGCGCGGCCTGGCGCGAGGCGTGCGACACCCTCCTGCGCATCCCGATGACCGGCTCCGCCAGCTCCCTGAACGCGGCCAGCGCCGCCAGCATCGTCCTCTACGAAACGGCCCGCCAGCGCGCAGCCCTCCGCCAGGACCGCTGACGGCCCGCCTGTCCGGCGTTCGCTCCGCCCCCGGTCAGCAGCAGATGAAGCGGCAGCCGCCGGGGTCCTGGTGGAGGGGCCAGGGGTAGCCGAGGGGGCAGTGGCGGCCCTCGTGGCGGTGCCAGAAGCGGGCTCGGGGGCTGGCGCAGGAGGGGCAGACCAGCAGCGGGGGGCGGCCCTGGACGGTGATGTCCGGCCACAGGGCGCGGCCACAGTGCCCGCAGGGGCGCTGCGGCGGCGCGGGGGCGGGCTTGCTCAGCACGTGGGATTCCGGCACGGAGGCATCCTGCGCGGCGCCGGGCATTCCGCGGGCCGGGTCGGGAACGCGTTCCTCCGAACGGATGATGTCGCCCCACGAGCCGTGTCCCGCCGACGCAACCAGCCGGACGGCTGCCGCCGTCGGAGCCGATATGACGACGCCGCGCTTGCCCACCCCGCCGGACTGGCCGCATTGCGAGGATGCGGCAGGTTGTCCGGGGCGCCGCGTGGAACCACACGCGCGGTGCTTGGCCCACCTCAGCCTCGCTGACCGAACGGCGTACTTCGCGAGCCTGTCCCCCGGCGACGCCGTCGACCACCGCGGCACCACGTTCGACTCCGCGCTGCTCGCCTGCCTGCTGGGCGCCGTCCGCGACCCACTGCCCGGCGGCGAGCCCCGCCTTGGCCCCGCACGGTTCGGCCGGGCGATTTTCACCGGCGATGCCGCGTTCGCCGAAACGACGTTCACCGGCCGCGCCGAGTTCGACGGTGCGACGTTCGTCGATGTCGCGATGCTGGGGCCGCTGGTCTGCGGAGGGACCCTGGAGCTGTCCGGCGCGGTCTTCCGGTCCCCGGTGATCATCAACGCGGCCGTGGCACAGGTACGGTGCCATCGCACACGGTGGGAGCAGACGGCAACGCTGCGCCTGCGTTACGCCGAGGTCGACATGGCCGACGCGGTCGTCACCCAGCCGATCGCCGTCTCCGCCCACCCCACCCCGGTTGCGGCCCCGCACCTGGAGAACAGAGTGTTCCAGCGCAGCGATCCGGGTGTACGCATCGACTCGCTGCGTGGAGTGGACGCCGCACACCTGGTCCTGGCCGACGTCGATCTGACTGCTTGCCGATTCGCGGGGGCGTTTCATCTCGATCAGCTCCGGCTCGAGGGGGTCACGGTCTTCGCGTCCACGCCCGCAGGCATGCGGCGGTGGCGCTTCGCGCGGCGGCGCGTGCTGGCCGAGGAGCACCACTGGCGGGCCCGGCGGCAGCGCGACCTCGTCAGGACCGCCGGATGGACAACGCGGTTCCCGTATCGCCCCCGGCCGGTCAGGGGCTGGTCACAGCGGGCCCGGAACGCGAACGCACGTACTGCACAAGCCACTTACCTCAGAGTCAACCCCGTCCCCGGGCCGACGGCTCTCGCGCCGGTGTACCGGGCGCTGCGCAAGGCGTTCGAGGACGCCAGGAACGAGCCGGACGCCGCGGACTTCTACTACGGCGAAATGGAGATGCGCCGCCTTGACCGCAATCGGCCGATAGGTGAGCGGGCGCTGATCGCCGCGTACTGGCTGCTGTCCGGTTACGGGCTGCGCGCGTCCCGCGCGCTCGGCTGGCTGTTGCTCGCGATGGCCGGCACGGTGGGGGCGATGATGTTGTGGGGGCTGCCCGGCCACGATCCCGAACCCGTGACGACGGGCACCCAAGCCGCTCCCGGGGAGCCCGTAAGGCTCACCACGGTCGACCCCGGGCCGGAGCCCGCCGGGCCCTACCGCGACCGGCTCACCGCCGATCGCGCCGAGAGCGCGGCCCGCATCGTGCTCAACTCCGTGGTCTTCCGCTCCAGCGGGCAAAACCTCACGACCACGGGCACCTACATCGAGATGGCGTCCCGCTTCGCCGAGCCGATCCTCCTCGGCCTCACCGCCCTCGCCATCCGTGGTCGGGTCAAACGCTGACGGGGCGATCCGCGTGCCCCTTCTCCGGGGCGCCACCCCACCCCCCTACTATCGAACACGTGAGCGATACACCCCCCGGCCCGGCCCCGGGATCCGGGCTGCCCCCGGACCTGGCGTGGCTGAAGGCGCTCGCGGCCTGGCTGGAGGGGCAGTTGGCCTCGGTCCGTGCGGCGATCGACGCGGAGGAGGAGCGGGCCGGGCCGCGGTGGTGGGTGCAGTGGATGCGCACCGCGCCCGGCGAGCCCCGGCGCGGCGTGCTGCACCGGGCCGGCTGCTGGTGCCCCGGCGAGCCCGACCTGTACGAGGCCGGGCTGCGGCGGGTGGCGGCCCGCCACGGCGCGGGCATCGAGACGTGCCCCGTGTGCCGGGCCGCCGTCCCCGGTCAGGAGCGGAACGGCCCGGTCACCTCGTAGGTGATGCCGCCGCTGCTGCTGCCGCTGGTGCCGCGCTGGGAGGAGAAGTAGAGCCGGTTGCCCGCCGGGTTGAACGCCGGGCCGGTGATCTCGGAGCCGCTCTGCCCGCTGATCCGCAGGAAGGGCGCCACCACGTCCTGCGGCGTGATGATGCAGATCTCCATGTTCCCGCCGTCCTCCGCGACGAACAGGTCGCCGGAGCCGGAGCCGGTGATGTTGTCCACGCCGGTCAGGGGCGCGGAGGAGGTGAGGTTGTCGTCGTAGACGATGGCCAGGGTGTTGGCGACGGCGTTGTAGACCCAGACGCGGTTGTCGCCCTTGGTGGTGAAGAAGCACAGGCCGCCGCGGTAGTAGCAGCCCTCGCCGCCGTTGAAACGGCGGGTGCCGGAGACCTGGTTGCGGGTGGAGGTGCCGGCCGCGGAGGGGTCGGGGACGTTGCGCCAGGACAGGGTGCCGCCGCTCTCCGTCAGGACCTGGAGCGTTCCCGAGCCGAGGCTGCCCCAGCTTCCCCAGCCGGAGGGCACGAAGCGGTAGAACGCGCCGTCCCCCTCGTCCTCGGTCAGGTAGACCACGCGGCGGTCGGGGTCGGCGGCGGCGGCCTCGTGGTTGAAACGGCCCATCGCGTCGCGGCGGGCGGCGGCGCGGACGCCGTAGGGGTCGGTCTCGTAGACGTAGCCGCGGGTGGTCTCCTCGCAGGAGAGCCAGGAGTTCCACGGCGTGGTGCCGCCCGCGCAGTTCCGGGTGGTCCCGGACAGGATGCGGTAGGCGCCGGTGATGGACCCGGTGCTGGAGAAGCGCAGGGCACTGACGCCGCCGCTGCCGCTGCCGAGTTCGGCGTTGGAGGTGTAGATCCAGCCGGTGCCGTCGGCGAAGCAGGCCCCGCCGTCGGGGGCGCCGTGCCAGGTGTAGCCGGTGCTTCCCACGCGCCGGCTGGAGCGGGCGACGACTCTGCTGGTGAAGCCCTGGGGCAGCAGTATGCCGTTGGCGTCGGCGGGCTGCAGCGGCCCGTAGGGGCTGGGGCCGGTCTGGGCGGGGTAACCGAAGGACTCGCGGGTCATGGTGAACCCGAAGGCCACGGTGCCCGCGCCGACGACAGCGCTGCGCAGAAGGGTGCGGCGTTCCACGGCGACTCTCCTTAGACGTCTCTCCCGGCGGCGCCGCGCGGCACCGCCCGTCGGTCACGTGGAAGGTAGAGGCGGGGGCCGGGGGCGGTAAGGCACGTGCGGGCGAACTCTGACCGGCCAGTGGCGGACCGCCCGGCGACCTTCCGGGGCGGCCTGGTCTGCCGGGGCCTGGGCGCCCACGGGCCGGAGCCGGCGAGCCGAGGCGGAGGCGAGGAGGGGCGGCTCAGCGCACGCGGGGCGCCGCGGCTGCCACGAAGGCGTCGATCGCCGCCTTGGCCCGGTCGTTGGCCACGCGCCAGGCCGCCTCCTCGGCGGCCCGCGTGATGTCCCGGGCCCGCTCCAGCGCCTCCTCGGCCGCGGCGATCACCTCGCCGTCGCTGGTCAGCAGCTTGACCCGGTAGAGGGCCTGCCGGGCCACGGCCCGCAGCCGGTGCGCCTCGACGCGGGCGGCGAAGTACTCGGGGCCGTGCCGGTCCTCACGCCGCCGGAACCACCGGTCGCCCTCCCCGCGCCGGTAGTCCTCCGCGGCCCCGGCGAAGGTGCTGAACGCGGCGATGCGCTCCTGCCGCAGCGCCTCCGAGCGCAGGAACGACTCGCTCTCCCGGGCCGAACGCCGCTGGAAGAGATGGGTGATGACCGCGCCCAGCAGCGTTCCCGCCACGGCGACGGCGCTCGTCCAGATGGCCTCCACCCGGACAGCTGAACACATCGGGCCCCCGGGCGGCACCCCGCCCGGGGGTCGCGGGCTCAGTCGTCGCAGTCGTCGGAGCCGCCGGAGGACCCGGCGTACCGGCCGCCGCCGCTCCCCCGGCCGCCCCCGCGGCCACCGCCGCCGGAGGAGCCGCCGCTGGTGCGGCCGGGGGCCGCGACCTGCTCGGCCGGGACGGACTCGCCGCCCCAGGCGGAGTCTCCGGAGGCGGGCGCGGGCGCGGAGTCGCAGTCCCGGCCGCCGCCGTTGCAGGCGGCCAGCAGGGGAACGGTCAGGGCGAGCGCGGCGACGGCCACGGCGGCGCGTTTCATGGTGGGGTCTCTCCCGGTGGTGCGGACGTGGGACGACGGGAAAAGACCAACGCTCGACGCGGCCATGACACGCCCGTGCCAGGCCCTCCCCCGCGACCCGGCGCAGCTTACCGTCCGCGGCCGGACGGGCCGTCAGCGGGCGCGTACCACGGCGACGGGGCAGGGGGCGTGGTGGAGCACCGCCTGGCTGACCGACCCGAGGAGGAGGCCGGCGAAGCCGCCCCGGCCCCGGGCGCCCACGACGAGGAGGGCGGCCGAGCCGCCGGCCTCGATCAACGCCTCGCGGGCGCCGCCGCGCACCAGCCGCCGCCGTACCGGCACGTCCGGGTACTTCTCGCCGAGGCCACCGACCGCCTCGGCGAGCAGGCGTTCCTCGGCCGCGGCCGTTTCCCCCGGCTGGGAGGCGTAGGCGAGGGAGGCGTCCTGCGGCGGCGGGACGGGGGCGTTCCAGGGCGTCCAGGCGTGCAGGGCCACCAGGTCCGTGTCGCGCAACGCGGCCTCGGCGAAGGCGAACTCGGCCGCCGGGCGGCCCTCGGGCGAGCCGTCGACGGCGAGCACGACCGGTCCGGCGGAGGTCCCGGGGCCACCGCGGACCACGAGGACGGGGCAGTGGGCGCGCGCGGCCAGGTGCACGGCCGTGGAGCCGAGCAGCAGGCCGGAGATGCCTCCCAGGCCGCGGCTGCCGACGACCGCGAGCGAGGCGCCGCGGGAGCGTTCCTCCAGGACGGCCCGGGCCTCGCCGGTGACCACCTCGCCGTCGGCCTCGATGCCGGGCACGGTGGCGTGGGCCCGCGCCACCGCGTCGGCGACCGCCCGCTCGGCGGCGTTGCGCAGGCCGCCCTCGGAAGGGCCGAGCGGCGACGGCCCCAGGGGCACCCGCATGAGGGGCCAGATGAAGGCGTGCGTGACGCGCAGCGGGACGCCGCGCAGGGCTGCCTCGCGGGCGGCCATGTCCACCGCGGCCAGGGCCGATTCGGAACCGTCGACTCCCACCATGACCGGTCCGCTCATCGCGGGCTCCTCTCCCGGGCCCGGGTCCTTCCGGGCCCTTCAATCCGACTCTCTGACTCTCTGATCGATTGTGTGTGCAGGGGCGCGTTCGTGCTCGGTGGCGCCCCGGGAACCGCGGGTCAGTCGTGCGGAACGATCGCCAGCGGAGTCGGCGCGTGGTGCATGAGGCCGTGGGCGACGGGGCCGATGTGTGCCCCGAGGCGTGAACGTCGGGTCCTGCGGCCGGCGACCACCAGGGCGACCCCGGTGGCGGCCTCGGCGACGAGCCGCTCGGCGGCGTTGCCGTGCACGGGTATCTCGCGGACGGCCACCGCGGGGTGCTTATCCCGCCAGGGTGCGACGGCCTCGCTCAGGCGGCGGGCGCACTCGGCGGCCTCCGCGTCGGTGAAGCCCGGGTCGAGACCGGGGTAGAGGCCATAGGGCCCGGGCAACTGCCAGGCGGCCAGCACCCGCAGGGGGACGCCGCGCAGCTCGGCGGCGCGGAAGGCGAACGCGAGAACGTCCGCGGCGGGCCCCAGCGGGTCGATCCCGGCCAGCACGTCGCCGCCCGGTCCGCCGCCCCGTTCGCCGCCCGGCGGGTCGCCGGCCGCCCGGACCAGCACGACGGGGCAGTGAGCGCGGGCCACGGTCGCCTGGGCGACGGAGCCGGCCAGGAAGCCGCGCACGCTGCCCAGGCCGCGCGAACCCAGCACCAGCAGCTCGGACTCGGCCGACACCTCGGCGAACACGTCGGCGGGGATGCCGGCGGGCTGCTCCCGGACGGTGCGCAGCCCCGGGTACCGCAGGGACAGCCTCCCGGCCTCGGTACGGGTGCGGTCCTCGGCCCAGGCGGACAGCGCCGCGCGGCGGGGGCCCGGCGGCACGGGGGGCTCGGGGATGGCGCGGACGAGGAGGACGCGCAGCGGGAGGTCGCGCAGCAGGGCCTCGCGAGCGGCCCAGTCGGCCGCGGCGGCCGACTCGTCCGAGCCGTCCAGGCCGAGGGTGACGTGGCGGGTGGTCATGGGGATCGCCTCCAGGGCGGGTGAGGGGTGAGCGGCGCATCCGGCCGCGGTGCGAGGGGCGCGGCCCCGCGCGGGTCGGCGCAGCCAGGGGGTGCCGCGGACGGCGGGGAGCCGCCGCCCCCGGCGCAGGGCGGGGAGGTGGTGGCCGGTGCGACGGTGTGAGTGGTCGTGGAGGGCCGTGAGATCTGTCCTGTCGGGGGCGGCTCGTCGGGGTGGGCGGAGGTTGCGGCTGAGGGGGCCGGCGGGCGTTCCCGGCCGGTGTGCTCACCCTCTCGCCGGGGGCGGGGCGGGGCGCAGGGGCCGGCGGTCCCGGGCTCGTGGGCCGAACGGCCCCGTCTCCGGGGCCGGTTCCGTCCGCGCGGGCGTCCACCGGGGCGGGGACGAGGAGCACCGGGCGGGTGCCGCGGCCCAGCGGCGCGCGGAAGGCGCGGCCGAGGTGGGCGGCGCCCGGCCCGGGCCGGTGCTGGGCGAGGACGGCCGGGTCCGCGTGGTGGCCGGCCAGGAGCAGCCCGTGGACCCGGCAGCGGGGGCCGCGCACGCCGTCGATCGGCGCCTGGGGCTCGTCCAGCCGCAGCCGCGGCAGCCCGGTCCTGCCGGGCCGTGTCCGGCCGGTCCGGCGCCGGAGGGGCTGCCGGCCGGTGCCGGACCGCCACGTGCGGGCCGCCGCCGGGGTGGCGGATCTCTCCCCCGGGCGCGGGCCCTCGCGGTTGCCCGGGGCGGGGAGCGGCGGGGAGGGTGAGGGCATGACCACTGACCGGCTCGACGCCTTCGAGGAGAACCGGACGCGGATGTTCTCGCTCGCCTACCGGATGCTCGGGGAGGCGGCCGAGGCCGAGGACGTGGTGCAGGACGCGTACCTGCGGTGGGCGGCCAGCGGCCCGGTGGACGTTCCGGCGGCCTGGCTGACGCGGGTGGTGACCAACCTCTGCCTCAACCGCCTCACCTCCGCGCGGGCCCGCCGCGAGCGGTACGTCGGGCCGTGGCTGCCGGAGCCGGTGTTCACGGAGGGCGGCCGGCTGGGCCCGCTGGAGACGGCCGAGCAGCGGGAGGCGGTGTCCCTGGGGATGCTCGTGCTGCTGGAGCGGCTGACGCCGGCGGAGCGCGCGGTCTTCGTGCTGCGCGAGGCGTTCGGCTACCCGCACGCGGAGATCGCCGAGGTGCTGGAGACGGGCGAGGCGCGGGTGCGGCAGCTCTACCGGCGGGCGCGGCAGCACGTGGCGGAGGAACGGCGGCGCTTCACGGCGGAGCCGGGGCGGCACGAGGAGATCGTGCGGCGGTTCCTGGCGGCGGCTGCGGCGGGCGACGTCGCGGAGCTGGAACGCCTGCTGGCCAAGGACGTGACCGCCTGGGGCGACGGCGGCGGCGTGGTCTCGGCCGGGCGGCGCCCGGTGCACGGCGCGGACAAGGTGGCGCGGCTGGTCGCGGGCCTGCTGCGTCACCCGCTGGCTCCGCGGATGGCGTTCGGCATCGAGCACGTCAACGGCGAGCCGGCGGTCGTGACGCGGCTGGAGGGCGCGCTCTTCGCCGTCGTGTGCCTGGACGTGACCGAGGAGGGGCGCGTGGCGGCCGTGCGCTCGGTGGTCAACCCCGCCAAGCTCGCCTTCGCGGAAGGCCAGGCCGAAGGCCGGGGCGGCCAGGGCGAGGGCCAGGTCTGAGCCGGAAGAGCCCGCCCGACGACCCCGCACAACACCAAGGCGAGGAGGGACTCCTCCTCGCCACTCTCAACGTATAGCGCACCCCGGGGCTTGCGGCAAGGCCCCCTTCGTGCCGCAGAATCGCAGGCCGCAGGCCGGAAGCGGCCGGAATGAGAGATGTGCGAGGTGTGCGTGCTTTTGTCGGTGTATGGGCCAGGTGGGGGTGTCGAGCCGGCGGGAGAACGCCCGCGGCGGGCGTGGCCGGGCGGCGCGCGGGCGGGCGCGCCGCTCCCCGGCGCGGGCACGGACGGGGGCCGCTGAGATGGCCCCCCTGACCACCGGCGCGTTCGACCTCCCCCCGCGCCTGGCGGCCAAGGCCGCGCCCGAGCTGATCGCCGCGGACGAGCGGCACTTCGCGGCCATCGCGCGCAGCCTGGAGGAGTCGATCGCGGAGCTGTCCGACCTCCTCGACGCCACGCGCAGGGCACCCGGCGGCCTGGGCCGGGCCGCGATGGACCGGGACGCGGAGATCCACCGGCTGACCGGGCGGCTGCGGGCGTTGCGCCGCTTCGGCCTCGACCTGTGTCTGGGGCGCGTCGTCGGCGCGGACGACCCCGAGCCGCTGTACATCGGGCGCCTGGGCCTCACGGACGCGGAAGGGCGCCGGCTGCTGGTGGACTGGCGTTCCCCCGCGGCCGAGCCGTTCTTCGCGGCCACGCACGCCCGCCCGATGGGGCTGGCCAGCCGCCGCAGGTACCGCTGGACGGGCGGGCGGATCAGCGACTACTGGGACGAGGTGTTCACCGCCGAGGGCCTTGAGGGGCACGCGGCGCTGGACGACCAGTCGGCGTTCATCGCCAGCCTCGGCGGGCACCGCTCCGACCGGATGCGGGACGTGCTGGGCACCATCCAGGCCGACCAGGACGCGATCATCCGGGCCGGTTCGCGCGGGGCCCTGGTCGTGGACGGCGGGCCGGGCACGGGCAAGACCGTCGTCGCCCTGCACCGCTCCGCCTACCTCCTCTACTCCGACCCGCGCCTGGGCCACCGCCGTGGCGGCGTGCTCTTCGTCGGCCCGCACCAGCCCTACCTGGCCTACGTCGCCGACGTCCTGCCCAGCCTCGGCGAGGAGGGCGTGCGCACCTGCACCCTGCGCGACCTGGTCGCGGAGGGCGCGGCGGCGGTGGAGGAGGCGGACCCGGAGGTGGCCCGGCTGAAGTCCTCGGCGCGGATGGTGCGGGCGATCGAGACGGCCGTGCGCTTCTACGAGGAGCCGCCGGACGGGGGCATGACGGTCACGACCGAGTGGGCCGACGTCCGGCTGAGCGCGGAGGACTGGGCCGAGGCGTTCGACGCGCCGGGCCCCGGCACCCCGCACAACGAGGCGCGCGAGCAGATCTGGGAGGAGCTGGTCGCGATCCTGGCGGACAAGCTCGGCGGCGAGGTCCCGGCCGAGCCGCTGAGCCGGTCGCTGGCGCGCGACGAGGAGCTGGTGGGGGCGTTCCACCGCGCCTGGCCGCTGATCGAGGCGGCCGACCTCGTCGCAGACCTGTGGTCGGTGCCCGCCTACCTGCGGATGTGCGCGCCCTGGCTGACCCCGGAGGAGGCGCGGGCGCTGCGCCGCCCGGAGGGCCGGCCGTGGACGGTCTGCGACCTGCCGCTGCTGGACGCGGCGCGGCAGCGCCTGGGCGACCCGGAGGCGTCCGCGCGCCGGCGCCGGCAGGCCGCCTCCGTCGCCGCCGAGCGGGCGCGGATGGCCGACGTCATCGACGACGTGCTCGCGGCCGACGACGACGGGGAGGGCGCGGTGACGATGCTGCGCGGGCAGGACCTCCAGGAACGGCTGGTCGACGAGGCCGCGCTGCCGGCCGCGGACCCGGAGCCGCTGGCCGGGCCGTTCGCGCACGTCGTGGTGGACGAGGCCCAGGAACTGACCGACGCGGAGTGGCAGATGCTGCTGCTGCGCTGCCCCTCGCGGAGCTTCACCATCGTCGGGGACCGGGCGCAGGCCCGGCACGGGTTCACCGAGTCCTGGCGGGAACGGCTGGAGCGGATCGGGCTCGACCGCGTCGAGGTGGCCTCCCTGAGCGTCAACTACCGCACGCCGGAAGAGGTGATGGCGGAGGCCGAGCCGGTCATCCGGGCCGCGCTGCCGGACGCCAACGTGCCGCTGTCCGTGCGCCGAGCCGGGGTGCCGGTCGTCCACCGGCCCCGCGCGGAGCGCGACGCGGTGCTGGAGGCGTGGCTGGCCGGGCACGCCGACGGGGTCGCCTGCGTCATCGGGGACCCGGCCTTCCGGGAAACGGCCCGCGTCCGCTCGTTGAGCCCGGAGCTGGCCAAGGGGCTGGAGTTCGACCTGGTCGTCCTGGTCGACCCCGAGTCCTTCGGCGAGGGCGTGGAGGGGGCCGTCGACCGCTACGTCGCGATGACCCGCGCGACGCGGCAGCTCGTGGTGCTGACCGGCCCCTGAGCGCGCCACGCCCCGGGCTTGCCGCCCGGGGCGTGGCCTTCTCGTGCGGGTGGAGCGGGTGGGTCAGGCGGTGCGGTAGGCGTCGAGGATGGTCTGGGTCAGGGTGTTGCCCTCACCGTCCACCAGCTCGGCGCGGAAGGAGACGCTGCCCCCGGCGGCCGGGTTGGTGACCTGCACGGCGCCCCGGCGGACCGGGACGTTCCGCCAGGTCTCGCCCCGGTCGTAGGAGACGGCCACGGTCAGCCGGGAGTCGTAGTCCCCGGCGGCCGTGCCCTGCACCGTGACGGGAACGCGCAGCCTCTCGCCGGCCGGCGCGGTGCTGTCCAACGCCAGCCGCGGCGTGAACCGGACGGCGCTGGCGGGCAGTCGCACGGTCTCGTCCTCGCCGACGCCGCCCGAGGTGAAGGTGTACTCGGCCGTCACCTCGGTACTCACGGAGGCGGCGGGCTCGCCGCGGACCGCGCTGATGACGAGGCGGTAGTCGGCCTCCTCGGAGGGCAGGGTGAAGGGCGCCGCGTCCAGCCGGTCCTGCATCGACGCGTACTCCTCCCCGTTCCGGTAGAGGGTGGTGGTCGTGGCCTCCCTGGGGCTGAACCCCCAGTGGCCGCCGCCGTCCGAGAACAGGGCGAGCGAGCCGTGGAGGGTGTCGCCGGTGCGGTACAGGCCATCGGGCGTCTCGGCGCCCTCGACGATCTGCGGCCCGAACACGCCGGTGTTGAACGTCTCGTGGTACCGGCGGCCGGCGCGGTACTCCCGCTGGCCGCTGTCGAGGTACGCGCCCGACGTCCAGCCCTCCGCGAAGTCCTCGGCGACCAGCTGCCAGGGGCCGGCCTCCGCGAGCAGGAACACCTCGGTGGTGTGGGGCAGTTCCACGACCCTGCTCCCGCTGCTGGGGATGTTCGCCGGGAACGGGTAGAGGACGCCGAGCCGTCCGGGCGTCGAGGCCCCCAGGCCCGTGGTGATCCGGGCCATGTCCCTGGCCTCGGCGCGCAGGGTGTGGCCGGTGTAGAAGCCCTCCGGCCGGGTGTGGGCGAGCCGGTACTGGCTGGTCTCCGTCAGCCAGGTGGAGGTCGTCCAGGCCGACAGCTCCCAGCCCTCGGCCGGTCCGCCGAGCGGCGCGGTGCGCATCCCCTCGGGCGGCGCGCCGGTGCCCACCACGAATCCGGCGCCGCCCTCGCCGTCCTGCGGAATCAGGTCGTAGCCGACGTCCAGGTCCGTCTGGTCGGCGTCGTCGTTCGGGCCCTCCAGCGTCATCGGGCGCGCGTCGTCCGCGCTGGCGGTGAGCCGCAGGTCCCGGGTCACCTCCAGGCCCGCGTGGGAGAGCCAGTCGATGCCCGCGAATCCCAGGCCGTCCTCGGTGCGCGTCTCGATGAAGACGTTCAGCGCATAGGTCCCGGCCGGCAGCGGGACCGTCGCCCGCGCCTCCGTGCCGGCGATCCAGCGCGTCTCCCCGGTGGCCAGGTCGGTGGCCGTGCCCGACCAGGTGGTCCGGTCGGCTTCGCCCTCGCGGGCGTTGATGTCGACCTCGACCTGGAAGGTCTCCTCCTCAAGTGTCACGGCCCCGGCCGTGGTGACGGCCGCGACGCCCTCCGCCGTGGCCGTGACGTGGAGGCCGAACGCCCCCGGCGTCTCGCCCGCGGCGGCGGGGGTGGCGGTGACGGGAACGGTGGCGGTGCCCCCGGCGGGGACGGTGACCTCGTCGGCCCCGAGCGTGAACAGGCCCTCCGGGGCGGGCGCCCCGTCGGGGCCGGTGGTGGCGGCGGACAGGTCCAGGGTGACGTCCTGGGTGCCGTCGTTGCGGTACGTCAGCTCGCGCGTGACCGGCTCCGCGCCGGACGGCGGCCAGGGCACCGAGCCGAAGCTCAGCGAGGAGGGCTCGGCGGTGATCGTCTGCTCCAGCGCGGCCGGCACCTCGATCCGGCCCGCCCCCTGGCGGAACGCGCCCTCGCCGGGCGTGGGCCGCGCGGAGGCGATCAGCGCGGCCTTGATCCGCTCGCCGGTCCAGTCGGGGTGCGCCTGGGCCAGCAGGGCGGCGGCTCCCGCGACGTGCGGGGTGGCCATCGATGTGCCAGAAATCGCCGCATACCCGTCGGCGACGGGAGTGCCGTACTGCCAGATCGCCGCGCCCTCCGCGCCGGCCGCGGCGATGTCCACGCCGGGCGCGGTCACGTCCGGCTTCAGCGCGCCGTCGCGCGTCCGCGGCCCGACGGAGGAGAAGTCGGCGATGGCGTCGGAGGAGTCGACCGCGCCCACGGTGAGCGCGGCGTCGGCCGTGCCGGGCGATCCGACGGTGCCCGGCTCGGGGCCCGAGTTGCCCGCCGCGATGACGAAGAGCGTGTCGGACTCGGCCGAGAGCCGGTCGACGGCCTCCTCCAGCGGGTCGACGGTGTCCCCGGCGGGGCCGCCCAGGCTGAGGTTGACGACGTCGGCGCCCTGCTCGACGGCCCACTCCATGCCCTCGACGATGTCGCTCTGCCAGCCGGAGCCGGTGTCGTCCAGCACCTTGCCGTTCAGCAGGCGGGCGCCGGGGGCGACTCCGGTGTAGGTGCCCTCCGAGTGGGCCCCGGTGCCGGCGGCCGTCGAGGCCACGTGCGTTCCGTGCCCGTCGCGGTCCTCGGCGTCGGCGGCCTCGGAGAAGTTCCGCTCACCGACGACCTGACCGGCCAGGTCGGGGTGGGTCTCGTCGATGCCCGTGTCCAGCACGGCGATGGTGGTCCCGGCGCCGTCGAAGCCGGCCTCCCAGGCCTGCGGCGCCCCGATCTGCGGAACGCTCACGTCCAGCGCCGCGGTGACGATCCCGTCCAGCGCGACGCTCGCGATGCCCGGGGCGGCGGCGAGCGCGCGGGCGTCGCCGTCCGGAGCGGTCACCGCCTCCCAGACGGCGGCGGCCTCCTCGACGGAGACCGTCAGGGCCTCGGCGTCGATGGCCTCCAGCGGCCGGGCGGCGTCCTCCTCGGCCGCCTCGCGCAGCGCGCCGCGCGCGCCGTCCCGCTGCCGGGCGTTCTCCTCGTACCCGACGATGATCCGCAGCCCGCCGGCCTCCCGGTGCTGCTCGCGGCTCAGCTCGGTGATGTTGAACAGGTCCCGGTCGAGCGTCCCGTCCTCGATCAGCCCGATGGCGTCCAGCGGGAGGACCAGGGTCTCCCCGCCGCCGCGCGCCACGGTCCTGGGGACGTCCTCCCTGCCCTCGGCCGGGACCACCCCGGCCACGCCGCCCTCGGGGTCGACCAGCACGCGGTCCCCGGTGATCAGCGTGACGCTGTGGCTGATGCGGGACCCGTCCCCCTCGTCCCGCGGCGCGGCGGCCGGGTCCCGGCCCTCCGCTGCTGGGGCCGCCGCCCCCGCGGCCAGGACGGCGGCCAGTGCCGCCGCCACCGCCCCCGCGGTCCGGCTCGTTCGCGCCCACCTTTGCATTCCTGTACGGCTGTTGCGCACGCCTGTCAAGGTCGTGTCCTCCACTTTCGGCATCCGATAGGGCCGAGCCTCCCCCGCACGTGCGGCTGGGGCGCGAGCGTGCTGCTTTGCCAACCGTCGTACGAAGAAGAGTTGAAGCCTCCTCAGGGGCGGAACGCAATTCGTCAGTTGTGTAGGACATATGGAGATCTGCGCCGCGAGCGGGACCGGGACCCGGGGCGCGGCGCCTCGCAGGCCCGATGCGCGGGTCCATCGAGGGCCCCGGCGGCCGACCCTCACGCACCTGCCATCCCGGCGCCGGCCAACACGCCACCGGGTGCGCGGAATTCCGCCCCGGAGCGAACGAGAGGTTGACCGCCTCCCTTCAGAAACTCTACGGTACCTCAGGTACCGCGGAGTTCCTCAAGGCTCGCTTTTCCCTCGCTCCACTCCCTTTCCCCTTCCTCCACCCCTTTCCGCGAACGGAGTCGCATCATGTCCAAGCGCACCGCAACGGTGTTCAGCGCAGCCGCCGCCGGTGTCATCGCCGCCGGCACGCTCTTCCTCACCGCCGCGCCGGGAAACGCCGCGACCACGCAGGTTTCCTACACGGCCACCGGCACCACCCACCTCGGCGGCCTGGAGGCCGATCTCCCGCTCGGCCCCGGGTCGACGGACGTGGCCGTGGACCTCCAGAGCGGCGATCTGACGGCCGATATCTCGCTTCCGCCCACGCGCACCGAATTCACGATGTTCGGCTTCCTGCCCACCTACGCCGAAGTCACCATCCACGAGCCCGAGGAGGGCCTGAGCGGGACATTCCAGGACGGCGTGGTCCGCGTCTCCGGCGACTTCTCGATCCAGATCACCGAGGTGGGCCACGGCTTCCTCGGCATCCCCATGGAGAACTGCCGCACCACCGCGCCGGCGACGATAGCCCTGGAGTCGGAGGGCGAGTTCCTGGTCGCCGAGGGCGGCACCCTCACCGGCACCTACGAGCTGCCGGCGTTCGAGGGCTGCAGCTTCGACACGCCCATCATCAACGCCCTCCTGGCCGGCCAGGAGCACACCATCACCATCGACCTGGCCGCGGCCTGACACGCAGGCAGGCCCGGCCGGGGCGGGGGACCGGCACGCGCCGCGCCAGGGCCGGTCGGCGCGAAACCCCCGCGGAACGGCCCGCCGGCTTCGGCCGGCGGGCCGTTTCCCGCGCGTCCGCCCCCTCAGCCCCCGCCGAACAGCAGGCGCACCGTCTCCACGAACAGGTCCTCCAGCTCCGGCAGCGCGGCGGCGCCGTGCGTGTGCAGGCAGTCGCGGATGCGCTCGGCCGTACCGCCGATGTAGAGGCTGAACACCTCGGGAGGCAGGTCGCGAATCCCCGGGTCCTCGCGCCGGGCGCGCCGGTGCAGGGCGCGGAACTGGTCGGCGAATCCGTTGTTCACGGCCGTGGTCCGCTCGATCAGGGCGGGCCCGGCCGAGAACGTCTCGATGTACAACGAACGGGCCGCCGCCGGATTCTCCGCGAGGTCACCCAGGAACACCCGCCACGACACGCGGACGCGTTCCGCCCAGTCCCCCGGCGCGGTCTCCTCCAGCGCGGCCAGCATCCGCGCGCCGACGTATCCGACGGCCTCGTCGAACGCGGTGAGAAAGCAGGCTTCCTTTCCGGAGAAGTGCTCGTAGAACGTCCGCCGCGAGATGCCGGCGCGCTCCACGACGTCCCCGATGGTGGCCGCGGGATATCCCTTTTCCGCCACCGCATCGAAAAATCCGGAAATGATGCGCGCACGCTGCGAGGAGGCGACATGCTCCCGGCTCAGCCCGTGCCGCCCACTGGGCAGACGACTGCCGGGTCCTTTCCACGGGCTGCTCACCCGGCCCACCCTAGCACCGGCCTATATAACCGCCCCCGCCCCGCCGGACGTTACCCGACCCGACCCGCCCCCGGTGTCACGGCAAACGTTTCCACGCCGGGGAAGCGGGGGCGTTAGCGCAGCGCCGCACACACCTCCCCGACGCACGGCCGGTCCGCCGGTCCCTCGGTCAAGGGCGTCGTCCCCGGGCTTCGGGGGTGACCCGGCGCGTCGCGTACAGGATGGTGGCCGGGGACATGGTGAAGGTCTCGCCGCCGGGGAAGTGGAGGCGTTTGCCGCCTCGGGGCAGGGTGGCCATGTCGGTGACGGTGAACGCCTGGCCGCCGATCAGGATGCTGTCGCCCTGCCGCACGGACCCGCAGCCCACCAGGACGGGTACGGCGATCACGCCCGGCCCCCCTCGCCGCAGTCGGGTGCGCAGGCCCGCAGCATGTGCGGCTGCCGCACGCGGTCGAAGACCGGTCCGAGCGGCTGCGTCTGTGCCGCTCCGCCCAGGTCCTTGCCGCACCGCGCGCAGTCCTCCTGCGACCACTGCCGGAGCGTGAGCCGCGCTTCGAGGTCGACGCCCGCGAGTCCGGGCGGCGGCCCGCAGACGTGGAGGTCGCCTTCGGGGTAGTGGTCGGGACAGCCGTCGCAGGCGATCAACCGCCGCGCGGGCGGGAGGGGTTCACGCGTCATGGGGGCCTCCGGCGAGGGCGGTGAGGGCGGCGCGGAGGGGGCCGGGGTCGGTGAGGTAGGTCGGGGTGGCGCCGGGCAGGATCCACCGGGGCAACGTCCGTGGCTCGGGCCGCAGCGGCGGAACGAGAACGGCCCCGTCGCCAAAGGCGATCTCCGCCCCGCGCACACTCCACTTCCGGGCGGACCCGGGTTCCACCAGCCAGGTCCAGACGCAGGCGTCCTGAATGACAGGGCCGGAGGCGGAGTTCAGCCGGGCGAGGACGTAGGGCGCCAGCCCGACGCGCACCCGTACCGCGTCGAACAGTTCCCCGCAGGCCAGCAGTTGAGGCCCCGACTCGTCGCGGGGAATCCAGGCGGGCGGGGATGCGCCCGGTCGCCTCGTCATGGTCGCCCCTCCCGAAATGCTGCGAGGACCGGACGGGGGGCGCCAGCGGGGCATCGCCGCAGGGCGGGAGGAGAGGTTTCCGCAGTGGACCGGGCACGCCGAGTAGTCATGTGAGAGATGATGGTGACGTGGGATCAGCCGAACCAGGCCACCCGGCAGCCACGTTCCGGCCACTCGGCGGCCGGAGCCGGGGGAATGCGTGAGCAGGACGCACACTGCGGGCGTGCAGGGCAACGGCGTGCTGCGGGCGGCGCGGATCGCGAAGGGCTGGCGTTCCGGGGAAGCCGCCGCGCGGGAAGTGTCGGCCGCGGGGCGGGCGGCGCTTGACGATCCGGGCTTCGAGGTGTCGCCTCGGACATGGCGGCGGTGGGAGTCGGCGCGGCCCGGGTGGCCGCGCGGCGACTACGCCATGGCCCTGCACGCGGCGTTCGGCCGGTGGCCCGAGGATCTCGGCTTCGAGCCCCCGGCCGGCTGGCAGGGCCCCGCCGGTGACCGGCTGCCGGGCGGGGACGCCCGGGCCGCCTCGTTCGACCCTCCGGAGGAGCACGATGACCATAGAGACGACGAGCAGGAGGACGACCCCATGAAGCGGCGGCTGGTGCTGAGCGGCGCGCTGGCCGCGGGGATCTTCGTCCCGGCGGGGCCCGCGCTGGCCGCCGCGCGGCGGGACATCGAGGCGGCTCTCGGTGGGCAGGCCCCAGCGGACCTGCCCTTCTGGGAGTCCACGGCCGAACGCCAGGGGCGCGGCTATCAGGGGCGGGCGCCGGCCGGGGTGCTGGCTGGGCTTCTGGCCGATCTCGCGGAGCTGAGCCCGCAGTTGAGCGGTGCGCGGGCCGGGCGGGAGCGGCTGGCCGCTGTGGCGGGAAGGCTGAGCGGGCTGACGGCGATCGTGCTGCACGACATGGGCCACGAACGCGAGAGCACGCGGTGGTTCCGGACGGCGGGCCGGGCGGCCGGGGAGAGCGGGGACGCCGGGCTGCATGCGTGGGTGCTGGCGCGGGAGGCGATGGTGCCGCTGAACTTTGGCGCCCCCGCCGTCGCCGCCTCGCTCGCGGACCGCGCACGCGCGCTCTCCGGGGGCGCGCCGTGCGCCGCCCATGCGCTGGCCTGCGCCGTGGCCGCGCGGGCGCACGCGGCGTGCGGGGACCGGGGGCGCGCTCTGGCGGCCGTGGCGGCGGCGGACCGGGCCCTCGGGCGGCTGGTCGGGGGTGAGCGCGCTGACACATGGTTCGGCTATCCCGAGCAGAAGCATCACGTGCATCTCTCCCAGGCGTTCACGCTGCTCGGCGAGACGACGAGGGCCTTTGCCGAGCAGGAGCGGGCCCTGGCCCTGACCGGGCGGCCGAGCGTCATGACCCGGGCGCTGCTCGCCCTGGACCGCGCGGCCTGCCTGGCCCGCGCGGGCGAACGCGCCGAGGCGGCCTCGGTCGCCGGGGACGCCTTCGCCGGTCTCCCGCCCGCCTACCGCGACGGCCTGACCCGCACCCGCGCGCTGACGGTGTACCGCTCGGTCCACGGGGCACCGGGGGCGGACTGCCTGCGGGAGGCGCTGGGCGGGGTCGCGCGGGGCTGACGGGGTGGTGGGAAAAAAGTGGGGTGGGGGCGATGAGTTCCCTGGGTGGGCGTGGTCTGTAAGGGTGCAAGCGTTCAGTGACCGCGCCCTTGGAGGGGACATCATGAGGAAGATCACCGCCGGACTGTTCATCTCGCTCGACGGAGTCGTGGACGCGCCGCACGAGTGGCACTTCCCTTATTTCAACGACGAGATGGGGGCGGCCGTCGGCGCGCTGACCACTGCGGCGGACACGCTGCTGCTGGGGCGCAAGACGTACGAGGGCTTCGCGGAGGCCTGGCCGGACCGGGAGGACGCGGGCGGGGAGGACGCCGTGTTCGCCAAGATGCTCGGGGACGTGCGCAAGGTCGTCGTCTCGGGCGGCGAGCCCAAGCTGACCTGGCGGAACTCCGAGCCGCTGCGCGGGGAGTTCGTGGAGGCCATCACCGCCCTGAAGGCGGAGGAGGGCGCGGACATCTCGGTCAGCGGCTCGGTGTCGGTGGTGCGCCAGCTTCTCGCGCACCGGCTGCTGGACGAGCTGCACCTGCTGGTGCACCCGATCGCCGTGCGCTCGGGCCTGCGCCTCTTCGACGAGGGCGAGGAGCGGATTCCGCTGCGGCTGCTGGAGTCGAAGACCTTCGCCACCGGCGTGCTGCACCTGGTCTACGGCCCGGAAGAGACCCCCGGCGAGGGCGGCTACGACGAGGCGAAGGCGCACCTGCCGCAGGAGGAGGCGTAAGGGCGGGGCGCGCCTCCGGGGCGCGCCCGTCTTCTTGACGGTGGACACTCAGGACTCGGCCGCATCTCGGGTACTATGGAGTTTCCCGATCGAGGCGGCGTCCCGTCGGGCGTTCCCCGGAGCCGCTCAGCGGGAGGGCCGGCCCTGCCGAACGGGGCGGCCACCCTCTGCGGTTGGAGTGGAAGTGCAGGATCAGCACGGCATAGCCCCCTCGGAGAGCGCAGCCGCACCGGCGGCCGGGGAGCCGGATCATGAGGCGATCATCGTCGGCGCGGGCTTCGGCGGCATGGGGGCCGCGATCCAGCTCGGGCGGCTGGGGCTGACCCGGCTCGCCATCCTGGAGCGGGGGGGCGACCTCGGCGGCACCTGGCACGTCAACCGCTACCCCGGGCTCGCCGTGGACATCGCCTCCTTCACCTACTCCTACTCCTTCGCGCCCAACCCGCACTGGTCCCGGATGTTCGCGCCCGGCGAGGAGCTGAAACGCTATGCCGAGCACGTCGCGGACACCTACGGACTGCGCCGGCACATGCGGTTCAACACCGTGGTGGAGAGCGCCCGCTGGGACGAGCGGGCCCGGTGGTGGGAGGTGCGGCTGCGGGGCGGCGAGACGCTGACCGGCCGGTACCTGGTGACCGCGACCGGGTTCCTCTCCCAGCCGAAGGTGCCCGACCTCCCCGGCATCGGGACGTTCGCCGGCAAGGTCGTCCACAGCACCGACTGGGACGACACCTACGACCTGACCGGCCGCCGCGCGGCCGTGATCGGCACCGGGGCCACGGCCGTTCAGCTGATCCCGGTGGTCGCCCGGCGGGTCGCGGAGCTGACCGTCTACCAGCGCACGCCGATCTGGGTCACGCCCAAGCTGGACGCCCCGATCCCGCCCGTGGTGCGGCGGCTCTTCGCCCGCCTGCCGGTCACGCAGCGCGCCGCCCGCGTCGTCAACTCGACCGTGCTGGAGGCCATCATGGTCGTCGGCGTGCTGCACTACCGGCACGCGCGGCTGGCCAACCGGGGCGCGGAGCTGCTGGCGCGCGCCCACCTGCGCCGCCAGGTCAGGGACCCGGAGCTGCGGCGCAAGCTCACCCCGCGCTACTCCTTCGGCTGCAAGCGGCCGACGTTCTCCAACACGTACTTCCCCAGCTTCACGCTCCCCCACGTGCGGCTGGAGACCTCGCCGATCGCGCGCGTCGAGCCGGACGCGATCGTCACGGAGGACGGCCGCCGCACCGAGATCGACACGCTGCTGCTGGCCACGGGGTTCGACCTGTGGGAGACCAACTTCCCCGCCCTGCGCATCACCGGCCGGGACGGGCTCGATCTGGGCGGCTGGTGGCGCGCGAACCGCTTCCAGGCGTATCAGGGCCTGACGGTGCCCGGCTTCCCCAACCTGCTCAGCCTGAACAGCCCTTACTCCTACAGCGGCCTGTCGTACTTCACCACGATCGAGGCCCAGATGCGGCACATCGGCCGCCTGTTCGGGGAGTTGCGGCGCCGGGGCTCGACGGTGTTCGAGGTGACGCGGGAGGCCAACGACGCGTTCCTGGACCGGGTCACGCGCCTGCTGGGCGACTCGGTCTTCACGCTGGGCAACTGCGCCCCGGCCCGCAGCTACTACTTCAACCAGCACGGCGAGCCGGCCCTCCTCCGCCCGACCGCCACCCTCTCCACCCTGCGCGAGGCGGGCCGTTTCCCGCTGTCGGCGTACGACTACGCCTGATCCGCGCGTCCCGGCCCGGGACGCGCGACTGCCTCCCCGGCGGGGGGCCGGAGAGGCAGGTGGCGGGCGTTCCGTGAGCGCGGGGCTCAGCGGATGTGGCGGCCCGAGATGGCGCGGGCGATGACCAGGCGCTGGATCTCGCTGGTGCCCTCGAAGATCGTGTAGATCTTGCTGTCGCGGTACATCCGCTCCACCGGGTGCTCGCGGCTGTAGCCGGCGCCGCCGAGGATCTGGATGGCCTTCTCCGTGGCGGAGACGGCGAGTTCACCGGCGCGGAGCTTGGACATGGAGCCCTCGCCCGAGGTGAACTGCTTCTCGTTGCGGGCCATCCACGCCGCGCGCCAGATCAGCAGGCGGACCGCGTCGATCTCGGTCTTGATGTCGGCCAGGGTGAAGGCTATGGCCTGGTTCTCGATGATCGGGCGGCCGAACGCCTCGCGGGTGCCGGCGTACTCCAGCGCGTACTCGTAGGCCGCGCGGGCGATGCCGAGCGCCTGGGCGCCGACGGTGGGGCGGGAGACCTCGAAGGTCGCCATGGCGGCCTGGCTCTGCGAGGACTTGCCCTCGCGGATGCGGGCCAGGCGGGCGTCGAGCTTCTCCTTGCCGCCCAGCAGGCAGGAGCCGGGCACCCGCACGTCGTCCAGGAAGACGTCGGCGGTGTGCGAGGCGCGCAGGCCCAGCTTCTTGATCTTGCGGTTGCCGACCAGGCCGGGGGTGTTCGGCGGGACGATGAACGCGGCCTGGCCGCGGGCGCCCAGCTCCGGGTCGACGGAGGCGACGACGACATGGATGTTGGCGATGCCGCCGTTGGTGATCCACGCCTTCTGGCCGCTGAGGACCCACTCGTCCTTGGCCTCGTCGTAACGGGCCCGGGTGCGCATGGCCGAGACGTCGGAGCCGGCCTGCGGCTCGGAGACGCAGAAGGCCGCGACCTTGGGGTCGGCCTCGTCGCCGAAGCACTGGGGGATCCACTCCACCAGCTGGTCCGGGGAGCCGGAGGCGAAGATGCCGGCCACGGCGAGGGAGGTGCCGAACAGGGCCATGCCGATGCCGGCGTCGCCCCAGAACAGCTCTTCGTTGGCGATCTGGAGCGAGATGCCGGTGGGGTCGCCGAACAGCTCGGCGAGCGTCTCGAAGCTGTAGAGACCGATCTTGGAAGCCTCCTGGATGATCGGCCAGGGGGTTTCCTCACGTTCGTCCCACTCGGCGGCGGCCGGGCGGACGACCTCTTCGGCGAAGCCGTGCACCCAGTCCCGGAGGTCGCTCTGCTCTTCGGTGAGGTCGAGGGAGAAGCCGCTCATGGATGAACTCAGCCCTTCGGGATGTCGAACAGGCGGGTCAGGCCGGAGGCAAGGCCGATGTCGCCGTTGATCTTCAGCTTGCGGGTCATGAACATGGTGACGGGGTTCCCGTTGCCGGAGACCAGCTTCAGGAACTCGTAGTCGTTCATGATCAGGGTGACGCGGGGGTCGCCGTCCGAACGGCCGTGGCTGACCGTACAGGTGCCGGAGTCGATCTTGGTCTCGTAGACCTCGTCGGTCGCGCCCTTGACCTCCCAGCGGATGAGCGCGCGCAGGGAGCCGGCGCTCTCGGGGCGGAACTGCGTCTCCATCCGCCCGAAGACCTCCTTCAGGACCCGGGAGCGCAGAGCCGCGTCGTCGGACAGCTCCTGGATCTCCTTCTTGGAGAACTTCTTGACCAGCCGGTTGAACTCCGCGGGGGTGACGTTCGCGAAGTCCAGGCTGGCGAGGTCAGTGGTGTCGGCCATCGGGTCCGTCCTCATCTCTGACTCGGTCGCATGACTTACTCGGAAGTAGACTTACTGAAGAGTAAGATTAGACATGGCATAGGTAGGCTGACAAGAGTGAGCGACAAACGAAGGCGCCGACTGCCCCGCGACGTGCGCGAACAGGAGATCATCGACGCCGCGCTCCAGGTCTTCTCCAAGCGGGGATACCACGCCGCGGTGGTGGATGAGATCGCCGAGCTGGCGGGCATCTCCAAGCCCATGGTGTACCTCTACCTCGGCTCCAAGGAGGGGCTGTTCGTCTCCTGCATCCGGCGCGAGGCCGACCGGATGGCCGCCACGTTCCGCGACGCCGCCCAGGCGGCCGGGGACTCGCCCGAGCAACGGCTGTACGCCGGCCTGACCGCGTTCTTCGCGTTCGTCTCCGAGCGGCGGGACAGCTGGCGCGTGCTGCACCGGCAGGCGCCCGAGCAGGGCGAGGCCATCGCCGCCGAGCTGGCCGCGGCCCGGCGGGCGGTGATGGAGGAGGTCGGGGGGCTGGTGATGCACGGCATCACAGAGGCGGGCAGCGCCACGCACCTCGACGAGCAGGACGCGGACTACGTGGCGCACGCCCTGGTCGGCGCGGCGGACGCGCTCACGGACTGGATGGAGCGCCACCCGGGCGAGTCCCCGGACCGGATGACGCAGCGCCTGATGAACATGATGTGGGTGGGGATGCGCAACGTCCTGGGCGGCGAGATCTGGCTGCCGCCCGCGGGGACCGTGGGCGTCGGCAAGAAGGCACCGGCGAAGGCCGGGCGGGCGCGCGCGGCCGTCCCCAAGACCGCCCCCTGACGCACCGCGCCGGCCACGACGAGGTGGCGGGCACGGTGCGAAGTGACGGCCGCCCGGGCCGGGTGCGGCCGTCCCCCGCTTGCGTTCTTCCGGAGGGTTCTCCGGTCAGCGGCCCTCGATCACACCCCGCAGGTGCTCGCGCTCGCCGTTCTTGCCCCGCAGGTCGAACGGCCGCACCGCGTCCGTGCCGGAGGCGCGGAAGGTCGCCTTGGCCGGCAGCAGCACCGGCGCGCGGAAGGACACCCGGGCCTCGAAGGAGTCCGGCAGGACGTCCTCCAGCGCGGCCAGGCAGCGCGCCTTGGTCCACATGCCGTGCGCGATGGCGCGCGGGAAGCCGAACAGCCGGGCGGTGACCGCGTGCAGGTGGATCGGGTTGCGGTCGCCCGAGGCCGCCGCGTACCGGCGGCCGATGTCGCCGGGGATCGTCCACTGCTCGCTGAAGTCGGCAGGGCCCGAGGGGTCCAGCTCCTTCAGCTCGCCGTCCTGGCGGACCGCGGCCGGCCCGGAGCCGGAGCCGCCGCGGCGCAGGTAGGTGCTGGAGGAACGCCAGACCACCGCGCCCGACTCGTCCTCCGCCTCCGCCAGGATGTCGAAGGTGATGCCCTTGGCGTGCGGGGAGGGCTGGGTGGGCTCGACCCGGTAGGTCAGGCGCTCCCCGGGGGCGATGGGCCGCACCTGCTCGATGCGGTTCGCCAGGTGGACCAGGCCGACGACCCGGTAGGGGAAGTCGCGCTCGGTCATCAGCGCCATCGACAGCGGGAACGCCACGATGTGCGGATACGTCGCCGGCAGCCGGTCGGAGCGCTCGAAGCCGCAGACGCGGGAGTAGCGCTCCAGGCGGTCCGGGTCGGGGGCCGCCTTGGACAGCACGATCCGGCGGCCGGGGACCGTGCCGTCCCCGCGCTTGGGAACGAGCAGCGCGCGGGCGTACAGGGTGGTGAGGGAGGGCGCGGGCATCTGCTCACGCCCCCAGCAGGGCCTGGCCGCAGACCCGGAGGACCTGGCCGGTGAGGGCGCCGGAGCCGGGCGAGGCGAAGTAGGCGACGGCCTCGGCCACGTCCACGGGCTGTCCGCCCTGGCCCAGGCTGTTCAGGCGGCGGCCGGCCTCGCGGATGAAGAGGGGAACGGCCGCGGTCATCTTCGTCTCGATGAAGCCGGGGGCGATGGCGTTGATCGTGATGCCGCGGTCCGCGAGCTCCGGCGCGAGCGCCTGGACCAGACCGATGAGGCCGGCCTTGCTGGCCGCGTAGTTGGTCTGGCCGACGTTGCCAGCGATGCCGCTGATGGACGAGGTGGCGATGATCCGGCCGCCGTCGCGCAGCTCGGGCAGCAGGGCCTGGGTGAGCCGCTCCACCGCGGTGAGGTTGACCGCGACGACCGAGTCCCACTTGTCGGGCTTCATGCGGCCCAGGGTGCGGTCCCGGGTGATGCCGGCGTTGTGCACGATGACGTCCACGCCGCCGCCGTGCTTCTCGGCCAGGTGCTCGGTGATCAGGCGGCCGGCGTCGTCGGCGGTGATGTCCAGCTCCAGGGCGCTGCTGCCGCCGAGGCGGCGGGCGACCCGGCGCAGGGGCTCGGCCGCGGAGGGCACGTCGATGCAGACCACGCGGGCGCCGTCGCGGTGCAGCACCTCGGCGACCGTCTCTCCGATGCCGCGGGCGGCGCCGGTGACGATGGCGGTCTTCCCGGCCAGCGGGCGGTCCCACTCGGCCGGGGCGTCGCTCGCCGCCAGGGACGGGGCCAGCCGCAGGACCTGCCCCGAGACGTAGGTGGAGCGGGCGGAGAGGGCGAAGCGCAGGCTGGACTCCAGCGCGTCCTCGGCGCCGGGGGCCACCAGCAGCAGGTGCGAGGTGGCGCCGTTGCGCAGCTCCTTGCCGAGCGAGCGGATGAAGCCCTCGAGGGAACGCTGGGCGGCGGCCTCGCCCGGGCCCGAGGCCAGCTCCGGCGGCGTGCCGATGACGACCACCCGGCCGTGGGGGGCCAGCGAGCGGATGCGGGGGTGGAAGAACGCGTGGAGCTGGGAGAGCTGCCCCGACTCGGTGATCCCGGTCGCGTCGAAGACCAGGCCGGAGGGCCGCTGCGCGCCCTCCTCCACCGTGACGCCCGCCGAGTCGAGAATGTCACGCACGCGCTTGGCCACGCGCGAGCCCTCGGCCTGGCCGACCTCCACGGGCCCCCGGGTCAAGGGCTGACCTGGGCGGTACCGCTTGAGCTCAACGGGCTTGGGGAGTCCGAGCCGCGAGGTGATGAAGTCGCCGGGACGACTGTTGGCGAACGTGAGGTACCTATCAGCCATTGATTTCCTCCTTACTGAAGGGTAAGTCTACTGGCAAGTTAAGTCAGTCGGTCCTGCCACCACAAGGACCACCCAGGACACATCAACAAGGAGAGAGGGAGACTGCCATGACAGCGGTCGGGCGCCGTGTGGCGATCCTCGGCGGAAATCGCATCCCCTTCGCCCGCTCCGACGGGCCCTATGCGACCGCCTCCAACCAGGACATGCTCACGGCCGCGCTGAACGGCCTGGTCGACCGGTTCGGCCTGGACGGCCGGGTGCTCGGGGAGTTCGTCGCGGGCGCGGTCCTCAAGCACAGCCGGGACTTCAACCTGGCGCGCGAGACGGTACTGGGCAGCAAGCTGGACCACCGCACCCCCGCCTACGACATCCAGCAGGCGTGCGGCACCGGCCTGGAGGCCGTCATCCTGGTCGCGAACAAGATCGCGCTGGGGCAGATCGAGGCCGGCGTCGCCGGCGGCGTGGACACCGCCAGCGACGCGCCCCTGGGCATCAACGACGACCTGCGCAAGGTGCTGCTGCGGGCCCGCCGGCAGAAGACGACCCCCGACCGCCTCAAGGCGCTCAGCCGGGTCCGGCCGCGGCACGTCGTCCCCGACATCCCGCAGAACGCCGAGCCGCGCACCGGCCTGTCGATGGGCGAGCACGCGGCCCTGACCGCCGCCGAGTGGCGGATCTCACGCGAGGCCCAGGACGAGCTGGCGGCCACCAGCCACCAGCGGGCCGCCGCGGCGTACGAGCGGGGCTTCTTCGAGGACCTGGTCACCCCCTTCCGCGGCTTGACGCGGGATCAGAACCTCCGCCCCGACTCCTCGGTGGAGAAGCTGGCGCGCCTGAAGCCGGTCTTCGGCAAGCGCGGGCCCAACCCGACGATGACGGCCGGCAACTCCACCCCGCTGACCGACGGCGCCTCCACCGTGCTGCTGGCCAGCGAGGAGTGGGCGGCCGAGCACGGCCTGCCGGTGCTGGCGTACATCACGTACTCCCGTACCGCCGCGGTGGACTACATCACCGGCCCCGACGGGCTGCTGACCGCCCCGGTGTTCGCGGTGCCGAAGCTGCTGGAGGCCGCGGGGCTGACCCTGGAGGAGGTCGACCTCTACGAGATCCACGAGGCGTTCGCCTCCCAGACCCTGGCGACCCTGGCCGCCTGGGAGGACGCGGACTTCTGCCGCCGCCGCCTGGGCCTGGAGAAGGCGCTGGGCACGGTGGACCGCGACCGGCTGAACGTCAACGGCTCCTCGCTCGCCACCGGCCACCCGTTCGCCGCGACCGGCGGCCGGATCGTGGCGACCCTGGCCAAGCTGCTGCACGAGCGCTCCCAGGGCAGCGAGGCCCCGCTGCGGGGCCTGATCTCCATCTGCGCCGCCGGTGGCCTCGGCGTCACCGCCATCCTCGAAAGCCCGCACAGCCAGCAAGGGAGCTGACATGGGTGCACGCCAGGACCTGAAGAGGGCGAAGAGCAGCGGGCATCTGGGGGCCCGCGTCAAGCCCGAGGTCGTCCGGGAGAACGGGGTGGTCCGCGAGGTGCGGATCCCCCCGCTGGTCACTCCCCCGACCAAGGGCAGCATCGCCGACGTGCCGTTCGCCAACGCCGCCCAGGAGCCGCGGGCGGTCGTCATCCGGCGCAAGGTGGGCGGACGCTACGAGCCGGTGACGGCGGCCGAGTTCGCCCGCGAGGTCACGGACGTGGCCAAGGGCCTGATCGCCTCGGGCCTGGGCCCGGGCGGCCGGGTCGCGGTGATGGCGCGCACCTGTTACGAGTGGGCCGTCCTTGACTTCGCGATCTGGGCGGCCGGCGGGCAGACCGTCCCGATCTACGCCACCTCCTCGGCCGATCAGGTGGAGTGGATCCTGCGGGACTCCTCGGCCAGCGCCATCGTCGTGGAGAACGCCGATCACGCCGCCGCCGCGGAGACCGCGATCTCCGACCTGGCCCGCGACCTTCCCCAGCCGCGGCTGTGGCAGATCGACGCCGGCGCCCTGTCCCAGCTCACCGAGCTGGGCCGGGGGGTCCCGGACAGCGAGGTCGACCAGCGGCGCGCGCTGATGACTCCGGAGACCATCGCCACCCTCGTCTACACCTCCGGCACCACCGGGCGGCCCAAGGGCTGCGTGCTCACCCACGGCAACCTGCACGCCGAGGCCGCCAACCTCGTCGAGCTGCTGAAGCCGGTGTTCGAGGAGGTCACCAAGCAGACCGCCTCGACCCTGCTGTTCCTGCCCCTGGCCCACATCCTGGGCCGGACGATCCAGATCGCGTGCCTGATGGCCCGCATCGAGATCGGGCACTGCCCCAGCATCAAGCCGGACGAACTCCGGCCCGAGCTGGCGGCGTTCCAGCCGACGTTCCTGGTGGGCGTCCCCTACTTGTTCGAGAAGATCCACGACACGGGCCGGGCGACGGCCGAGAAGATCGGCCGCGGCTCCTCCTTCGAGCGGGCCAACCGGATCGCGGTGGCCTACGGCAAGGCCTCCCTGGCCAAGTACCTCGGCACGGGCCCCGGCCCGGGCCTGGGCCTCTCGGCCGCGCGGCTGCTGTACGACCTGCTGGTCTACCGCCGCATCCGCACGGCCCTGGGCGGCAGGGTCCGCTACGCCATCAGCGGTGGGTCGCCGCTGGACAGCGAGCTGAACTACTTCTTCTTCGGCTGCGGGATCGTGATCTACGAGGGGTACGGCCTCACCGAGACGACGGCGGCGGCCACCCTCATCCCCCCGCTGGACCCGCGCCCCGGGACCGTCGGCCAGCCGGTGCCCGGCAGCGCGATCCGCATCGGGGAGGACGGCGAGGTGCTGATCAAGGGCGGCACGGTCTTCGGCTCCTACTGGAACAACCCCGCCGCCACCAAGGAGGTCCTCGACGCGGACTCCTGGTTCGCCACCGGGGACATCGGCGCGCTGGACGAGGACGGCTACCTCACCATCACGGGCCGCAAGAAGGACATCATCATCACCAACGGCGGCAAGAACGTCTCCCCCGCCGTGCTGGAGGACCGCCTCCGCAGCCGCCCGCCGGTGGGCCAGTGCATGGTGGTCGGCGACGGGCGGGCGTTCATCGGCGCCCTGGTCACCCTCGACCCCGAGGCGATGGACCACTGGCTCAGCGTCCGCAAGCGCCCCAGGGACACCCCCCTGTCGGAGCTGCGGAACGACAAGGAGCTCCAGGCCGACATCCAGCGGGCCGTCGACTACGCCAACGAGGCCGTCTCGCGGGCGGAGTCGATCCGGAAGTTCCTCATCGTGGACGGGGACTTCACCGAGGAGAACGGCCTGCTGACCCCCTCCCTCAAGGTCAAGCGCAAGGCCGTGGCCGAGACCTACGCCAAGGACATCGAGGAGCTGTACGGCGGCTGAGCGCGGCCGTTCGGCACGACGGCCCGGGTGCGGTCTCCGCGCCCGGGCCGTTTCCCTTGCGCGCTCCCTGCCGGACGGGCCCGGAGCGGCCCGGCGTCAGGAGGCGGAGCGGTCCGGGCGGGTCGCGCCCCAGCCGGCCGAGCGCTCCACGGCCTCCAGCCAGCCCGCGTACGCCGCGTCCCGCCGGCTGTCGGGCCAGCGCGGCTCGAAGCGCCGCCCCAGCGTCCAGTGCCCGGCCGTCTCCTCCAGCGAGTCCCAGAACCCGACCTGCACCCCGGCCAGCACCGCCGCCCCCAGGGCCGCGGTCTCCATCACCTGTGGCCGCTCCACGGGAACGCCCAGGATGTCGGCCTGGAACTGCAGCAGGAAGTCGCTGCGCGCCGCGCCGCCGTCCGCCCGCAGCACGTCCATCGGCACGGTCGTCCCGGCCCGCATCAGGTCCACCGCGTCCCGCGTCTGGTAGGCCATCCCCTCCAGGGCCGCCCGCGCGATGTGCCCGCGGGTGGTCCGCTCGGTGATGCCGAACATCGAGCCGCGCGCCAGCGTGTCGTAGTGCGGGGCGCCGGTGCCGACGAAGGAGGGCACGAAGTAGACCCCGCCGGTGTCCTCCACCCGCTCGGCCAGCATCGCCGCCTCCGCGCTGTCGCGCACCAGGCCCAGGCCCTCCTGGAGCCAGCGCAGCGCGGCCCCCGCCACGTCCGCCATCGCCTCAAGGCCGTAGGAGACGGCGCCGTCCACCGCCCACAGCACCGGCGAGAAGAGGCCCGGGGAGGGCGGGGTGAACTCCTGGCCGAGGTTCATCAGCAGGAACGCCCCGCTGCCGTAGGAGTTCTTCGCCATCCCGGTCCTGATGCCGCCCTGCCCCAGCAGCGCCGCCTGCTGGTCCCCCACCATCCCGGCCACCGGCACCCGCTCCCCGAAGAAGCGGTCCGGGTCGGTGGTGCCGAAGGGATCGGCCGAGGCGCGGACCTGCGGCAGCACGGCCCTGGGGATGCCCAGCCACTCCAGCAGCGGCTCGTCCCAGGCCAGCGTGTGGGCGTTCAGCAGCAGCGTCACCGAGGCGTTGGAGCAGTCGGTGGCGTGCGTCCGGCCGCCCGTGAGGTTCCACAGCAGCCAGCTGTCCACCGTGCCGTACAGCAGCCGGCCCGCGGCCAGCAGCCGCTGCACGCCCCGGTCGTTCTCGATCAGCCAGTGCAGCTTGGTGGCCGCGGAGTTGGGCAGGATGATCTGTCCGGTGCGGGCCTCCACCTCGGGGCCGCACTCGGCGCTGAGCCGGTCGCACAGCGCCTGGGTGCGCCGGTCCTGCCAGCCGATGGCCCGGCCCACCGGCTCGCCGGTTTCCCGGTCCCAGACGACGGTCGTCTCGCGCTGGTTGCTCAGCCCGATCGCCTCGATCTCGTCGGGCGGGATGCGCGCGTCCTGCAACGCCAGCCTCATGGCCCGCTGGGTCGCCGCCCAGATCTCGGCCGGGTCCTGCTCCACCCAGCCGGGGCGCGGCCGGTAGCGCGGCACGGGCGCCTGCCCGCGCGCCAGGACCCGCACGCCGCGGTCGACGATCAGCGCGGTGGTGCCCGAGGTGCTCTGATCGACTCCCAGGACATAGCGGCCCACGGCTGCACCTTTCTCGCGAGGACGCACGGAGCCTAGGTGGTCACCCGGCGTCGGGCAATGGAAAGCGTCCCGTGGCCCCAGGAGTACTCCGAAGGAGCCCCCGCGGGGGCCGCGGCGTACTCCGCCGGCGCCCCGCGCGCTCCGAAGACGCCGCCGGAGTAGGACGTTCCCGACTGTTCACCGGGCCCTTACAAGGCTGTCATAAGTGCTGCGCGTCGCGGTGCCGCGGGCCGGGCCGGTCCGCGGCACCCCACCGCCGGGACCGCGCCGGGCCCCCGGGTCCGGCACCGCCCATCCCTTTGACGAAGGACGCACTATGCGCAAGACGTACGCGAAGACGACCTCGGCGGTCCTTGCCGCCGCGCTGCTGGGCACCACCGCCGCCTGCGCCTCGGACGGCGGGTCCGGGGAGGGCGACGGCACGGTGACCGTCGGCGCCATCCTCTCCATGTCCGGCGTGTACTCGACGCTGGGCCCGCCCGCGAAGAACGCCATGCAGATGGGTCTTGAGGCGCTGAACGAGCGCGGCTTCGAGGTGGACGGCCGGCAGTACGAGATGCGCATCGAGTTCGCCGACGACCGCTCCGACGCGGCCACCAGCGGGGTCACCGCGCTGCGCGAGCTGGCGCAGGCCGAGGAGGTGCCGGTGGTCGCCTACGGCCTGGGCTCCGACACCTACGTGCCGCAGCTTGAGCGCACCCCTCTGCCGATGGTCAACATCATCGACAGCGTCTACCCCTCGATCCTGGACCTGAGCGACCACTTCTTCCGCACCCGCGGCGACTCCCCCACCTACGTGCCGGGCTGTCTGTACTACGCCCGGCAGGAGCTGGACGTGGACTCGATCTCCGTGATCACTGCCGCGGGCGAGGCGTACGGCGAGGGCCTGACGCAGCTCGTGGAGCAGTCCGCGGAGCGGGAGGGCGTCGACATCGCGGCCAGCACCGAGTTCCCGCTGGGCGCCACCGACTACAGCAACGCCATCGACCGGGCCGTCGCGGCGGACCCCGACGCGATCTATCTCTCCAGCGTCACCGCCGTGATCCTGCCGGTGCTCAAGCAACTGCGGCAGTCCGGCTGGGACGGGCCGGTCCTGCACAGCGCCGGCGTGAACCCCGAGCAGGCCGAGGCCATCCTCGGCGGCGGGTTCAACTCGATCATGGAGGACAACTACGACTGCGCCGGGACCATGCCGGCCACCTCGGACAACCCGGCCACCGTGGCCTTCGCCGAGGACTACGTCGAGCGGTACAACGAGTACCCGCAGGACCTGACGATGTGGGCCTACGACTTCCCCTTCATCGTGGCCGAGGCCATGGCGCAGGCCGGCACCACCACCGACCGCGAGGCCATCGAGGCGGCGCTGCACGAGATCGGCGTCCCCGAGGGCACGGTCAGCGGCTGGCTGCCGGGCCAGGACGGGCAGCTCTTCACCGAGCGGATGGCGCGGACCGAGTCCGAGGTCTCCACCTGGTGCTCCGAGGGCCAGACCCTGGGCAGCGTGATGCGCTTCGACGTCGAGGACGGGCAGGTCGTCGAGCCCGAGCTGGTCGAGGACCCCTGCGCATGAGTCAGGTCCTGGTCAACGGAGTCTTCCTCGGCTGCCTCTTCGCGGTCGTCGCGGTCGGGCTCACCCTGGTCTTCGGCGTGATGGAGGTCCCGAACTTCGCCCACGCCGGGGTCATCGTCCTGGCCGCCTACGCCACCTGGTGGGCGAGCGACGCGGGCGCGCCGTTCGTCCTGGCGGCCCTGTTCGGCGTGGCGTGCGGCGGCGTGGTCTCGGTGGTCACCGAGGTGCTGGCCTACCGATGGATCATCGGGAAACCGGCCGCCGCCCCGGCGGTCGCGCTGGGCCTGATGCTGGTCCTGCAGAACTCGGCACTGGGCATGTACGGCGGCGAGGGGCGTTCGCTGGACACTCCCTACGACGACGTGCTGATCGAGGTCGGCGGGGTGTCCCTGTCCGGGGTGAGGGCAGCCCTGATCGTCCTGGCGCTCGTCTCGCTGGCCGCCCTGCACCTGGTGCTCTCGCGCACCTCGCTGGGGCGGGCCATGCGGGCGGTCGCCCAGGACCGGGACGCCGCCGCGATGCTCGGCATCCCCATGCGACGGCAGTACACCCTGGCGTTCCTGGTGGCCGGGCTGCTGGGCGGAGTGGCGGCCGTGGCCTACGCCCCGACGTTCCAGATCTCGCCCTACATGGCGGACGAGGTGCTGCTGAGCGCGTTCGTCGTCGTGGTCCTCGGCGGTCTGGGCAGCGTCCCGGGCGCGGTGATCGGCGGCCTGGTGCTGGGCGTGGTGGAGAGCCTGGGCGCGGCGTACATCAGCTCCGCCTACCAGAGCGCCTTCGGATTCCTCCTCCTCGTGCTCGTCCTGGTGCTGCGGCCCGGCGGGCTCGTGGGCACCAACGCCAGAAGGGTGGCCTGACGTGACTGCCTCCGCACCACCGACCGCGGCGGCCAAGGGCCGGCCGCGGCCCGCGCCGCCGGCCGCCCGGGGGGCGGCCGGCCCCTGGGCCCGGCACGCCGGGGTCTTCGCCGGCATCGCCGCCCTGGGCGTGCTGGCGCACTGGCTGCTGACGAACCTGAAGGGCGAGCAGGGCCAGGTCGCGCTGCTCGCCGTGATGTGGACCATCGCGCTGACGGGCCTCAACCTCGTGCAGGGTCTTGGCGGTTACCCGAGCCTGGCACACGCCGCCTTCTACGGCGGCGGGGCCTACCTCTCGGCGATCCTGCTGGAGCGCGGCTGGTCGATGACGGCCGCCTCCGTGCTGGCCGTGGCGGGAACGATGCTCGGCGGGCTGGTCGTGGCGATGGTCTTCTCCCGCACCCGCGGGCAGTACTTCGCCATCGGCACGCTGTTCTTCACGGCGGTGATGACCCTGGTCTTCACCAACGCCCGCGAGTGGACCGGCGGCCCCAACGGGCGGCCCGTGGACCTGGGGTACACCCTGGACGCCACGGTCCGGCTGATGGCGATCTCGCTGGCCGTGGGCCTGGCCGTCTTCTACCTCCTCTCCCGCAGCCGGCTGGGCGCGCGCCTGCGGGCGATCCGGGAGGACGAGGACCTGGCCGAGCACGCGGGGGTGCCCACCGCGCGCGTGAAGCTGGTGGCGTTCGTCCTCTCGGCGGGCTTCGGGGCCTGGGCCGGGGTGCTGTTCGCGCAGTACAACGGCGTGATCGCGCCCTCGCAGTTCACGTTCTCCCAGAGCTTCCTGATGTTCGTGGCGCTGGGCCTGGCGGGGGCCGGGCGGCTGCTGGCGCCGGTGGTCGGCGCGGCCGTCGTCCTGAGCTTCACGCAGCTTATCGACCTGGGGCCCGGCGTGAGCCAGATCGTGCTGGGCGTGCTGTTCATCGCCGTCACCCTCGTCGTTCCCGACGGGATCCTCGGCGGGCTGGCCCGCCTGTGGCGGTACGTGCGGGCGAGGGGAGCCGCGTCATGAGCGCGCTGCTGACCGTGGACGGCCTGGTGAAGAAGTTCGGCGGCGTGGCCGCCGTCGACGGGGTGTCCTTCACCCTGGAGCCGGGCCGCATCCTGGGCCTGATCGGCCCCAACGGGTCGGGCAAGACCACGCTGCTGAGCATGCTCGCCGGCACGCTGGCGCCCACCGCGGGCACGGTGACCCTGGACGGGCGGACGGCCTCGGGCCGCGGCGCGCACCGCGCCGCGCGCGCCGGGATCGCCCGCACCTTCCAGACCACCCGCCTCTTCCCGACCTGGACGCTGCGCGAGAGCCTGAGCCTCGCCCACGGGGAACGGCGGGACTCCCGGCCGTTCTGGTCCGACGAGGAGCTGGCCGGGCTGCTGGGCCTGGGCGGGCAGCTCGACCGGCGCTGCACGGCGCTGACCAGCGCCCACCAGCGGCTGGCGATGATCGCGCTGGCCCTGGCCACCGGGCCGCGGGTGCTGCTGCTGGACGAGCCGGCCGTCGGCATGGACGGCGGCGAGGCCGAGTCCCTGGCCACGGCCGTGCGGCGGGTCGCCGGCGAACTGGACGTGGCCGTCGTGGTGGTGGACCACAACATGCGGTTCCTGATGCCGCTGGCCCACTCCGTCCTGGTGATGGCCACCGGGAAGGTCCTGGCCACCGGCACCCCCGAGGAGATCCGCTCCGACGAGGCGGTCATCGCCTCCTACCTGGGAGGAGCCTGACCGTGCTCACCGTCTCCGACCTGACCGTCGCCTTCGGCCCGACCGTGGCCGTCCGCGGGGTGAGCCTGACCGCGGAGGCCGGGACCGTCACCGGCATCCTGGGCGCCAACGGCGCCGGCAAGACGACCACCCTGCTGGGCATCCTCGGGCACGTCCCGCGCCGCGGCGGCCGGATCACCTTCGACGGCCGCGACGTCACCGCCCTGGACACCCGGGCCCTGGTCCGGGCCGGGATCGCCCTGTGCCCGGAGAACCGCCGCCTGTTCCCCAGCATGAGCATCGAGGACAACCTCCTGCTCGGCGCCTACGGGCAGCCGCGCGCCACCCGGCAGGCCCGGCTGGCGCGCACCTACGAGCGGTTCGGCTGGCTGCACGACCGCCGCGCCGAGGCCGCCGGGCGGCTGAGCGGCGGCCAGCAGCAGACCGTGGCCATCGCCCGCGCCCTGATGTCCGACCCGCGCCTGGTCCTCCTGGACGAGCCGTCCTCCGGCCTGTCGCCGGTGGCCGTCGAGGAGGTGGGCGAGGTCCTGCGTGGCATCGCCCGGGACGGAACGGCCATGGTGCTGGTGGAGCAGAACGTCCGCCTGGTCGAGCGGCTGTGCTCGACGGCCTACGTGCTGGCCCACGGCCAGGTCACCGCGAGCGGCCCGGTGGACGAACTCATCGGCGGCGACGCCGTCTCCGACGCCTACCTCGGCACCGGGGACCGGCCGGCCGCCGGGCCGCAGCCCCGCTGAACCCGGGCGGCGCCGGCCCCGGCCCGGCGCCGCCCGCCCTGACGCGCACCGAAGGAAACCCCTCATGTTCGAATTCACCAGCGAGAACGGCGTCCGGATCCACGTGCACGAGTGGCACCCGAGGATCCCGCCGCGCGGCATCGTGCAGATCGCCCACGGCATGGGCGAGCACGCGGGCCGCTACGCCCACCTCGCGGAGTACCTGAACGCCACCGGGTACATCGTGTACGCCAACGACCACCGCGGGCACGGCCTGAGCATGCACGCCGGCCCCGGCCATCTGGGCGCGGACGGCTGGAACCTGCTCGTGGCGGACCTGGTCACCGTCTCCCGCACGGCCCTGGAGCGGCACCCCGGGCTGCCGCTGATCCTGCTGGGCCACAGCATGGGCTCCTTCGCGGTGCAGCAGTACCTGCTGGAGCACGCCTCGCTGCTGGCCGGGGCCGCGCTGACCGGGACCACCGCGCCGGAGCGGCGCACGGCGGAGATCACCGAGGGCGGGGAGGACGTGGACCTGTTCAGGACGTTCAACGACACCTTCCAGCCGGTGCGCACGGAGTTCGACTGGCTCAGCCGCGACGAGCGGCACGTGGACGCCTACATCGCCGATCCGCTGTGCGGCTTCACGCTCGACGCGCGGGGAGCGGCCGACCTGGCACAGGCCGCGCGGCGGATGGCCGACCCGCGGGGCATACCCTCCGGGCTCCCGCTGTACGTGGCGGTCGGGGACCGCGACCCGCTCAACGCCCGCCTGACGCTCAGCGACCTGCTGGTGGGCCGCTACCGGGGCGCGGGCCTGACGGACGTGACCTACCGGATCTACCCGGAGGCCCGGCACGAGGTGCTCAACGAGATCAACCGCGACGAGGTGGTGGCCGACCTGACGCGGTGGATCAACCGCGTGACGGCGCAGCGCTCGGACGTTCCGGCGGCCTGAGGGGCTGAGGGCCCGGAGGGCCTGAGGGGCCAGGGGGGCCAGGGGGGAGGAGGGGAGCCGCGGGCCCCGCGGGTGAACACCCGGCCCCCCGGCGTTT
>NZ_JAVREN010000052.1:0-38120 GCF_031845405.1 Streptomyces boetiae
CGGTGGTCATGGCGGAGAGGAAACGCCCGGTTACATTCCGAACCCGGAAGCTAAGCTTTCCAGCGCCGATGGTACTGCATGGGGGACCGTGTGGGAGAGTAGGACACCGCCGGACAAATATTGAAGAAGGTGAACGGGAGAGGCCCGCTGGAATACGCCAGCGGGCCTCTCCCGTTTTGCATTTCCACCCGTCCCGTTCGGACCATCCCGTTCAGAGCCGGCCGCTCGCCTTGAGGGCCAGGTAGGCGTCCGCGACGGCCGGCGGGAGGTCCTCGGGGGGTGCCTCGACAACGGTGACGCCGAGGCTGCGGAGGTGCGCGGAGGTGCGTTCGCGCTCCGCCTGGTGCTGGGCCGCCGCCGCGGCCTCGTACACGGCGGGGGCGGTGCCCCGGGCACCGGCCATCTCGGAGATGCGCGGGTCCGCGACGGAGGCCACCAGCACGGTGTGGCGGCGCGTCAACTGCGGAAGCACCGGCAGGAGTCCGGACTCCACGGGGGCCGCGTCCAGGCCGGTGAAGAGCACGATCAGCGAGCGCCGGGGCGCCCCGGCCAGCGCGGCCGAGGCCATCGCCCGGGTGTCCGTCTCCACCAGCGCCGGCTGAAGCGTCGTCATCGCCTCCACCGCCGCCGGGAGGATGTCGCGCCCCGTCCGGCCGCGCACCGAGGCACGCGTCGTCCGGTCGAACGCCAGCAGGTCCACGCGGTCCCCGGCCTGCGTGGCCAGGGCGGTGAGCAGCAGTGCCGCGTCCATGGCCGCGTCGAGCCGGGGGATGTCGCCCACCCGGCCCGCCAAGGTGCGGCCGGTGTCCAGGACCAGCACCAGGTGCCGGTCGCGCTCCGGCCGCCACGTGCGGACGGCCAGGCTCGACTGCCGGGCCGTTGCGCGCCAGTCGATGGACCGCACGTCGTCCCCGGGAACGTAGGCCCGCAGGCTGTCGAACTCGGTGCCCTCGCCGCGGGTCAGCAGGGTCGTGCGGCCGTCCAGCTCCCGCAGGCGGGCGAGCTTGGCCGGCAGGTGCTTGCGGCTGGCGAAGGGCGGCAGGACGCGCAGCACCCACGGCACGTCGTGCCCGCCCTGGCGCGCGGCCAGCCCGAGGGGGCCGTACGAGCGGACCGTCACCCGCACCGGGCGGTGGTCGCCGCGGCGGGTCGGGCCGAGGACGGTGGTCAGCCGGCGGCGTTCTCCCGCGGGAGCGTCCAGCCGGTGCCGGGAGGCGGCGAAGGAGGTGCCCGGCCGCCAGCTACTGGGCGGCCAGGCGTCGCGCAGGTCCGCGCGGAGCGGGCGGCCGGAGGGGTTGGTCACCGTCAGGTGCACGGGGGCGTCCTCGCCGAGCCGGACGCTGGTCGCGCCGGAGCGCTCGATCCGCAGCCCCCGGACCGGGGCGGCCAGCCAGAGGTCGAGGAGGACGGCGGCCAGCAGGGGCACGGCCACGGCGAGGATGCCGTGCCAGCCGGGCAGGGCGCCGACGACGAGGGCGCCGAGCGCGGCGAGCAGGGCCGTGCGGCCGGTCAGCGCCATCAGCGGGGGACCGGCACGCGGGCGAGGAGGCCGTTGAGCACCGAGTCGGCGGTGACGCCCTCCATCTCGGCCTCCGGGCGCAGGCGGACCCGGTGCCGCAGGGTGGGCAGGGCCAGCGTCTTCACGTCGTCCGGGATGACGTAGTCGCGGCCGGAGAGCCAGGCCCAGGCGCGGGCCGTGTTCAGCAGCGCGGTGGCGCCCCGCGGGGAGGCGCCCAGGGAGAACGAGGGCGATTCGCGGGTGGCGCGGCACAGGTCGACGATGTAGCCGGTGACCTCGGGGGCGAGGGAGACCTTGGCGACGGAGGCGCGGGCGGCGGCCAGGTCCTCGGGGCCGGCGACGGCGCGCAGCCCGGCGGCGGCCAGGTCGCGGGGGTCGAAACCCTCCGCGTGGCGGGTGAGGACGTCGATCTCCTGCTCGCGGGCGGGTAGCGGGAGGTTGAGCTTCAGCAGGAAGCGGTCCAGCTGGGCCTCGGGCAGCGGGTAGGTGCCCTCGTACTCGATGGGGTTCTGCGTGGCGGCCACCAGGAACGGCTCCGGCAGGGGGCGCGGCACGCCGTCCACGGTGACCTGCCGCTCCTCCATGGCCTCCAGCAGCGAGGCCTGGGTCTTGGGGGGCGTGCGGTTGATCTCGTCCGCCAGCAGGAGGTGGGTGAAGACCGGGCCGGGCTGGAAGGAGAACTCGGCGGTGCGGGCGTCGTAGACCAGGGAGCCGGTGACGTCGCTGGGCATCAGGTCCGGGGTGAACTGCACGCGTTTGGTGCCCAGTTCGAGGGTGGCGGCGAGGGCGCGGACCAGGAGGGTCTTGGCGACGCCGGGGACGCCTTCGAGGAGGACGTGGCCGCGGCACAGCAGGGCGACGACCAGTCCGGTGACGGCGGCGTCCTGGCCGACGACCGCCTTGGCGATCTCGCCGCGGACGGCGGTCAGGGCGGCGTGCGGGCCGCCTTGGGTCGGGGAGGTCACGGGCTGGGGCCTGGCCTTTCGGGTCGGTTCGGTCTCTGGGGTGTCGGTCGGCGTGGCTTTCAGCGCGTCGCGTCGGGGTCCGGGGTCCCGGTCGCGGCGACGCGGCGTTCGAGGGCGTCGAGCGCGTCGGCGAGGCGGATCAGCGCCTGGTCGTCGCGCGGGGGCGGGCCGAAGAGGAGCGCCGTGAGTTCGGGCGGGGCGTCCCCGGTGTGCGCGGCGACGGCGCCCGGGAGCGTCTCGGGGGCGTGGGCGGCGGCCGGGGGGAGGCCGACGAGGGGTGCGAGCCGGGCGCGTGCGGCGGCGCGCAGGGCGGCGGCGGCCCGGTCGCGCGCGCCGGCCCGGTGGTAGAGGCGGGCGTGGCCCTCGGTGGTCTCGGCCGCCGGGACGACGACGGGCAGCGCCTCGGGAACGACGGGGCCGAGGCGGCGCCCGCGCCAGAGGGCGGCCAGGGCGGCGGCGATGGCGAGCTGGAGGGTGGCCCAGCGCCAGCCGGGGTCCACCAGGGACAGGAGGCCGTCCCCGCCTTCGGGGGCGTCCTGGCCGGAGGGCAGGTACCAGACCAGCTCGGCGTGGGCGCCGAGGAGCTGGAGGGCGAGGGAGGCGTTGCCGTCCTCGTCCAGGTGCTCGTTGTACAGCGGCTCGGGCGTTCCCATGAGGACGACGGCCCCGCCGCCCTCGCGGGGGAGGGTGACGAGGGTGGGCAGGCCGTCGGCGGGGTAGCAGCCGGCGTTGGTGTCCTGGCCGGGGGGCACGGCGTAGCGGTAGCCGCCGAGGCGGGCGCTGCCGGCGCGGCGGGGGGCGTCCTCGGCGCAGCGGGGCTCGCGTTCCTGCGCGGGCGCGGGGGCGGCGGCCAGGACGCCGGGGGCGAAGGCGTCGAGGGCGTCCTGGGCGGGGGCGATCAGCACGGTGCGGGCGCCCTCGGCGCCGGCGGCGCGGGCGAGGGTGTCGCGGGCGCGGTCGGTGAGGGCGTCGGGGCGGGCGATCAGCAGCGTGGTGCCGGGTCCGGCGGCGCGGGCGGCCTCGTCGGCGGTGGTGGCCAGGGTGGTGCGCACGCCGTGGCCGGCGAGGAGTTCGGCGACGGCGCGGCTGCCGTTCTGGGCGGCGGAGCGGGGGTGGAGGGCGGCGCTCTCGCCGGAGGTGAGGAGGGCGATGAGGAGACCGGTGACGACGAGAAGGGCCAGGGCGATCAGGAGACCGCGCCCGCGGCGCCAGAGCTGGCGGGCGGTGGGGGAGACGGCCGTTCCCGCCGGGGCGTCGGGGGGCGGGGAGGCGTCGGCCGGAACGTCCGGGGCAACGCCGGTGGTGGCGGCCGGTTCGGGGCCGGCGGGGGCCGGGGCGGTCACGGGGCCGTCCAGGCGGGCGCGGCCGGGTCGAGGGCGGGGCGGGTGCGCAGCAGGGCCTCGTCCAGCTCGGAAAGGGTCCGGTAGTCCTCGGCGTCGGCGGCGCGCCCGCCGTAGGTGACGGCGTCGAAGCGGGCGGCGGCGGAACGCAGGGCCTGGGCGTGGCCGGGCATGGGGCGGGCCGCCTCGGCGGCGGCCTCGTTCGCGGTGCGGCCGGGGCGCGGCTCCAGCAGGGCGCGTTCCTCGAGGGAGCGGACGACGGCGCGCAGGCGTTCCTGGACGGCCGGCGTCCAGCGTTGGGCCGCGGCGTGCGCGGCGGCGGCGGCGCGGTGTTCGGCCGCGGTGCGGGGCCGGTCGTCGGCGAAGAGGCCGCCGGTGCGGCCGGGTCCGGCGGCGGTGCGCAGGGCGCCGAGGCGCAGGCGCAGGGCCACGAGGAGGGCGGTGATCAGCAGCGCGATGACCAGGAGGCCGAGCCAGCCGCCGGGGGTGCCGAAGGCGGCCTCCTCAAGGACGCCGAAGATGTGGTCCCACAGCCAGTTCCACAGGCGGCGGGCCGGGCCGGGCTCGTGCTCGGCGTAGATCCGGCGGGACAGCTCGCGTTCCGCCTCCTCGCGGGCGGGGGTGCGGCCCACGACCACGGGCGGGCCCGTGGGGTCCTCGGTGGCCGGCAGCGCCATGCCTCAGCCGCCCTGCTGAGGTGTGGCGACGCCGGCGGCGCGGGCCAGCTCCAGGTCCAGGGCCTCGCGGCGGATGCGCTGGTCGATGTAGAGGAGGGCGGTGACGCCGGCGCTGATGGGCAGGGTGATGGTGGTGGCCACGACCGCCCCGATGCCGGAGATCGCCAGGTAGGTCCAGGTCAGCTCGTTGGTGCCCTCAAGGAAGCTGCCGGCGCCGTCCCCGGCGATGACTGCGGCCAGCGCCGAGGTGGGGAACTCGATGATGCCGGAGACGATGAACAGCAGGACCATGACGAGGAGTTGCACGCCGAAGACGCGCCACCAGGAGCCGCGGACCAGCTTGGCGGAGCGGCGCAGGGCGGCGAACACGCCCTGGCGTTCGAGCATCAGGGCGGGTGCGGCGAGGGAGAAGAGGACCCACAGCCAGACGCCCGCGACCAGGCCGCCGAGGGTCAGCAGAACGACGAGGGCGACGACGCCGGTGGCCGCGCCGATCAGCAGGGGCACGGCGACGGCGGCGGCGAAGATCAGCGGCACGAGGAGGGCGACGGCCAGCAGGCGCATCAGGCGGCTGCGGGAGTCCTGCCAGGCCTCGGCGAAGGTGACGGAGCGGCCCAGGACGGCGCGGCTGACCACGATGGTGAGCATGGCCGTGGCCAGCACGGTGCCCAGGATGCTGACGATCCCGGCCAGGGAGAGGAAGCCGGCGAGGTCCGCGAAGGCGTCGCGCAGCTCCTCGTCGGTGGGGTTGGGGTTGTCCTGGACGGCCTGCAGCCCGGAGCTGTCGCTGAGCCACAGGCGGGTGGCGATGGTGGCGGCGAGCTGGGTCAGGATGGCGATGCCCAGGGCTATGGCCAGGGCGGTGCGCCAGTGGGCGCGGGTGGTGGAGACCGCGCCGTCGAGTATCTCGCCGATGCCCAGGGGGCGCAGCGGGATGACGCCGGGCTTGGCGACCCAGGGGTAGGGTTGCCAGCCGCCCCCTCCGGCGGGGCCGCCGCCCCAGCCGGGGTGCTGGGGCTGGGGGTACTGCTGCCACTGCTGGGGGTGCTGCGGGTAGCCGGCGCCGGGGGGCGGCTGGTGGCCCCAGCCCTGCTGCCCCCAGCCCTGCGGGGCGCCGCCCCAGCCCTGCTGCTGCGGGTGGGGCTGCTGCGGGTGCGCCGGCGGGGGCACGGCCTGCCAGCCCTGCTGCTGCTCGGGCGCCGGGGGCTGCTGGGGCTGCGGCGCGGGCTGGTGCTCCGGGGCCGGGCCCGGGGCGTTCTCCCGCTTGTCCAGGGACGGCGGCGCGGGCGGGGGTGAGGCGGGCTGCTCGTCGGGCGCGCGGTCGCGCCCGCCCTCGTCGGGGGGCGGGGATCCGGGCGAGGCCCAGCCCGGCGAGTCGCTCACGGTGGTCTCCTCCGTCGCTGCTCAGGCGGTCGCTGCGTACGCGTGCGTACGTCGCGCCTTTGTGCCGTCCGTTGTGGCCCATCGTGCCACGGGGCCCCGCCGGGCGCGTCGTGGCGGTGGCCGCGGGCTCCCGGTCCCTCCCGGCTTCTCCCGGCCGGGGGAAGGCGGGCACACTGTGCCAATGGCTGAACCGGACGATCTCCCTCTCGCGCCGCTGCGCTGGGCCGAGCCCCCCGACGGGCCGGTGGTGATCCTGCTCGACCAGACCCGGCTCCCCGACGAGGAGGCCGAGCTGGCTTGCACGGACGTGGACGGCCTGGTGGCCGCGATCCGGTCGCTCGCCGTGCGCGGGGCCCCGGTGCTGGGCCTGGCCGGGGCGTACGGGGTGGCGCTGGCGGCGGCCCGCGGCTACGACGTGCGGGAGGCGGCGCGGCGGCTGGCGGAGGCCAGGCCCACGGCCGTGAACCTGGCGTACGGGGTCGGGCGGGCGCTGGCGGCCCACCGGGCGGCGGGAGGGGAGGGGCCGACGGCCGCGGCGGCGGCGCTGGCGGAGGCGCGGGCGTTGCACCGTGAGGACGCCGAGGCCAGCGTGCGGATGGCGGACCTCGGGCGCGCGCTGCTGGGCGAGCTGGTGCCGGGCGGCGGGTACCGGCTGCTGACCCACTGCAACACCGGGGCGCTGGTCTCGGGCGGGCGGGGAACGGCCCTGGCGGTGGTGGGCGCGGCGCACCGGGCGGGTGAGCTGCGGCGGCTGTGGGTGGACGAGACCCGGCCGCTGCTTCAGGGGGCGCGGCTGACGGCGTTCGAGGCCGCGCGGGCGGGGATGCCGTTCGCGGTGCTGGCGGACGCGGCGGCCGGGTCGCTGTTCGCGGCGGGCGAGGTGGACGCGGTGCTGATCGGCGCGGACCGGATCGCGGCCGACGGCTCGGTGGCGAACAAGGTCGGCAGCTATCCGCTGGCCGTGCTGGCCCGGCACCACGGGGTACCGTTCGTGGTGGTCGCGCCCGTGAGCACCGTGGACCCGGCGACGCCCGACGGCGGCGCCATCCGCATCGAGCAGCGGCCGGGCGAGGAGGTCACGCACGTGCGCCCGGGGGCGCGCGTGGCCCCGGTGGGCGCTCAGGCGTACAACCCGGCGTTCGACGTGACGCCGCCCGAGCTGGTGACGGCGATCGTCACCGAGCGGGGCGTGGTCTCGCCGGTCGGCCGGGCCGCCCTCGCCGCGGTCTGCGCCGCGGCGGGTCCCGCGGCCGGCGGGGCCGTTCCCCCGGCGCGGGAGGCGGCGCCCGGCAGCCGCGCGACGGCCGCACGTCCGCCGGAGTTCCGGGCGGAGTCAGGATCAGGGGATGGGATGATGAGGTCATGAAAGGACGCGTACTCGTCGTCGACGACGACACCGCTCTGGCGGAGATGCTCGGCATCGTGCTGCGCGGAGAGGGGTTCGAGCCGTCCTTCGTGGCCGACGGGGACAAGGCGCTGGCCGCTTTCCGCGAGATCAAGCCCGACCTGGTGCTGCTGGACCTGATGCTGCCGGGCCGGGACGGAATCGAGGTGTGCCGGCTGATCCGGGGCGAGTCGGGCGTGCCCATCGTCATGCTCACGGCCAAGAGCGACACGGTGGACGTGGTCGTGGGCCTGGAGTCCGGCGCGGACGACTACATCGTCAAGCCGTTCAAGCCCAAGGAGCTGATCGCCCGCATCCGCGCGCGGCTGCGGCGCTCCGAGGAGCCCGCGCCGGAGCAGCTCGCCATCGGGGACCTGGTCATCGACGTGGCCGGGCACTCGGTGAAGCGCGGCAGCCAGACCATCTCGCTCACCCCGCTGGAGTTCGACCTGCTGGTGGCGCTGGCGCGCAAGCCGTGGCAGGTCTTCACCCGCGAGGTGCTGCTGGAGCAGGTGTGGGGATACCGGCACGCGGCGGACACCCGGCTGGTGAACGTCCACGTGCAGCGGCTGCGTTCGAAGGTGGAGCGGGACCCGGAGCGTCCCGAGATCGTGGTGACCGTGCGCGGCGTCGGCTACAAGGCCGGGGCCGGCTGAGGTGACCGACCGGGTGTGGTGGCACAGCCCGCGGCTGCTGCCCGAGGGGGCGACGACCGGCCGGGCGCAGCCCGCCATCCGGATCTTCGGCCGCTGGGCGCGCGGCCCGCTGCTGTCGTTGCGCCGGCTGTGGCGGCGGAACATCCAGCTGCGGGTGGTCGCCAGCACCCTCCTGCTGTCGCTGGCCGTCGTGCTGGTGCTGGGCATCGTGGTGATCGGGCAGGTGCGCAACGGCCTGCTGGAGGCCAAGCGGCAGGCGGCGCAGAGCCAGGCCGAGGGCGGGTTCTCCGTCGCGGCGGAGCTGGCCGCGGACGGCGGGGACACCGGGGAGCCGGGCGCCGGGCAGCAGACGGGCATCAGCAGCAACTGGATGACCGGGCTGGTCGGGCAGCTCGCCAGCGGCGGCCAGGGCGTCTTCTCCATCGTGGCCCTGCCCGTGCGGCCCTCGGGACCCTCGCTGGCCCCCGCCCCCGGCTCGGTGACGCGCTCGCCGGTGCAGTCCCAGGACGTGGAGTGGGAGAGCAGCATCCCCGAGGAGCTGCGCGAGGCGCTGGACGCCGACCCGGCCACGCACTGGCAGTACGGCAGGATCATCCGGCCCGACGGCAGCGCCGAGGCCGGGGTGATCGTCGGGCGGCGGCTGACGGACAACGCGGGCAACCAGTACCACCTCTACTACCTCTTCCCGTTCACGCAGGAGGAGCGCTCGCTGAGCCTGGTCACGGGCACGATCGCCACGGCCGGGGTGTTCGTGGTGGCGCTGCTGGGCGCGATCGCGTGGCTGGTGGTGCGGCAGGTCGTCACGCCGGTGCGGATGGCGGCGCGGATCGCGGAGCGGCTGGCGGCGGGGCGGCTGCAGGAGCGGATGAAGGTCTCGGGGGAGGACGACATCGCGCGCCTGGGCGAGTCGTTCAACAAGATGGCCCGCTCGCTCCAGCTCCAGATCCAGCAGCTGGAGGAGCTCTCCCGGATGCAGCGGCGGTTCGTCTCGGACGTCTCGCACGAGCTGCGCACCCCGCTGACGACGGTGCGGATGGCGGCGGACGTCATCCACGAGGCGCGCGGGGACTTCGACGCGGCCACGGCGCGCTCGGCCGAGCTGCTGCTGAGCCAGCTCGACCGGTTCGAGTCGCTGCTGGCGGACCTGCTGGAGATCAGCCGCTTCGACGCCGGGGCGGCGCTGCTGGAGGCGGAGCAGACGGATCTGCGGGACGTGGTGCACCGGGTCGTGGAGGGCGCCGAGCCGCTGGCGGAGCGGCGCGGCGGGCGGCTGCTCGTGGAGGGCGCGGCCCTGCCGGTGGTGGCCGAGGTGGACCCGCGGCGGATCGAGCGGGTGGTGCGGAACCTGGTGGTCAACGCCATCGAGCACGGCGAGGGGCGCGACGTGACGGTGCGTCTGGCGGACGGTCAGGAGGGCGGGGCGGTGGCCATCGCGGTGCGGGACCGCGGCATCGGGCTGCGCCCGGGGGACGCGGAGCGGGTCTTCAGCCGGTTCTGGCGGGCCGACCCGGCGCGGGCGCGGACCACGGGCGGCACGGGGTTGGGGCTGTCGATCGCGCTGGAGGACGCGCACCTGCACGGCGGGCGGCTGGAGGCGTGGGGCGAGCCGGGGGGCGGGGCGCAGTTCCGGCTGACGCTGCCGCGGACGGTGGGCGGGCCGCTGCGCGGCTCGCCGATCCCGCTGGAGCCGCCGGACTCGCGGGCCCGGCGGGCGCGGGCCGCCGGCGGCGGTGCCGCTGCCGGCGGGGCTGGCGGCGGGGCTGGCGGCGGGACGCCGCGCGGCGCGGAGGCGGAGGCCCGGGGCGAACGGCCGGGGGAGCGCAACGGTGAACGGCCGGCGGAGCGGCCGGGTGGACGCCCCGGGGAACAGCGGGGCGAACGGCCGGGCGCACGAAACGGCGAACGGCCGGGCGAACGGCCCGCGCCGGGCGAGGCGGGCGCGGCCGGGTCCCGGGACGCGGAGGGCCGCCGTGGGCGTTGACGGAACACGCCTGGCGCGCGGGCGCGCCGGGCGGCGGCGCGGCGCGGCGGGCCTGCTGGCGGCCGGGCTGCTGCTGAGCGGCTGCGCCTCGATGCCCGACAACGGCCCCGTGCAGCGGGTGGAGTCCTCCGCGCGGGCCGCCGAGGGCGAGCCGCAGGTGCTGGTGGACGCGGTCCCGCCGCAGGACGGCCTGAGCGCGCAGCAGATCGTCAGTGGCTTCCTGGAGGCCGTGACCAGCGACGACGTGCGGTTCGAGACCGCGCGGCAGTACCTGACGCCGCGGCTGGCCGAGTCCTGGGACCCCTTCGCCGGAACGACCGTGCTGGAGGCCGGGCTGTCCCTGGCCACCGCGCCGGGCGAGGAGGGGCGCGTAAACCTGAGCGGCACGCTGCTGGCCTCCGTGGACTCCTCGCACGTCTACGCCCCGGCCGAGGGCCCCTACGAGGAGGCGTTCCGGCTGCGGCGCGTCGAGGGCGAGTGGCGCATCGACGACGCGCCCGACGGCCTGGTCATGGCCGAGGCCGACTTCCGCCGCAACTACCGTTCCGCGGGCACCTATTACTACGCGGACCTGGGCGGGCAACGCGCGGCGGGCGTGGACGGCAAGGTGCTGGTGCCGGACCCGGTGCACGTCAGGCGCCGCATCGACCCCATCCGGGAGACGCTCCAGGCCCTGCTGGACGGGCCGAGCGAGTGGTACGACCCGGTGGTGATCACGGCCGTTCCCGGCGGGGTGACCCTGGCCGACGGGCGGGCGCCGGGCATCGACGACTCGGGCGTGCTGTCCGTGTGGCTGGAGGGCATGCCGGCGGACTACCCGGACCAGGGCTGCGAGCGGATGGCGGCCCAGGTGCAGCACACCGTCCAGAACCTGACCTCGGCCGGGGTCTCGGAGACACGGCTGCTGTCGGCGGACGGCACCCGGCTGTGCACGCTGGACCAGGCCGGGGCCGAGGCGAACGCCCCCGGACTGCTCGACGGGCGCCTGGACCGCTCCTACTTCATCGACGAGGACGGCCGCCTGGTCTCGGTGACGGGCGAGGACGCCGACCCCAGGCCGGTCAGCGGGCCGCTGGGCAGCGGGGACGTCCCGCTGCGCGGCGCCGCCGTCAGCCGCGACCGGGCCCGGGCCGCCGCCGTCTCGGCCGACGGCGGCGAGCTGTACGTCGCGGCGCTCTCCGCCTCCGGCGACCCCGAGCCCGAGGCCGCGGTCACCAGCGAGGCGGACGGAGAGGATCAGGGGCTGAGCGCCCCGAGCTGGGACGGCCTGGGCGACCTGTGGGTGGCCGACCGCGACCCGCGGCACCCGCGGCTGCTGCGCCTGGACGGCGGCGAGGGCCCGGTCGAGGAGGTCCCGGTCTCGGGGCTCGCGGAGGGAGAGCGCATCGAGGCCCTGCGGCTGGCCGCGGACGGGGTGCGCGTCGCGCTGCTGGTCTCGGACGGGGAGGCCACCACGCTGCGCCTGGGCCGGGTGGAGCGCTCGGGGGCCGAGGAGGACGAGCCGGTGACGGTTCGGGTGCCGCCCACGGTCGTCCCGCGGCTGGACCACGTGGTCGCCGCGTCCTGGGCCGGGGGCAGCCGGCTGGTGGTCGTGGGCCGGCCGGAGGACGGCGTCGAGCAGCTCCAGTACGTCGTGACGGACGGCTCACCCTCGAACGTGCAGGCCGTCCCCGGGCTGCCCTCGGTCGCCGGGATCGCCGCGGCCGAGGACGAGTCCCAGCCGCTGGTGGTGGCGCAGGCCGACGAGGTGATCGCCCGCCTCCAGGACGGGCAGTGGAAGGTGGTCACCACCTCCGGGAGCGGAACGGCGCCCGTCTACCCCGGCTGAGGGGTCCACTCCTGCCGAGGGGGGCGCGGGGCGCGCGGAGTCCGGCGGATACGGCCGTTCGGGGCATTGCGGGCGCCGTGCGCGCTGCGCCACGGTGGTGCCCATGCGGACGGCTGCGGCGTGGGGCGCCCGGGAGGCGCGGCGGGTCTGGGTGGCCTGGTGGACCGAGCTGGGCGGCCTGGTGCTGCCGGTGACCTGCGCGGGCTGCGGGACGGGGCGCGAGCCGCTGTGCCCGCGCTGCCGCCGCGCGCTGGCCGGGGCGCGGCCCCGGCGAGTGCGGCCCGTCCCCGAGCCGGGCGGGCTGCCGCCGGTGTACGCGGCGGCTCCCTACGCCGGCCCCGCGCGGGCCGTGCTGCTGGCGCACAAGGAGCGCGGGGCGCTGCCGCTGGCCAGGCCCCTGGGGAACGCCCTGGCGGGGGCCGTCCGGGCGGCGGGCGCCGGGGCGGCGCGCGGCCCGGTGATCGGGCTGGTGCCGGTGCCCTCCACGCGCGCCGCGGTGGCCCGGCGGGGGCACGACCCGGTGCGGCGGATGGCGCTGGCCGCGGCCGGGAGGCTGCGGCGGGAAGGGCTCGCGGTGCGGGTCAGGCCGGCGTTGCGGCTGTGCCGGGCGGTGGCCGACCAGGCGGGGCTCGGGGCCCGGGAGCGGGCGGCGAACCTGGCCGGGGCGATGGCCGCGGGCCCCGGGGCGCTCTCCGCCGGGGAGCCGGTGGTGCTGGTGGACGACGTGCTGACCACGGGTGCCTCGCTGGCCGAGGCGGCGCGGGCCGCGCGGGTGGGCGGGGCGCTGGTCCTCGGCGCGGCCGTGGTCGCGGGTCCCTCGTTCGGGTGGATTCCATCTACCGGCGAGTAGGGGTGCCGTGCCGGTGGGTCGAGCGGTAGCGTCGAAGGTGAGCAGGATACGGGCAAAGCCCCGCAAACGTGCACGAGGGGGCACGTTCCACCGAGAGCGTCCCCGGGGGATGTTGATCTTTCTCCCGGGGGAGAAGGAGGTGAAGTCGTCACCCCGTTGTAAGGCCGGAGACGGGCCGCGGACACCGGCCCTTCCGGTTGCCAGTGCACCAAGGGCGCCCGCGCGAGCGCTGGGCGCCCGGGAACGGAGTTCAGCGTGGACATCGTCGTCAAGGGCCGCAAGACCGAGGTGCCGGAGCGATTCCGGCGGCACGTGGCCGAGAAGCTGAAGCTCGAGAAGATCCAGAGGATCGACGGCAAGGTGACCCGCCTCGACGTGGAAGTGTCCAAGGAGCACAACCCGCGCCAGGCGGACCGTTCCGACCGGGTCGAGATCACCATGCGGCACCGCGGGCCCGTGGTGCGCGCCGAGGCCGCAGCCGCCGACCCCTACGCGGCCCTCGACCTCGCCGTGGAGAAGCTGGAGTCCCGGCTGCGCAGGGAGCACGACAAGCGCCGCTGCCGCCGGGGCCGCGACCGCATTCCCGCCGCCGAGGTCGCCGCCGTGGTCCGCGACACCGCGCCGCTGGGCGCCCCCGAGGAGCCCCGGGACGCCCGCACGGCGTCCCTGGACGGCGAGGCCGGGCCCGCCGCCGAGGCGGACCGGCCGCCGGTGCGCCGCCTGGGCCCGATGGTGGTCGAGGGCGACGGGCCGCTGGTGGTGCGGGAGAAGACGCACCGGGCCGCGCCCATGTCGCTCGACCAGGCCCTGTACGAGATGGAGCTGGTGGGGCACGACTTCTACCTCTTCGTGGACGCCGACACGAAGCTGCCCAGCGTCGTCTACCGCCGCCACGCCTACGACTACGGCCTGATCCACCTGGAGCCGGAGCCCGACTCCTTCACCACCGAGGCCCCGCCGCGGGGCATCGGGGGCGGCCTGGGGGGCTGAGCGCGCGCTCCGCGGGACGTTTCCGGCCGGGTCCGCCGCCCGGGCCCGGCCGGGGCGGACCCCGTGGAATCATGGGGTGGCCGAGGAGCGATCAGGCGCGAACGACCGGCAGGGGGACAGGCGGTGGACACTTTCGGACCCACGATGGCGCGGGGCGGGCGGGAGGCCGAGGACGGCGGGCCGCCCCCCGCGGGGCAGCCGCGGGAGCCGATCCGGGTGCTCGTCGTCGACGACCACGAGCTCTTCCGCCGCGGCCTGGAGATCGTCCTGGCCCAGGAGGAGGACATCGAGGTCGTCGGGGAGGCCGGCGACGGCGCCGAGGCCGTGGAGAAGGCCGCCGACCTGCTGCCCGACATCGTGCTGATGGACGTGCGGATGCCCCGCAGGGGCGGGATCGAGGCGTGCACCTCCATCAAGGAGGTCGCGCCCAGCGCCCGGATCATCATGCTGACCATCAGCGACGAGGAGGCCGACCTCTACGACGCGATCAAGGCCGGCGCCACCGGCTACCTCCTCAAGGAGATCTCCACCGACGAGGTCACCGCCGCCATCCGCGCCGTCGCGGACGGCCAGTCCCAGATCAGCCCCTCGATGGCGGCCAAGCTGCTCACCGAGTTCAAGGCGCTGATCCAGCGCACGGACGAGCGGCGGCTGGTGCCCGCCCCGAAGCTGACCGACCGGGAGCTGGAGGTCCTCAAGCTCGTCGCCACCGGGCGGAACAACCGGGACATCGCCAAGGAGCTGTTCATCAGCGAGAACACCGTGAAGAACCACGTGCGCAACATCCTGGAGAAGCTGCAGCTGCACTCCCGGATGGAGGCCGTTGTCTACGCAATGCGCGAGAAGATCCTGGACCTCGGCTCCGCCTGAACGGCCGCCCCGGGCCCCGCGCCGAACAGCTCAGCCGGTCAGCGCGCGCACCGCCGCGTCGAGCGGCCCGTGCAGCCCGTCGGGGGTCGTGCGTTCCACCCGGACCTCCGGGCAGCCCACCCAGCCCGCCGCCTCCGCCAGGGCCTGGGCCATCGCGGGTATCGCCGAGGCCGCCCGCGCGGGCGGGCCCTCGAACGCGGCGTGCCGGGCGACGAGCACCGGTCCTTCCCGCGCCGGGTCCACCCGCCCCAGCAGCCGGCCGCCGGCCAGCAGGGGCATCGCGAAGTACCCGTAGACCCGCTTGGGGCGCGGCACGTACGCCTCCAGGCGGTGGAAGAAGCCGAATATCCGCTCCGTCCGCGGCCGGTCCCAGATCAGCGAGTCGAACGGCGAGAGCAGCGTCGTGCGGTGCCGCCCGCGCGGCGGGGAGGCCAGCGCCCCGGGGTCCGCCCAGGCCCCCGCCGCGCCCCAGCCCTCCACCTTCACCGGCACCAGGCCGGTCTCCCGCACCACCGAATCCACCTGCGCCTGGGTCAGCCGGTGGTAATCCGCCAGGTCCGCGCGGGTGGCCACGCCCAGCGCCGCCCCGGCCCGCGCCACCAGCCGCCGCAGGCACTCGGCATCCTCCGTGCCGTCGCCAAGCAGCGCCTGCGGAACGGCCCGCTCGGGCAGGTCGTACACCCGCTTCCAGCCGCGCCGCTCCGTGCAGACCACGTCCCCCAGCGCCAGGGCCCGCTCCACCGCGACCTTGGTCTCGCTCCAGTCCCACCACGGGCCGCCGTTCTTCGCGCCGCCCAGCTCGGTCGCCGTCAGCGGGCCCTCGGCGCGCAGCCGGGCCAGCACCTTCTCGTACGCCGTCGGGGAGACCTCGCGCCACCAGCCGTCGCGGGCCCGGTACGCCCGGCGGCGGAAGGCGAACAGCGGCCACTCCTCCATCGGCAGGACGCAGGCGGCGTGCGACCAGTACTCGAACGAGCGGCCTTCCGACCAGTACGCCGACTCCACCGCCGCGCGCCGCACGGCCCCGAGGCGGGCGTACGGCAGCAGCTCGTGGGAGCGCGCCAGCACCGAGATGGTGTCCAGCTGAACGGCCCCCAGCCGCCGCAGCACACCGGGCACCCCGGCCCGGCGGTCGGGCGCGCCGAGCAGCCCCTGGGCGCGCAGCGCGATCCGGCGTGCCTCGTCGGCGGACAGGTCCACGGATGCCGCAGTCATGCGACGCATCGTAGGGGGCGGCACTGACACAGCACTGACACTGCTCCCGCAGCTCGCTTACCATGGCCGGTGCGGCGGGGCCACTCGCTGTGCCCGCGCACCCGAATCAGGCGCCAGGCCCGACCCGGCAAGGAGACCAGCCCTCGTGTCCGTCTTCAACAAGATCATGCGTGCAGGCGAAGGCAAGATCCTGCGCAGGCTCCAGCGCGTGGCCCAGCAGGTGAACTCGATTGAAGAGGACTTCCTCGGGCTCTCCGACGCCGAGCTGCGCGCCCTGACGGACGAGTACCGCGAGCGTTACGCCGACGGCGAGAGCCTGGACGACCTGCTTCCCGAGGCGTTCGCCACCGTCCGCGAGGCCGCCAAGCGGGTGCTCGGACAGCGCCACTACGACGTGCAGTTGATGGGCGGCGCCGCGCTCCACCTGGGCCACGTCGCGGAGATGAAGACCGGCGAGGGCAAGACGCTGGTCGGCACGCTCCCGGCATACCTCAACGCCCTCTCCGGGGACGGCGTCCACCTGATCACCACCAACGACTACCTGGCGCAGCGCGACTCCGAGTGGATGGGCCGGGTGCACCGCTTCCTGGGCCTGTCCGTCGGGTGCATCTCCGGCGGCATGCCCGCCGCCAAGCGCCGCGAGCAGTACGCCTGCGACATCACCTACGGGACGAACAACGAGTTCGGCTTCGACTTCCTGCGCGACAACATGGCCTGGTCGAAGAGCGAACTGGTCCAGCGCGGCCACAACTTCGCGATCGTCGACGAGGTCGACTCGATCCTCATCGACGAGGCGCGCACCCCGCTGATCATCTCCGGCCCCGCCGACCAGGCCACCAAGTGGTACGCCGACTTCGCCAAGCTGGTGCAGCGGATGGAGAAGGGCGAGGCGGCCGTTCCCACCCGCCAGATCCCCGAGACCGGCGACTACGACGTGGACGAGAAGAAGCGCACCGTCGCCATCCACGACGCGGGCGTCGGCAAGGTCGAGGACTGGCTGGGCATCGACAACCTCTACGAGTCGGTGAACACCCCCCTGGTCGGCTACCTGAACAACGCCATCAAGGCCAAGGAGCTCTACAAGAAGGACAAGGACTACGTCGTCATCGACGGCGAGGTCCTCATCGTCGACGAGCACACCGGCCGCATCCTGGCCGGCCGCCGCTACAACGAGGGCATGCACCAGGCGATCGAGGCGAAGGAAGGGGTGAAGATCAAGGACGAGAACCAGACCCTCGCCAAGATCACCCTTCAGAACTACTTCCGCCTCTACAACAAGCTCTCCGGCATGACCGGTACGGCGATGACCGAGGCGGCCGAGTTCAGCCAGATCTACAAGCTGGGCGTCGTGCCCATCCCGACGAACCGGCCGATGGCCCGCGCCGACCAGTCCGACCTGATCTACCGCACCGAGGTCGCCAAGTTCTCGGCCGTGGTCGAGGACATCGTCGAGCGGCACGAGAAGGGCCAGCCGGTGCTGGTGGGCACCACCTCGGTCGAGAAGTCCGAGTACCTCTCCCAGCAGCTCAACAAGCGCGGCGTCCGCCACGAGGTCCTCAACGCCAAGAACCACGAGCGCGAGGCCGCGATCGTCGCCAAGGCCGGCCGCAAGGGCGCCGTCACCGTGGCGACGAACATGGCCGGCCGCGGCACCGACATCAAGCTCGGCGGCAACCCCGACGAGATCGCCGAGGCCGAGCTCCGCGGGCGCGGCCTGGACCCGGTGGAGAACTCCGAGGAGTGGGGCGCGGCGCTGCCGCAGGCCCTGGAGCGCGCCGAGAAGGCCGTGGAGGCGGAGTTCGAGGAGGTCAAGGAGCTGGGCGGCCTCTACGTCCTGGGCACCGAGCGGCACGAGTCGCGCCGCATCGACAACCAGCTCCGCGGCCGTTCCGGACGCCAGGGCGACCCGGGCGAGTCCCGCTTCTACCTGTCGCTGGGCGACGACCTGATGCGGCTGTTCAAGGCGCAGATGGTCGAGCGGGTGATGTCCCTGGCCAACGTCCCCGACGACGTGCCGATCGAGAACCGCATGGTCACCCGCGCCATCGCCTCCGCGCAGGGCCAGGTCGAGCAGCAGAACTTCGAGATCCGCAAGAACGTCCTCAAGTACGACGAGGTCCTCAACCGCCAGCGCGAGGTCATCTACAGCGAGCGGCGCCGGGTGCTGGAGGGCGAGGACCTGCACGAGCAGGTGCGGTTCTTCATGGACGACACGATCGAGGCGTACGTCCGGGCCGAGACGGTCGAAGGCTTCGCCGAGGAGTGGGACATGGAGCGGCTGTGGGGCGCCTTCAAGCAGCTCTACCCGGTCCAGGTGACCGTGGAGGAGCTGGAGGAGGAGGCCGGCGGCCGGGACGGGCTGACCCCCGAGTTCATCGCGGAGTCCGTCAAGGAGGACATCCACCGGCAGTACGACCGTCGCGAGGAGGAGCTGGGCTCCGAGGTGATGCGGGAGCTGGAGCGGCGCGTGGTGCTGTCGGTCCTGGACCGCAAGTGGCGCGAGCACCTCTACGAGATGGACTACCTCCAGGAGGGCATCGGGCTTCGGGCCATGGCCCAGCGCGACCCGGTGGTGGAGTTCCAGCGCGAGGGCTTCGACATGTTCACCGCCATGATGGAGGGCATCAAGGAGGAGTCCGTCGGCTACCTGTTCAACCTGGAGGTCCAGGTCGAGCGGCAGGTCGAGCAGGTGCCGGTGCAGGCCGCGCCCGAGGGCGCGGCGGGCCGCCCGCAGGAGGCCGTTCCGGCCGGGGCCGGGCAGCGGCCGGCGATCCGGGCCAAGGGGCTTGAGGCGCCGAAGCGGGCGGACCGGCTGCACTTCTCCGCGCCGACGGTGGACGGCGCGGGCGGGGTCGTGGAGAGCGACTTCACCTCGGCGGAGGACGTCACCACCTCCTCGGCGTCCGGCCGCTCCGGCGCGGACGACGGCCTGAGCCGCGCGGAGCGCCGCAAGGCCCAGAAGGGAGGCCGCCGCCGCAAGAAGTAGCGGCCACCGCCCCCGACGACGCCGGGCCCGGCGCCCCGTGCACCTCGGCGCGGGGGCCGGGCCTCTGGCGTTCCCGGGGGCTCGCCGCGACGCCGTCCCGGCGCCGGGCGACCGCCGGGGCCGGTCCCACCGCCCGGCGCGGCGCGTCTCCGGCCTGCGGCCAGTGCTTGCGTCGCCGTGGCGCCGACGGGGCCGGGGGTCAGACGGAAGCTTGCGCGCTGCCGCCCGCCCCGGGCGCATGCCCGGCGCGAGGCCCCCGCTCCGTCGGCCGCCCCGCGCGAAGGGCCCCTGTTGCGGGCGCTCCGGACGGGTCCGCGCTCGCCGTTGCCGGTCGGCCCCTCGGCGCCGCGGGCGTGGTCGCCGCGCCCGTCGCGGCTGTCGCCGCTCGCGCGGGCCGCGCCGTGTCCGGCGACGCTCGGCGCGTGGCCGCCCGGCTCGTCGGTGCCGATGTCCCTGCTCTGCCCGGTGGCCGCTCCGCCGGGGTCCGACGGCGGGTCGCTGAGGGCGTTCGGGCGGGCCTCGTTGCGGCTGCGGCGGGCGGCGATGCCTCGCCCTGCGCCGGGCGGCCTGTCGTAGCGGGCGTTCTCGCTGCGCCCGGAGGCGTCCGCGCCTCGGCGCGACGGCGGGTCGTCGTCGGCGTTCGCGCGGGGTTCGTTGCGGCTGCGGCGGGTGTCTTCCCCGGCGGGGGCGTTCTCCTGCCGGGGGCCGGGCGGTCGGCTGGCGCGGGCGTTGCCGCCGAGCGCGGCGGCGTCTCCGCCTCCGGGCGAGGACGGCTCGGTGGGGCTGCCGCGGGTGTCTTCCCCGCAACGGACGGTCCCTGGCCCCGGGCCGGGTGGCCCGCGGACGTGGGCGTTGCCGTCGTGTCCGGCGGCGTCTGAGCCGCGCGCGGACGGTCCGCCGTCGGCGGTGTTCGCGCGGGGCCTGTCCCGGCCGGGCGGGGCGTCGCCCGGCCGGGGGGTGTCGCGGGCGCGGAGTCGCGGCGCGGCTGCGTGTCGAGTTCGATCGCGCAGCAGCGCCAGCGGCCGTCGGGGGAGCGTTCGAGGCGGAAGGCCAGGGCGCGCGTGCGGTCGCCGGTGGTGACGCGGGCGAACGCCTCGATGGCCTCGGCGCTCGGACGGCACAGGCCCACCCCGCGCAGGACGGGGCCCCGGCCGCCGGGGGGCGGGCGCAGGGGCGCGTCGGGCGCGAGGAGGGCGAGCCGTTCGTACGCCTCGTCGCGCGCGTGCCCGAGCAGCGCGTGCACCGGCCGCTGGCCGCTGAGGACCAGGACAAGCTGCTGGGCGAACCACTCGTGGGGCCGCCGCACGGGCAACGCCCGCTGCGGGCGCCGGGAGTCGGTGCGGCCGGGCGGCGCGGAGCGCGCGGGGCCGCGTTGGCTGATCCTCAAGGTGACCACCCCCCTGGGCAAAGGCACAGCAGCCGAGGGCTACTGGCAAGTAACTGCGGCGGATTGTAATCGCTCGGTCACTCACCGGCAAGAGGCGGGGCCCTGGTACAGTGGCTCGCCCAGCGGGCCGAGGTTCGTCCAGAAAGCGTCTGTCCATGCGCGTCTACGTTCCCCTCACACTCTCCTGCCTGGCCGAGCTGCACCGGTCACGGCAGACCGGGCCCGCGCCCCTCACGGCCTACGCCGTCACCCCCGCCCTGCGCGAGTGGTACCTCTCGGGGAGCCTGGAGGAGCTGGAGTACGCCGCCCTCAGCCGCGCCGCGCAGGCCTCCCTGCGCCTCCTCGCGGCCGACCCGAAGACGCCGCGGCGCCGCGTCGTGGCCGCCGCCGACGTTCCCGACCGCACCGCCGTGGCCGACCCCGACCGCGCCCTGATGGCCGAGGCGCTGGGCGAGGTGCGGCTGACCGAGGCCGTCCCGCTGGCGGCGTTCGCATCCGTGCACGTGGACGGCTTCGAGGCCGAGCCGGACGTGGCCGCCGCCGCCGAGGCCGTCGCGGCGGCCGATCTCGGCGACGACGACGCCCGGTTCACGGTGGACGGCGCCGCCGACCACGAGCTGCTGTGGTACGGCGTGCAGGAGATCGAGCACCTGCTGTGAGCCGGGCCGCGGCGGGACCCGGGGCGGGCGGCGGGGAAATTCACTGCCGCGTTGTCGGAGGCACCTCGTAGCGTGGAGACATGAACGACCCCACCGCACCGGCCTCCGCCGCCCACCTGGTCTGGGACTGGAACGGCACCCTCCTGCACGACATCGACGTCGTCCTCTCGGCGACGAACGCGTGCTTCGCCGAGGTGGGGATACCCCCGATCACCCTGGAGCGGTACCGCGAGCTGTACTGCGTGCCCGTCCCGCGCTTCTACGAGCGCCTGCTGGGCCGGCTGCCCACCGAGGAGGAGTGGGCGGTGATGGACGACGTCTTCCACCGGCACTACTTCGCCCGCTCCGAGACCGTGGCGCTGGCCGAGGGCGCCGCCGCGCTCCTCGCCTCCTGGCAGGCCTCGGGCCGCACCCAGTCCGTCTGCTCCCTGGCCGCCCACGACCGCCTCCTGCCCTGGCTCACCCGCCTGGGCATCGACCACCACTTCGTGAGGGTCGACGGGAATCGCGGGGACAGCGTGATCACCGGCAAGGCGGCGCAGATGGCGCTGCACGTGGCGGAGTTGCGCGCCTCGCTCGCGGGCGTGGACCCGGCGCGCGTCGTCGTCATCGGGGACGCCACGGACGACGCCGCGGCCGCCCTGCACGCCGGCGCCAAGGCCGTTCTGTACACCGGGGGTTCACACAGCAGAGGCAGCCTGCTCAGCGCCGGGGTGCCGGTGGTGGACAGCCTGGCCGAAGCCGTGCGGGTGGCCGAAGAGCTGGTGGGCACGCCGGAGCCGGGGCGCTAGCCTTGCATCCGTGATCAGTGCGATATCGGCTGGAGTTCCGGCCGGAGGCAGCGTCGCCTCCCCGCGCCCGGGCCGTTGCGGCCCCGGCCGCCCGGTGCTCTCCCGGGCCAGGTCCGTCACTGGTCCGTTCCGCCGGGCGCATCCACGCCGCCAGATCGAGCGCTGCCCGGTGACCGTTACCCGACGTCACGCAACGGCGCGCGACAGGAGCCACGAGACATGCACACCAAGCAGGACGAGGCCAAGGCCGAACTACTCGCCCAGGCGGCGCGCGTAGCGCAGCAGGGCAGCCCCGCGAGCCCCTCCTCGGGCCCGGGCGGGCTGGACGAGGCCGCGCTGAACGCCTACCTCCACCGGTACTACCGCTACATCGCCCCCGAGGACCTCGCCGACCGCGACCCGGTCGACCTGTGCGGTGCCGCCCTGGCCCACTACCGGCTGGCCGCCGACCGCCCGCAGGGCACGGCCGCCGTCCGCGTGTACACGCCCACGGTCGAGGAGCTGGGCTGGACCTGCACGCACACCGTGGTCGAGGTCGCGACGGACGACATGCCCTTCCTGGTCGACTCCGTGACCAACGAGCTCTCCCGCCAGGGCCGCGGCATCCACCTGGTGATCCACCCCCTGATCACCGTCCGCCGCGACGTCACCGGCCGGATGCTGGAGCTGCTCGACACGGGCGGCAACGACCCGGGCGAGCTGCCGCACGACGCGGTCACCGAGTCCTGGATCCACGTCGAGATCGACCGGGAGACCGACGAGGAGGACCTGCGGGAGATCGAGGAGGGCCTGCGCCGGGTCCTCAGCGACGTCCGGGAGGCCGTCGAGGACTGGCAGAAGATGCGGGAGGCCGCGCTGCGCATCGCCGAGGGCCTGGCCGACGAGCCGCTGCCGGACGTTCTGCCCGAGGGCGAGGCCGCCGAGGCCGGGGAGCTGCTGCGCTGGCTGGCCGACGACCACTTCACCTTCCTCGGGTACCGCGAGTACGAGCTGGCCCGCGAGGAGGACGGCTCCGGCGACGAGCTGCGCGCCGTCCCCGGCACCGGCCTGGGCATCCTGCGTTCCGACCCCCCGCACGATCCCGGCGCCGCCCACCCCCCGGCCTCCGCCGCCTTCGGCCGCCTGGCCCCCTCCGCCCGCGCCAAGGCCCGCGAGCCGCGCCTGCTCGTGCTCACCAAGGCCAACAGCCGCGCCACCGTGCACCGCAGGTCCTACCTGGACTACATCGGCGTCAAGAAGTTCGACGCCCTGGGGCGGGTGACCGGCGAGCGGCGCTTCATCGGCCTGTTCTCGGCCGCCGCCTACACCGAGTCCGTCCGCCGCATCCCCGTCATCCGCAGGAACGTCGCGGCAGTCCTGGCCACCGCTGGCTTCGCCCCCGGCAGCCACAGCGGCCGGGACCTGCTCCAGATCCTGGAGACCTACCCCCGCGACGAGCTGTTCCAGACCCCGGTGGCCACCCTCCGCGACACGGCCACCGCCGTCCTCCACCTCCAGGAGCGGCGCAGGCTGCGGCTCTTCCTGCGCCAGGACGAGTACGGCCGGTACTACTCCGCCCTCGTCTACCTCCCCCGCGACCGGTACACCACCTCCGTCCGGCTGCGCCTGACCGACATCCTCTGCGAGGAACTGGGCGGCACCGGCGCCGACTTCTCCGCGTGGAACACCGAGTCCGTCCTCTCCCGCCTGCACTTCGTGATCCGCGTGAAGCCCGGCGCCGAGCTGCCCGAGCTGACCGAGGCGGACGCCGACCGCATCGAGAGCCGGCTCGCCGAGGCCTCCCGCTCCTGGGCCGACGGCCTGGCCGACGCCCTGCTGGCCGAGTGCGGCGAGGAGCAGGCGGCCGAGCTGACCCACCGGTACCAGGGGGCGTTCCCCGAGGGGTACAAGGCCGACTTCCCGCCGCGCGCCGCCGTGGCCGACATCCGCTGCGCGGACGTCCTGCGCGCCGACGGCGAGCGGGACTTCGCCCTCAGCCTCTACGAGCCGGTGGGCGCCGCCCCCGGCGAGCGCCGCTTCAAGATCTACCGCACCGGCGAGCCCGTCTCGCTCTCCGCCGTCCTGCCCGTCCTCCAGGCCCTGGGCGTGGAGGTCGTGGACGAGCGGCCCTACGAGCTGCGGCCGGCCGGCGGCCCCACCGCCTGGATCTACGACTTCGGGCTGCGGGTCCCCGAGCCGCTGGCCGGGGGTCTGCGCGGCGACGCCCGCGAGCGTTTCCAGGAGGCGTTCGCCGCCGTGTGGACCGGCGCGGCGGAGAACGACGGCTTCAACGCCCTCGTCCTCTCCGCGGGCCTGACCTGGCGCGAGGCGATGGTCCTGCGGGCCTACGCCAAGTACCTGTGGCAGGCCGGGGCCCGCTTCAACCAGGAGACGATGGAGGCCACCCTCCGGAAGAACGCCCACACCACGCGCCTGCTGGTCAGCCTCTTCGAGGCCCGGCTCTCTCCGCAGCGGCAGAGCGCCGGCCGGGAGCTGACCGACGGGCTGCTGGAGGAGCTGGACGGCGCCCTGGAGCACGTGGCCAACCTCGATGAGGACCGCGTCCTGCGGGCCTTCCTCACCGTCGTGAAGGCCACCCTGCGGACGAACTACTTCCAGCACACCGGCGAGGGTGCCCCCCATGCGTACCTCTCGCTGAAGCTGGAGCCCCAGGCCATCCCCGAGCTCCCCGAGCCGCGCCCGGCGTTCGAGATCTGGGTGTACTCGCCCCGCGTCGAGGGCGTCCACCTCCGCTTCGGCAAGGTGGCCCGCGGCGGGCTGCGCTGGTCCGACCGGCGCGAGGATTTCCGCACCGAGATCCTCGGGCTGGTCAAGGCCCAGGAGGTGAAGAACACCGTCATCGTCCCCGTCGGCGCCAAGGGTGGGTTCGTCGCCAAGCGCCTGCCCGACCCCGCGGCCGACCGCGACGCCTGGCTGGCCGAGGGCATCGCGTGCTACCGGACGTTCATCTCCGGCCTGCTCGACATCACGGACAACCTCGTGGCCGGGCGGGTCCTCCCCCCGGCCGACGTGGTCCGGCACGACGGCGACGACACCTACCTCGTCGTCGCCGCCGACAAGGGCACGGCCACCTTCTCGGACATCGCCAACGACGTGGCCGGGGCCTACGGCTTCTGGCTGGGCGACGCGTTCGCCTCCGGCGGCTCCGCCGGCTACGACCACAAGGGGATGGGCATCACCGCCCGCGGCGCCTGGGAGTCGGTCAAGCGGCACTTCCGCGAGCTGGGCCACGACACCCAGACCCAGGACTTCACGGTGGCCGGGATCGGGGACATGTCGGGCGACGTCTTCGGCAACGGCATGCTGCTGTCCGAGCACATCCGCCTGGTCGCCGCCTTCGACCACCGGCACATCTTCCTCGACCCGGACCCCGACCCTGCCGTCTCCTTCGCGGAGCGCGCCCGCCTCTTCGCGCTGCCCCGCTCCTCCTGGGCGGACTACGACGCCTCACTGATCTCCAAAGGCGGCGGCGTGCACCCGCGTTCCGCCAAGTCGATCCCGCTCACCCCGCAGGTGCGCGCCGCCCTGGGCATCGAGCACGGGGTCGCCGCCCTGCCGCCCGCCGAGCTGATGCGCGCCATCCTGCGCGCTCCCGTCGACCTGCTGTGGAACGGCGGCATCGGCACCTACGTCAAGGCCACGGACGAGACGCACGCCGACGCGGGCGACAAGGCCAACGACGGCATCCGCGTCAACGGCCGGGACCTGCGCGCCAAGGTCGTCGGCGAGGGCGGCAACCTCGGCCTCACCCAGCGTGGCCGTATCGAGTACGCCCTGGCCGGAGGCCGGTGCAACACCGACGCCATCGACAACAGCGCGGGCGTGGACACCTCCGACCACGAGGTGAACATCAAGATCCTGCTCAACTCCGTCGTCGCCGCCGGGGACCTGACGCTCAAGCAGCGCAACGCCCTGCTGGCCGGGATGACCGACGAGGTCGGCCGCCTCGTCCTGCGGAACAACTACGCCCAGAACGTCGCCCTGGCCAACAGCGCGGCCACCGGCCCCGGCCTGATCCTGGCCCACCAGCGGCTCGTGCGCCGCCTGGGCGAGCAGGGCCGCCTCGACCGGGAGCTGGAATTCCTGCCCCCGGACGAGGAGTTCCGCGAGCGGCGGGCCGCCGGGCGCGGCCTGACCCAGCCCGAGCTGGCCGTCCTGCTCGCCTACGCCAAGCTGACGGCCACCGCCGAGCTGCTGAACACCGGCCTGCCCGACGACCCGTGGGTCGGCCGACTCCTGTACGCCTACTTCCCCAGCGACCTGCGCGAGCGCTTCCCCGACCGGATCGACGGGCACGCGCTGCGCCGCGAGATCATCACGACCGTCCTGGTCAACGACACGGTGAACGTCGGCGGCAGCTCGTTCCTGCACCGGCTGCAGGAGGAGTCCGGCGCCTCCACCGAGGAGATCGTGCGGGCGCACACCGCCTCCCGCGCGATCTTCAACGTCGCCGCGATCTGGGACACCGCCGAGAGCCTGGACAACCAGGTGGCCGCCCCCGTCCTGACCCGTATCCGGCTGCACGCCCGGCGGCTGGCCGAGCGCGGCGCCCGCTGGCTGCTGAACAACCGGCCCCAGCCCCTGAGGCTGGCCGAGACGATCGACCTGTTCGCCGACCGGGTGGCGCAGGTGTGGCAGGAGCTGCCGAAGCTGCTGCGCGGCCGGGACCTGGAGTGGTACACGGGCCTGCTGGACGAGCTGACGGGCGACGGGGTGCCCGCTGAGGCGGCTGCGCAGGTGGCTGGGCTGTCCGCGGCGTTCCCCGCGCTGGACATCGTGGCCGTCGCGGACCGCACCGGCCGCCCGCTGCTGGACGTGGCCGAGGTGTACTACCACCTCGGGGACCAGCTCGGCGTCTCCCGGCTCCAGGACCGCATCGGGGAGCTGCCCCGCGCCGACCGCTGGCAGTCCATGGCCCGCACCGCCATCCGCGAGGACCTGTACGCGGCGCAGCAGTTGATCACCGCCGACGTGCTCGCCCAGGGCGGCGAGGACGCCGGCCCGGAGGAACGCTTCGCCGCCTGGGAGGAGCTGAACGCGGCCATCCTGGGCCGCGCCCGCGTCACCCTCGCCGAGATCCAGTCCTCCGAGAGCTTCGACCTCGCCAACCTCTCGGTCGCCATGCGCACGATGCGGACGCTGCTCCGCAGCAACCGCTGACCGCCCGCGGCGGCGCCCCGGGCCCGCGCGGCCCGGCCCGGGGCCGCCCGCCGGGGGGCGTCGGGCCTGGCGGCCCGATGCCCGCTGCCGCGGCACGGCCGCAGGCCGGCCGCCGACCTGTCGGCTGTTTTGGACCGGGATGCGTCCGCCGGCCGGCTTGGCGTCGCCCTGCCTGCCCTGCCGGGCCCTCGCAGGTCCGGGCGCGGCTGACCGCCGGGCGCGCCTGGCCCGGCCCCGCTGCCGCGGCTCGGCCGCCGTCCTGGACGGGCCCTGACGGGCCGGTCGTCCCGGGCCGTGGGGTGCCTGCCGTCTCCGGCGCCGCCGTCGGCGCGGCGGCTCTTCCGGGGCCAGCCGGACGCTGTCCGGCGATCGCCGCGGCGGCGTCCCGCTCGGGGTCCGAAGCCGCGGCCTGCCCGCCGTCTCGGCCTGCCGCTGTCCCGGAATCGGCAACGGGAGTTGCCCCTGGGGGCGGGGGCGGGTCACGCTGCCCGGGCATCGGCTCGGCATCGGCAGCGCTGCCGCGTGGCAGCACTCAGCAGCGAGGAGGGGTTTCGTGCAGGCACACCACGGTCACGGGCACGCGCACGGTCACGGTCACGCGGAGAGTGGCCCGGATCTCGACTGGGCGGTGTTGGGGTCGCACCTGGAGCGGCAAGCCGAGCTGCACGCGCCATATCTGCGGCAGGCCGCCGCCTGGTTGCGCGGCCGGCAGCCCGAGGCCCGGCGGGTTCTCGATGTGGGAAGTGGGCCGGGGGTCGCCGCCTGCCTGCTGGCGCAGGAGTTTCCCGAGGCCGAGGTCGTCGCCGTGGACGGGGCCCCCGAGCTGCTGGAGATGGCCCGCGCGCGGGCCGACGCGCTGGGGCTCGGGGAGCGGCTGCGCACCCTGCGGGCGGAGCTGCCCGAGGGGTTCCCCGCGCTGGGGGAGGCCGACGTGATCTGGGCCAGCCAGGTCGTTCACCATCTCGGCGACCAGCGGGCCGCGCTGCGCGCCATGGCCGGCCTGCTGCGCCCCGGCGGCGTGCTGGCCGTGGCCGAGCGCGGCCTGCCCACCCGCTTCCTGCCGCGCGACATCGGCCTGGGCCGCCCCGGCTTCCTCACCCGGCTCGACGCCGTCGAGGAGGAGTGGTTCACCGCGATGCGCGCCGGCCTGCCCGGCTCCACCGACACCGTCGAGGACTGGCCGGAGATGCTGGCCGCGGCCGGCCTGACCGCCGCCCCGCCCCGGTCGTTCCTCGTGGACCTGCCGCCCCCGCTCGCCCCCGGCGCCCGCGCCCACCTCCACACCCTGCTCGCCCGCCGCCGTGAGGAGCTGGGCGAGAGCCTGGACCCGGACGACCGCGCGACTCTGGACGTTCTGCTGTCCGGGGAGGACCCGGCGGGCGTGCTGCGGCGGCCGGACGCGTTCTACCTGACCGCCTTCACCGTTCACACCGGGCGGCGTGCAGGCGGGGACGGGGACGCGGGGCCGGCGTCCGGGGCTCGGCCCGCACCGTGACGGCGGCCGGCGCTGGCCGCCTGGCCTCCACCGGGACCACCGGCGGCACGCGCCGCCCGTCCAGGAAGACCCGGCGCACCACCCGCTCGGCGGCGAAGCCGTCGTCGTAGGGGCAGAACCGGCGCCGGAACGCCTCCCGCCGCGCCGCGCTCTCCGCGCCCGTCCACAGCTCCGTGCCGCGCAGTGCCGCGACCAGCTCGTCCTCGTCGCGGGTGACCGGGCCCGGCGCGACGGCCGGGAGGTCGACGTAGGCGCCGTGCACCGCGCGGTAGCCCTCCCAGTCCTCGGCGTGCACCACGACCGGCCGGTTCAGGACGGCGTAGTCGAAGACCACCGGCGCGTAGTCCGTGACCAGGGCGTCCGCGGCCAGGCACAGCCACTCCAGGCCCGCCGGATGCCCGGTGACGTCCAGCACGCCGGGGCCCGAGGCGCGGTGCGGGCCGCCGCGCACCAGCAGCAGGAAGCCGGGCCCGAGGCGGGCGGCCAGCCGCTCGGGTGCGGGGAGGGCCGTCTCCTGCCGCCCGGAGCGCGGCGCGGGGGCGTAGAGCACCGCGAGCACGCCCGGCGGGACGCCGAGCCAGCCGCGGGCGGCCCGGACGTCCTCCGCGCCGGCCGCGTGGAAGAGGTCGGCGCGCGGCGAGCCGTACTCCAGGATCTGGTAGGCGGCCGGGTAGGCGCTCTCCCAGGCGAGGGTGGCGTGCCGCCCGGCGGACAGGCAGTGGTCCCAGCGGTCGATCTGGCGCAGCAGCCCGGCCAGGTCGCGGCCCGGCGCGTCGAGCCCGGCGTGCGCGAGGGGGGTCCCGGCGTGGGTCTGGAGGCGGCGCTGCCCGGCGCGGGGCACGAGCGCGTCGGGGAACGGCCCGCCGCTGACGAGGAATCCGGCCCGGGCGACGGCGCCGAGGTAGGCGGCGGTGCCGGGCACCAGCCGCCGCACGCCGGGCGGCGGTTCGGGCCCGGGCCCCGGCCCGGTCACCCAGGCGGTGGTGAAGCCGGGCTCCAGCTCCCGCAGCCTGGCCTCCAGGGCGGCGGGGTGCCCGGCGTACCCGGCGTCCTCGCCGGTGCCCCCGGCGAACACGGCCAGCCGCCGGTCCAGCGGGCGGCGCAGCTGGAGCAGGTAGTGGACGCGCAGCAGCGCGGCCCGCAGCCCGGCGCCGCCCCGGCGCGCCAGGCGGCGCAGCCCGCGCAGGCCCGCGCCCGGCAGCCCCAGGGCGGCCGGCAGGCCGCGGCGCGGGCGGGAGCCGCGCCCGGCGCCGAGCGCGGTGGACCCGGAGGCGGCGCGGTGCGTGCGGCACAGCGCGCGGGCGGAGCGCAGGAACTCGGCCCGCTCCGGCCCGGGAAGGACCCCGCGCAGCTCGCGGTGGACGGCGGTGAGGTGGGCGACCATCAGCCGGTGCAGGGCGGGGCGCCAGCGGTCGCCGCCGGGCAGCGCGCCCAGCCGCGCGAAGGTGCGTTCGTACTGGTCGAGGACGTCGAAGTGGCCGCGCCCCGCCGAGCGGGCCCGGCCGCCCTGGCGCCGCCGCCGGTGCCGCACGCAGACGCGGTCGAGCACGGCGATCGACCCGGCGGCGGCCAGCGCGGCGTAGAAGAACGGCAGGTCCTGGTAGTGCCCGGCGGGGAAGCGCAGCCCGGCCGAGGTCAGCAGGTCGCGCCGGTAGGCGGCGCCCCAGGCGACGGGCGGCAGCCCGAGCAGGGAGGGCCGCCCGCCCAGGGTGAACGTCCGGGGCGCGGCGCCGTTGCCGGGTGCGGAGGCGGCGCCGGCCGTGGCCAGCAGGCCGGCCGGGACGCCGGGGGTGACCTCGCCGTCCCAGGAGAGGCGCGCGTGGTCGAAGAGCAGTAGCTGCGGCTCGCCGGCGGCGGTCAGCCGGGCGTCGAGGGCGGCCAGCGCGCCGGGCGTGAGCAGGTCGTCGCCGTCGAGGAAGAGGACGTAGGAGCCGGTGGCGTGGGGGAGGGCGGCGTTGCGGGCGGGGCCGGGGCCGGCGTTCCGCGGCAGGGTCAGGCCCAGGACGCGCGGGTCGGCCGCGGCGGCCTCCGCGATGATCTCCCGGCAGGCGTCGGGGGAGGCGTCGTCCACGGCGATGAGCTGCACGTCGCGGAAGTCCTGGGTCAGGACGGAGGCCAGGCAGGCGGGCAGGTGCGCCTGCACCTGATGGGCGGGGACGATCACGCTGAAGCGGGGCGCGGACTCGGGCACGGCACATCCCGGGGGAGGGGGTCGGACGATGCATCGGATACACGGACCATCCGACAATCGCTCTTCCGGACCGGGTTTGCCGGGACGCGACAGGTGTCGGCGCCCGGCTTCCCCCGTTGGGAGCAGCCCCGGCTACTCCGCCCCCGGCCGCTCCGCCCCCGGCCGCTCCGGCGCCGCCCGCTCCGCCCCGGCTACTTCACCGCCCCCGACATCACGCCCGAGACGAACTGGCGCTGGAAGGCGAAGAAGATCGCCAGCGGGATCAGCATGGTCAGGAACGCCCCCGGCGCGAGCACGTCGAAGTTGCTCCCGAACTGCCGCATCTCCTGCTGGAGCGCCACCGTCATCGGCGGCGAGCCGGAGTCCGCGAAGATCAGCGCGATCAGCATGTCGTTCCACACCCACATGAACTGGAAGATCGCCAGCGCCGCGATCGCCGGCCCGCCCAGCGGCAGGACCACGCGGGTGAACAGGCGTATCTCCCCGGCGCCGTCCAGCCGCGCGGCCTCCAGCAGCTCGCGCGGGATCTCGGCGAAGAAGTTCCGCAGCAGGAAGATGGCGAACGGCAGGCCGAAGGCCGTGTGGAAGAGGACCACGCCCAGGGTGGTGGCGAAGATGCCCAGCGAGTTGAACAGCCGGGCCACCGGGATCAGCGCGACCTGCACCGGGACGACCAGCAGCGCGACCACCGCCAGGAACGCCCAGTCCCGGCCGGGGAAGTCCAGCCAGGCGAAGGCGTACGCGGCCAGCGCGCCGATCACCACGACCAGCACGGTGGAGGGGACCGTGATGGCGATCGTGGTCCACACCGAGCCGGTGAAGGTGTCGTTGCTCAGCAGGGCGTCGTAGTTGTCCCAGGTGAACTGGTCGAGGTCGGTCAGCGTCTCCCACCAGCCGCCCGTGGCGATGTCGCGCGGCCCGCGCAGCGAGGAGACGAACAGGCCGGCCGTGGGCAGCAGCCACACCAGGGCCAGCACCACCAGCACCACCCGCACGGCCGTGCCGGCGGCGAGGCCGGCCAGCCGGGAGGCGGCGGAGGGGCGGGCCGGGCGGGCGGAGGGCGGCGGGGCGGCGTCCGCCGGGTCCGGCAGCCGGTCGGTCGTGGTGGGAGCGGTCACCGTTGGTTCTCCCGTCGCAGCCTGCGCAGATTGAAGATGATCACCGGCACCACGAGCAGCAGCAGGAACACCGCGATCGCGCTGCCGAGCCCCTGGTCCGGCTCGGAGCCGAAGGAGGACAGGTACAGCTGGAGCGCCAGCACGTTGGCGTCACCCTGGGTCGAGGGGGGCGCGATGACGTAGATCAGGTCGAAGATCTTCAGGACGTTGATCATCAGCGTCACCATCACCACCGCCAGCACCGGGGCCAGCAGCGGCACCGTGATGCGGCGGAAGACCTGCCACTCGCCGGCGCCGTCCACCCGCGCCGCCTCCAGCGTCTCCCGGGGCACCGAGGCCAGGCCGGCGGCGATGAGCACCATCGCGAAGCCGGCCCACATCCACACGTAACTCCCGATGATCGCGGGCGTGATGAGGCTGGGGCCCAGCCACTCCACGCCGTTGTACGGGGCGGTGAAGCTGTCGGCCGCCAGCCGCAGCCGCGTCCCGTCGGCCTCGGCGGGCAGGGTGAACGTCCCGTCCTCCGCCGTCTCGGCCTCCGCGACCACCCGGCCGTCCGCCACCGCCTGCACGGTGATCCCGGCCAGGCCGCGCTCCTCGGGGTCCACGGCGTTCTCCGAGCCGCCGCCGCCCCGGGTGAAGTCCATCCACACCGTGCCGCTGACCTGGCCGGGGTCCGCCGCGGCGGCGGCGGCCGGGGCCGCGTCCTCCAGCTCGGGCTGCGGAACGGCCACCAGCGGCAGCAGGGCCGGCTCCCCGGCGCGCACGGGCTCCTCCAGGAGGTAGGAGCCGTCCTCCTGCGCGGTCAGCGGGCCGCCGGGGCGGGGCTGGGCGTCCGGCCAGGAGGAGCTGCCGGTGAAGGCGTCGTTCACCGTGGTCATCACCGCGTTGGCCACGCCCCGGTCGGGGTCCGCCTCGTAGACCAGGCGGAAGATGATGCCGGCCGCCAGCATGGAGATCGCCATCGGCATGAAGACGATCAGCTTGAACGCCGTGCCCCAGCGGATGCGTTCGGTCAGGACCGCGAAGATCAGGCCGAGCGCGGTGGCCAGGGTGGGCGCCACCACGATCCAGATGAGGTTGTTGCGCAGCGCGGTGCGGACCGCGTCGTTGGTGAACAGCTCCTGGAAGTTGTCCAGGCCCACGAAGCTGTCGCCCGACGCGTCGTAGAGACTGCGCCAGACCGAGTACCCGATGGGGTAGACGACGAGCGCGCCGAGGAGCAGCAGCGCGGGCAGCAGGAAGCACGCGACCGCCCAGGGACGCGCCGTGATCACCGCCTTGCCTGATGCCATGGGAAGTCAGTCTCCGTCCGTCATTCGCCGTAGGCCGCGGCGGCCTGGGACTCCAGGTAGCGCTGGGCGCCCTGGATGTCGTCGGGGTAGCGCAGGAAGTTCTGCAGGCCCTGCCACATGCCCTGGCCGGTGGTGCCGCCGAAGTCGGCCGGGGTCTGGTCCGAGAGGTCGAAGCGGAAGTCGTCGCCCGCGGCGATCAGCGCCTCCGCGATGCCGCGCTGCACGTCGTTGGGGTAGGCGTCGAACTCCAGGGAGTGGTTGGGGGAGACGAAGCCGCCCGCCTCCGCCCAGATCCGGGCCGCGTCGGGGGAGGCAAGGAACGTCATCAGGGCCTCCTGCGCCTCGCTCGCCGTGCCGTCCGGGGCCACGGCCACGGCGGCGTCCCCCGCGCTGACCACCGGCGGGTCGCCCCCGCCGACGGCCGGGAACGGGAAGACCCGCGCGTCCTCGCCGATCACCGCGTCGGTGGAGTCGGTGATGACGGCGCCCACGAAGTCGGCCTCGAAGACCATGCCCGCGTCCGGCGTCTCCAGGTCGATGAACGTCTGGGTGACCGAGTCGGGGAAGAGGGTCTGGAGCGAGCCGCTGTTGCCGTTCTCCAGCAGGCGGGACTCGCCGAAGACCTCGGCCAGCGTGGTCAGCGCGTCGGTGACGCTCTCGTCCGTCCACGGGATCTCGTGGGCGGCCAGCCGGTCGTACATCTCCGGGCCCGCCTGGGAGAGGTAGATGTTCTCGAACCAGTCGGTGAGGGTCCAGCCGTCGGCGCCGGCCACGGACAGCGGGGTGGTGCCCGACTCCCACACCGTCCAGGCCGTGTCCACGAAGTCGTCCCAGGTGGCGGGCGGCTCGACCCCGGCGTACTCGAAGGCCGTGGTGCTGTACCAGATCAGGGACTTGTTGGCCGCCTTGACGTAGACGCCGTACGGCTCGCCCTCGTAGGAGCCCAGCTCCCGCCAGCCCTCGGTGTAGTTCGCCTCCAGTTGCTCGCGGGCGGCGGGGCCCAGCGGGGCCAGCCAGCCGTTCTCCGCGAACTGGCGGATCACCCCGGGCTGCGGCACGAAGACCACGTCCGGCGGGGCGCCGCCCTCGATGCGGGTGCTGACGTACTGCGAGACGTTGTCCCCGGTGGGGACGTAGCTGACGGAGGCCCCGGTCAGCGCCTCGAACTCCTCCAGCACCCCCAGGAAGTTGTCCCGCTCGGCGCCGGTCCACACGGCCGCGACCTCCAGCTCCTGTCCGCTGAGGTCGGGAAGCTCGATCGTGGACTCCCGTCCGCTCGTGCCCGCGTCGCCGTCGTCCCCGCACGCGGTCAGCGTCAGCGCGCCGAGCGCGGCCACCGCCGCGATCGCGCGGGCCGCCCTGCGCCGGGATCCCCGGCCGGAACCGTGCATGAGCACCGCCTCACCCCTCTGGGGTGGCAACGCCCCATGCGCAGGGCCTGCCACACCGCACGTCCTACGCCGAATGTCCTACGCTCCGTCCCCGCCGGGGGCAAGACCTCGGTACATGACAACTTCACTTCGTGATCGTGCTGTGACCCGCCCCGCTGACGCGCGTAGCACGCGCGGAGGACCGGTGGAGGGGCGGGCCTCGCGGGGCCGGTGGATCAGACGAACGTGGCCGTGGCCGTGCGGTCGGTCTCGGCGGCGCGGGTGGCGGCGCTGGCCAGGAGCGCGATGTCGGTGGGGCCGTTGCCCAGCTCACGGACGGGACGGCGGGCGGGGGGATCGCCGGCCCGGGACCAGTCCAGGCGCGCGACGGTGGGCCGCAGCGTCGAGGTGCGCGGGATGCGCGCGGTGACCCGGCCCGCCTGGAAGTGCGTGGCCCGGCCCGTCGCGTGGCGCAGCTCGGCGCGGCCTGCGGGGTGCCCGGTCAGGGCGATCCGTATCGCCGCGGCGGGGGCGCCGCCGGCCGTGATCAGCCGGACCCCCAGCGGGTGCCCCTCGCGGGCGACCGCGTCCAGCGCGCGCACCACCGAGCCGGCGGCCTGCCGGCCCGGGGCGCTCAGCGGCGGGGCCAGGAGCGCCTCGAAGTCGTCCACCAGGACGACCAGCCAGGGCAGCGGCCCGCTGCCCTGCGCGCGCATCGGCGGGGCCTCGGGCCTCGCGTCCCCCGGCTCGCGCGGGGCCACCACCCGCGCGACCCGCAGCCGGGCCGCGCCGAAGGGCTCCGCCCCGCCGTCCGCCTCGCCCAGCAGCGCGGCCCGCCGCCTCAGCTCCTCCCGCAGCGCCTGGGCGAACGCCCGCATCCGCACCGGGTCGGTGGCCGGGAGGTAGGAGGCCACGTGCGGCAGCTCGGCCGCCGGCCGCAGCCCCTCGCCCGCGCCCTCGACCAGCAGCAGCGACAGGTCCCGGGGGCCCTGCGCGGCGGCCAGCGAAGCGGTGAGCGAGGCGAGCAGCTCCGTGCGGCCGGAGCGGGGGCCGCCGTCCACCGCCAGGGGTCCGGGCGCCGCTGCCAGGTCGAGCGCGGCGGGCCCGTCCTGGCCCGCGCCCAGCACGAGGGGCAGCCCGGACTGCCCCGACCATCGCTCGCGCAGCGCCCCGGGCGTGACCCGGGCCAGGCCCAGCGCGTCCAGCAGCCGGCAGCTCTCCGGCAGCGGCCCGCCGCCGGGCGCGGGCGCGCCGCCCGCCGCCGGGTCCTGCCCGAGCGGGGCCAGGGCCCGCGCGAAGCGCCCGGCCCAGGCCGCGGAGACCGCGTCCGCCCCGGCCGTGGGGGAGGCCGCGCCGCCTGGGCCCACCAGCCGCAGGGCCGTGGCCACCGGGCCGCTGAGCACCGCGGCGGTGGCGCAGCCGGCGAAGACGGGGGAGGCGGCGCGGGCCGAAACGAGCGTCTCCTCCAGCGGGGAGGCGGCCGTGGCCGGCGGGGTCTCGGCCGGGACCAGCAGGTGGACCCCGGCGGCCGGGCCCTCCGCGGCGAGCCTGGCCAGGGCCGCGCGCGTGGCCGCCTCGCCCGGGTCGCCGTCCACCAGGACCACGGTCCGCCGCCCGTCGCCGGGCGGACCCGCCGCGACGCGGGCCTGCAACTCCCCGACGCGCGCGGCGGCCTGCGCCGCGTCGAAGGCCAGCAGCAGCCCGCAGTCCTGCCCCCGCGAGGGGCGCACGTGCGGCAGCCAGCCCAGCCAGGACCACTCCTCGGCCCGGCCGGGCGCCACGGCCACGATCTCCAGCGCCGCGGGCGGGTGCAGCGCGGCGAGCTGGGCCAGCAGCGAGCGGGCCACGCCCACCGCCCGGCCGCGCGGCCCCGCGACGCCGAGGGACCCGGCGGCGGGCAGGGCGAGCGTGACGGGCGGCAGCAGCTCGGGGGCCTGCTGGGCGGTGCCGAGCCGGAGGGCGAAGGCGTCGGGGTGCCCCGCGTCCCGCTCCCACAGCCGGGGCCCGGACTCCAGCGCGGTCAGCAGGACGGCGGCCGGGTCCGGCCAGCGGGAGGCGGCCTCCCGGCTCCCGGAGGGCCCCGCCTCGGGCGCGGCGGGCGCGCCGGGAGCCGAGGCGCCGCGCAGGCCGAGCGCCCACCCGGCCAGGCCGCGGCGCCCGGACCGATCCCGGTCGCCGGGCGGCGGCGGGGCGGGCGCGGCCTCGGACTCCACGCGCAGCACGGACTCGCCCAGCCGCAGCAGGGCGCCCGGCCGCACCGGGTGCGGGCCGCCGGTGACGGGGGCGCCGTCCAGCAGTGTGCCGTTGGTCGAGCCCAGGTCGGTGACGGTGACCGAGCCGTCGGCCGTCAGCTCTATGGCGCAGTGCAGCCGGGAGACGTCGGGGTCGTCCAGGGGGACGTCCGCCCGCGCCGACCTGCCGAGCCGCGCGGGTCCGCCCCGCAGCAGGTGCACCCCGCCCGCGTCGGGTCCGGCCACCACCAGCAGGCGCGCCCCCGCCGGCTCCCGGCCGGTGCCCTCGGCGGGCCGGTGGAAGGAGAGGACGGCGCCGTCGGTCAGCGGCGGGCGGCCGAGCACGGCCAGGCGCGGGTCGAGCCGGGTCTCCTCGCAGAAGACGGCCCCGGGGGCGGGCGAGCCGGGCGCGGCGGCCGAGGCCAGGGAGCCCAGGACGGCGGCGAGGGGGGTGTCGGCGGGGGCGGCGACCTGTACGTCGGTGTCCTCGGCACCGTCGTGCCCGAGCACGGTCAACCTGATCTGGATCGGCATCGGCCCTCCCGGTCACCCTCGCCCGCCCGCGGCACACCCCGGCGGCAGCATTCGGCACCAGCTCATCGCGGTCGTCGCATCGGATGCTGATGCTGAAAGCATCCTCGCACCCGCCACTGACAGCCCGTGCCGCCCTCGGCACCCCATGATCGTGATTGGCGTTTTCTGGCCATTTCTGACCGGTTGAAACGGGAGTTGACGGGAACTGATCGGCCCCCCGCGGGGTCCTCCACGGGGGAGCGGCCTTCGGGCCCGCCCCGGAGCCGCCACTACAGTAGGGGCCTCGGGACCACCAGCACAGACGACGTACCAGGGAGCACACGTGCGGCCGGTAGGCAGCAAATACCTGCTCGAGGAGCCGCTCGGGCACGGCGCCACGGGAACCGTCTGGCGGGCCCGGCAGCGCGAGGCCGCGGGCGAGGAGGCGGCCGTCGCGGGGCAGCCCGGCGAGCCGGTGGCCGTCAAGGTGCTCAAGGAGGAGCTGGCCCACGACCCCGACGTCGTGATGCGCTTCCTGCGCGAGCGCTCCGTCCTCCTGCGCCTGGGCAGCGACCCGCACGACAACATCGTCCGCACCCGCGACCTCGTCGTCGAGGGCGACCTGATCGCCCTGGTGATGGACCTCATCGACGGCCCCGACCTCCACCGCTACCTGCGCGAGAACGGCCCCTTCACGCCGGTCGCGGCCGCCCTGCTGACCGCCCAGATCGCCGACGCGCTGGCCTCCGCGCACGCCAAGGGCGTTGTCCACCGCGACCTCAAGCCCGCCAACGTCCTGCTGACCGGCGCCGGGGACCACGACGCCGGGCCGCTGCGGCCGTTGCTCACCGACTTCGGCATCGCGCGCCTGGCCGACACCCCGGGCGTCACCCGCGCCCACGAGTTCATCGGTTCCCCCTCCTACGTCGCCCCCGAGTCCGCCGAGGGCCGCCCCCAGACCTCCGCCGTCGACATCTACAGCGCCGGCGTCCTGCTGTTCGAACTGGTCACCGGCCGCCCGCCGTTCAGCGGCAGCAACACCCTCCAGGTCCTGCACCGCCACATCAACGAGGAGCCCCGGCGCCCCGAGGGCATGCCCGGCCCGCTGTGGACCGTCCTCGACTGCTGCCTGCGCAAGGACCCCGCCCAGCGCCCCGGCGCCGCCGGCCTCGCCCGCGCCCTGCGCACCGTGGCCGCGGGCATCGCCGACCGCGCCACCCCCGACCAGCGCACGGCCGCCCTCGGCGTCACCGCGCTGCTCACCCC
>NZ_JAVREN010000053.1:0-38082 GCF_031845405.1 Streptomyces boetiae
CACCGCGCTGCTGCTCCTGCGCGGCCGCCCCCGCCACACCCCCCGGCCCCACCCCGCCCGCCCGCTGCTCGCCCGCCTCGCCCGCCGGGCCGCCGCCGCCGCGTGCGCCGCCGCGGCCGGGTGGGCCCTCGCCCCCGCCGGTCCCGCTCCCCTGCCGGGCCTGGCGCTCGGCGGAACGGCCGTCCTCGCCGTCTTCGCCGCCCTGGCCGCCGCCTCCGGCGCGCTCCACCCCCCGCAAGCGACCCACGCCCCCGTCACCGACCAGCCGAAGGTGCCCCCACCATGACCGACCCCCGGCAACTGCCCGCCCCGCTGTGGGTGCTGATGTACCACTCCGTCGCCTACACCTCCCCCGACCCCTACCGCATCACCGTCACCCCCGACCGCCTCCACCAGCAGCTCACCTGGCTGCGCCGCCGCGGCCTGCGCGGCGTCTCCGTGGGCGAGCTGCTGCGCGCCCGCGCCGCCGGGCGCGCCGCCCGCCTGGTCGGCCTGACCTTCGACGACGGCTACCGCGACTTCGTGGAGACGGCCGTTCCCCTGCTGCGCGCCCACGGCTGCACCGCCACCGTCTTCGCCCTCCCCGGCCTGCTCCACCGCAGCAACAGCTGGGACGCCGACGGCCCCCGCAAGCGGCTGCTGAACGCCGAGGGCATCCGCGCCGCGGCCGAGGCCGGCATGGAGGTCGGCTCGCACGGCATGACGCACGCCTCCCTGCGCCGCGCCGACCCCGGGACGCTGCGCAGGGAGGTGGCCGAGAGCCGCGCCCGCCTGGAGGAGATCACCGGCGCCCCCGTGCACGGCTTCTGCTACCCCTACGGCGACGTGGACCTGACCGCCGCCGAGGCCGTCCGGGAGGCCGGCTACCACTACGCCTGCGCCGTCAGCCCCGGCCGCCTCACCGGCCAGTACGCCCTGCCCCGCGTCCACGTCGGCGAGCGGGACGGCGCCCGGCGCCTGGCGTGGAAGCGGCGGCTGCACCCGCTGCGCCGCCGCCGCGTTCCCGCCCTGCCCGAGCTGCCCGCCGCGGCCGAGACCGCCGGGGTGCGCGGGGGCAGGCCGTGAGACGCGGCCTGCACGTGATCACCGGCCTCGGGGTCGGGGGCGCCGAACGCCAGCTACGGGCGTTGCTCCGCAGGCTGCCGCTGGCCTGCGACGTGGTCGCGCTCACTAACCCCGGGCCGGTGGCCGAGGAGCTGCGCCGCGACGGCGTGCGCGTGGGCCATCTGGGCATGAACGGCAACCGCGACCCCAACGCCCTGCCGCGCCTGGCCCGGCTGATCCGCCGCGGCCGGTACGACGTCGTCCACACCCACCTCTACCGGGCCTGCGTCTACGGGCGGGTCGCCGCCCGGATGGCCGGGGTGCGGGCCGTGGTCGCCACCGAGCACTCGCTGGGCGCCCACCGCATCGAGGGCCGCGCCCTGACGCCCGGCGTCCGCGCGCTGTACCTGGCCACCGAGCGGCTGGGCGCGGCCACCGTCGCCGTCTCGGCCACGGTGGCGGGGCGGCTGCGCGACTGGGGGGTCCCGGCCGGGCGCATCCACCTGGTGCCCAACGGCATCGAGGCGGGCCGGTTCGGATTCGACCCGGTGGCGCGTGCGGCGGAACGCGCGCGGCTGGGGCTGCCCGGGGGCGCGGTCGCGGTCGGCGGGGTGGGGCGGCTGGTGCCGGGCAAGCGGTTCGACGCGCTGGTGCGGGCCGTGGCCCGGCTGCCGCGCGAGGTGTGGCTGGTGCTGGCGGGGGAGGGCCCGGAGCGCGAGGCGCTGCGGGCGCTGGCCGCGAGGCTGGGGGCGGGGGAGCGGGTGGTGCTCGCCGGGGCCAGGCCGGACGTGCGCCCGCTGCTGTCGGCCCTGGACGTGTTCGTCTCGCCGTCCACGGAGGAGACGTTCGGGCTCTCGGTGCTGGAGGCCCTGGCCGCCGGGCTGCCCGTGCTGCACGCGGCCTGCCCGGCCGTGGAGGAGCTGCCGCGCACGGCCGCGCCCGGCGCGCGCCGGGTGGGCCCCGACGCGGACGGCCTGGCCGCCGCGCTGCGCGCCGAACTCGCCCTGGGCGTGCGGCGCCTGCCCGTGCCCCAGGCCGTGGAGCGGTACGACATCGACGAGGCCGCGCGGCGGCTGATGCGCGTCTATGAGGACGTTCACAAGGAGGTGTGCCGATGAGGGCCTGGTGGATTCCGGCCGTGTGCGTGCTGGTCGGGCTGCTGTGCGGCGCCGGGCACGCGCTGCTGGCCGACCGGGAGTACGCGGCGCGCGGGCAGGTCGCGGTGGCGGCCCCCGAGGGGGAGGGCGACCCGGTGGCCTTCGCCCAGGCGTTCGTGCGGATGGCCACGGATGACGCGGTGCTGCGCACGGCGCAGACGGACGCGGGCGTTCCGGCGGAGGACCTGCGGCGGCGGGTGCGGGCGGCGGGCTCGCCGGACGCCCCGGTCATCGAGATCACGGGAACGGCCCCGGGGCCCGAGGAGGCGGCCCGCGCGGCGAACGCCGTGGCCCGCGCGCTGATCTCGCGCGCCAACGAGGCCCGGGACGGGACGGGCGTCGAGCTGATCGAGCTGGCCGCCGCCGCCGTGCCGACGGGCCCGGCGACCCCGGTGCCGGGGCTCTCCCTGGCCCTGGGAGCCTGCGCGGGCGCGGTCGCGGGCTGCGCGGCCCACCTCGCGCGCCGGGCGAGCCCCCTTTTCCCCGCGCTTCCGGGCGTGCCCGGCTCCCTGCCGCCGCAGCCCCTGCACACGACGGGCCCCGCGCCGTTCGCGGGGTAGGTCCGGGCCGACGTGGGCTCAGTGGCCGCGCTCGGCGCCCCCGTTGACCTGGAGGATCTGGGAGGTGAGGTGCCCGGCGGCGTGGGAGGCCAGCCAGTGGAGGGTCTCGGCCACGTCGCCGGGCGTGCCGGGGCGGCCGTTGAGCGTCTCGGCGACGCGGGCGTCGCGGCGCTCGGGCGGCATGCCGCTGCCGAAGAACTCGGTCTCCTCGACGTAGCCGGGCGCCACCGCGTTCACGGTCACGCCGCGCGGGCCGAGCTGCCGGGCCAGGTCGTGGACATAGGGGTGCAGCGCCGCCTTGGCCGCCGCGTACGTTCCGGAGCCCGAGCCCCGGTAGGCGGCGATGGAGCTGAGGAAGAGGACCCGGCCGCCGGGGGAGGCCAGGCGGTCGCGCAGGGCCTCAGTGAGCAGCACGGCGGTGAGGGTGTTGATGCGGAAGGCCGTGGTCCAGTCGTGGGCGGCCTCGGCCACGGGCCCGGCGGTGCCGTCCGGGGGGCGGGGTTCGAGGAGGCCGTTGCCTCCCGCGTTGTTCACCAGCACGTCCACGGTGCCGAAGCGTTCGGCAACGGCCTGGGCCACCCGCGTCGCGTCCGCCGGGTCGGCCAGGTCGGCGGGCAGCGCGACCGCACCGGGGAGCGAGCCGGCGGCGCGCTCCAGCACGTCGGGGCGGCGGCCGATGAGAACGGGCGTGTCGCCGTCCCGCGCGAAGCGGCGCGCGGTGGCCAGGCCGATGCCGGTGCCGCCGCCGCTGATGATCACCACTCGTCCAGCCATGCCCGGACCGTAGCGCGTCACCTCGGCGCCTGCCAGGTCAGCGCGGTCCCGGCGCCGTCCGGGCCCGGGCCCACGGAGGCGGAGCCGCCCAGGGACTCGGCGCGGCGGGCGAGGTTGCGCAGGCCGCTGCGGCGGGTGCCCTCGGGCGGCGGGCCGACGCCGTCGTCCGCGACGGTGAGCCGGACGGCGGGGCGGCCGTCCGGGAGGCGGGCGGTGGCGTCCACCCGGACCTCGACGCGGCCGGCGCGGGCGTGGCGGGCGGCGTTGGACAGGCCCTCGCGGAGCGCGGCGAGGAGGTGGGCCGCGACCTCGCCGCCGGTGACCGCGTCCACCGGGCCGGCGAAGGACACCGAGGGCGGGAAGCCCAGGGGCCCCGCCGCCTCGCCCGTCTCGCGCAGCACTCGGGCGCGCAGGCCGTCCTCCTCGGGCGGCTGCTGGAGGGCGAAGACGGTGGTCCTGATCTCCTGGACGGTGGCGTCCAGCCCCTCCGTCGCGGTGTCGATCCGGCGGCGCACGTCCGGCTCCCCGGCCTGGCGGCGGGCGCCCTCCAGCGTCATGCCGACCGCGAACAGCCGCTGGATCACCAGGTCGTGCAGGTCCCGCGCGATCCGGTCCCGGTCGGCGAGCACGGCCAGCCGCTCGCGGTCCCTGCGGGCCCGGCCCAGCAGCAGCGCGAGGGCGGCCTGCTGCGCGAACTGGGTGGCCAGCGCCCGCTCCGGCACGGAGTACGCGGGCGCGCCGGCCGGCCGCGCCATCCACAGCACGCCCAGCGCCGCGCCCTCCCCCGACAGCGGCAGCAGCATCCGCGGCCCGCCCGCCCCCTCGCCACCCCCGTCGAGCACCACCGGCTCCCCGGCGAGCGCCTGCCGCAGCGCGGCGCTGCGCGCGACGATCACCGCCCCGAGCGCGGGCACGTCGCCGCCCCGGCGGCCTCCCGCTGCTCCGCTGTTGCCGTCCGCCGGCGGGGCGTTGCCGTCCGCCGGATAGGCGTTGCCGTCCGCCGGCGCGGCGGCTCGCGTGCCCGACTCGGCTCCCCGGCCATCCGGCGACGCCCCCGGCGCGGCGGCGCCGTTGGCGTCCCCGACGCCGGGAGCCGCGTCCGCCTTCCCGGGGCTCGGGGGGTCCGGCGCTTGAGCGCCCGGCGGCGGCTCCGGCGCGGGGACCCCATTTGGTTCGCCGTTGCCTTCCGCTGGCGCGGCGCTGCCGTCTCCCGCCCCGCCGTTGCTCTCCTCCGGTCCGGCGCGGCGCCCGGCGGTGTCGCGGGCGACGGCCGTACGCCCGGCCGCCCCGGTCCCGGCGTCTTGCCATGCCTCTGGCGCGGCAGCCCGCAGGCCGGTCTGCGGGGCCGCGGGCCGCTCGGCGCTCGGGGCGTCCGGTGCGGACTGCTTAGCGCCCGCGCGCGCAGCGCGGGGTGTCTCGGCGCCCGGGGCCGACGGCGGGGCCGTGGCCGCCGAGGAGACGGCGACGACGCGGAGGCGAGGCGCCGCCGCCTCGCCGTCCCGCTCCTCCGGCCCGGAGGGCAGTGCCGGTTCCAGCACCGCGCACGCGGTCGCGCCCGCCAGGCGGCGGGCCTGTTCGGCGACGATCGCCAGGGCGTTGTCCTCGTCCTCCGCCGCGTCGGGGGAGAGCAGCGCCGTGGACAGCTCCAGGCTGCCGTCCAGCCACCGCGCCTGCTGCCGGACGGTCTCGTGCAGGCGGGCGCTGCCCAGGGCGTTGCCCGCCTCCGTCGCCAGGAGCAGCAGCACCTGCCGGTCCTCCTCGGTGAACGACCGCGCGCCGGCCTTCCCCGTCACCTGCAACGCCCCGAACCGCGCCCCGTGCACCAGCAGGGGAACGCACAGCGTCCCGGGCATGCCCGGCGGCGGGCAGCCGGCCAGCAGCGCGCGGCCCAGCGCCTCGGCCGCCTCCCGCCCCTCCGGGCCGGGTGCGCCCGCGGAGTGCGTGACCAGCCTCCCGATGGCGTCCGCGTCCTCGTTGAGCAGGGCCAGGGCGGCGTGCCCGGCCCCGGTCAGCTCGGCGGCGGCCCGCACGGTGCGCTCCAGCGCCGCCCGGGGCTCGGTGTCGCCGCCGATGGCCTCCATGGCCCTCAGCAGCCGGGGCAACTGCCGCATGAGGCGAGCGTAATCAGTCCCTTTCCGCCGCAAAAGTCGGGATCCGCTCGCGCTCCAGCAGCCGGCGGTACGGCCCCTCGACGGCCGCCAGCTCCGCCGGGGCCCCGCGCTGCGCGACCCGGCCGTCCTCCAGGACCAGCACCTCGTCCACGGCCTCCAGGCCCGCCAGCCGGTGAGTGATCAGCACCGTGGCGCGGCCCTCGGTGGCGGCCAGCAGGTCGGCCGTCAGGGCGTCGGCGGTGGGCAGGTCCAGGTGCTCGGCGGGCTCGTCCAGCACCAAGACGGGGAAGTCGGCCAGCAGCGCGCGGGCCAGCGCCAGCCGCTGCCGCTGGCCTCCGGAGAGCCGGGCGCCGTGCTCGCCCACGGGGGTGTCGAGACCGGCGGGCAGCGCGTCCGCCCAGGTCAGCAGGCGGGCGGCGGCGAGGGCGGCCAGCAGCGCGGCGTCGTCCGCGCCGGGGCGGGCCAGGCGCAGGTTCTCGCGCAGCGTGCTGTCGAAGAGGTGCGCGTCCTGGGCGCACAGGCCGACCAGGCGCCGCACGGCGTCCCCGTCCAGAGCCGTGGCCTCGGCGCCGCCGAGCGTGTAGCGGCTGCCGGGCTCGGGGTCGAGGAACCGCAGCAGGCAGTGCGCGAGCGTGGTCTTGCCCGCGCCGGAGGGGCCGACCACGGCGATCCGCCGTCCGGGTGCCAGGTCCAGATCCACGCCGCGCAGGGCGTACCCGGCCTGCCCCGGGTGGCGGGCGCTCAGGCCGCGCACGCGCAGGGGGAACGGGCTCGCGGGCGCCGGCTCCGGGTGTTCCGGCTCGCGGACCGGCGTCGGGGCCTCGCACACCTCGCGGACGCGCTCGGCGGCCCGGCGGGCGCGCTGCCGGTGCTGGACGGCCAGGGGCAGCCCGGCCACTGCCTCGAACGCGGCGAGCGGCACCAGCACGACCGTCGCCAGCCACACCCCGTCGAGGCGGCCCCCGGCCACGGCCGGAACGGCGGCCCAGGCGGCGGCGGTCACGGTCAGGCCGGCGAGCAGCGCGCTCAGGCCGCCGCCGAGCGCGGTCGCGGCGGCGGACCGGGCGGCCAGCGCCGTCAGCTCCGCGTCGGCCGCCCGGACGGCGGCCCGGCGGGCGGGCAGCGCGCCGGCGACGGTCAGCTCGGGCGTTCCGCTGAGCAGGTCCACGGTCCGGGCGGCCAGCTCGCCGCGGGCCGGGGCCAGGCGGCGCTCGGCGCGGCGGGAGACGGCGGCCGTGAGGGCGGGCACGGCCACGCCGGCGGCGAGCAGCCCGGCGGCCAGCGCGGCGCCGGCGGCGGGCAGCAGGGCCCAGGTCAGGGCCGTGGCGCCCAGGCCCACGGCGGCGGCGGTCGCGGCGGGCAGCAGCCAGCGCAGGTAGTAGTCCTGGAGCGCGTCCACGTCGCCGACGACGCGGGCCAGCAGGTCGCCGCGCCTCGCCCGGCCGAGGCCGGCGGGCGCGAGCCGCTCCAGCCGCCGGTAGACGGCGACCCGTAGCCCCGCGAGAACCCGCAGCACGGCGTCGTGGCCGGTGAGCCGTTCGGCGTAACGGAAGACCGCCCGTCCGAGCCCGAACGCACGGGTCGCGGTGACGGCCACCATCAGGTGCAGCACGGGCGGCTGCTCCCAGGCCCGCGAGATCAGCCACCCCGAGGTGGCCATCAGCCCCACGGAACTCCCCAGCGCGAACGCGCCGAGCAACCCGCTGAGCACCAGCCGCTCCCGCCATCGCCGCCCAGCCTCCCGCACCCACCGGAGGGCGCCCCCCGACGCCCCCCGGCGGGACGCCGCGTCCGCCGGGGACGGACACGGCGCGGGCGAGGCGAGGCGGGTGGCCAGGGTCCGGGCTATCCGCCTGCGCCACCCGGCGCGGGCGGACCGCGGCCGGCTGTGGCAGGGGACCACCTCCGTCCGGCGAACCCGCAGGGCGTCGCTGGGCCGGGACCCCACGGCCGGCGAGCGGCCCGGCCCGACCGGCTCCGCGAGCCCGGCATGGGCGCCGTCTCGCTCGGCCGGGACCACGCCGCCCCCGGCGGGCGCGTCCGCGCACGCCAGCGCCGTCCCCCCGGGGACAGGCCCCTCCGCCCCCGTGGGCCGGAGCAGCGCTCCGGGCGCGGGCGCCGCCGCCCCGGGCGGCGAGCCCGCCGCAGGCGATCGTTCCACGTGAAACGTCCGGTCCGCCGCCGCCAGCAGGGCCGGGCGGTGGGTGATCAGCAGGGCTGTTCGGGTGGCGGCGTGGCGGCGGATGGACTCCGTGACCGCCGCCTCCGTGGCCGCGTCCAGCGCCGCCGTCGGCTCGTCCAGCAGCAGGACCGGCCGGTCCGCGAGGAACGCCCGCGCCAGCGCGACGCGTTGGCGCTGCCCGGCGGACAGGCCGGCCCCGCCCTCCCCGACCCGGCGGCCCGGGTCCAGCTCGCTCGCGGCGGCCTCCCGCAGCGCCGCGGCCACCGCCGCGTCGTCCGCCTCGGGCCGCGCCAGGCGGACGTTGTCGGCCACCGTGCCCGCGCACAGGTACGGGCGCTGCGGCACCCACGCGACGCGCCGGTGCCACTCCGCCCGGTCCAGCAGCGCCAGGTCCACGCCTCCGATCAGCACCCGCCCCGAGGCCGGGGCGGCGAAGCCGAGCAGCGCGGCCAGCAGCGTGGACTTGCCCACCCCCGAAGGCCCGGTCAGGGCCACGGTCTCCCCCGGCGCCACCACCAGCGAGGTGGGCGCGAGCGCGTCCCCGGAACGCCCGGGGTACCTGACCGCCAGTCCCTCGAACGCCAGTCCGGGCGCCGCGGGGACGGGCAGCCCGCCGCCGGGCCGGGGCTCCGGCGCGGCCTCGACCACCGAGAAGACCTCCTGCGCCGCGGCCAGACCCTCCTGAGCCGCGTGGTACTCCGCCCCCAGCCGCCGCAGCGGCAGGTACGCCTCCGGCGCCAGGATCAGCACGACCAGGCCCGTGTAGAGGTCCAGGTCCCCGTGCACCAGCCGCATGCCGATGCCCACCGCGACCAGCGCCACCGACAGCGTTGCCAGCAGCTCCAGTGCGAAGGAGGACAGGAAGGAGATCCGCAGCGTCCGCAGCGTGCCGCGCCGGTAGGAGTCGGTGACGGCGCGGATGTTCTCCTCCTGGGCCCTGGCCCGGCCGAAGACCTTCAGCGTGCTCAGGCCCGCGACCACGTCGAGGAAGTGCCCGGACAGTCGCGCCAGTTGGCGCCACTGCCGGTCCATGTGGGCCTGCGTGGCCCAGCCGATCAGCGCCATGAACAGCGGGATCAGCGGCAGCGTCACGGCGATGGTCGCCGCCGCGGCCCAGTCGTCGGTGACGATCCGGGCCAGCACGGCCGCCGGGACCAGGACGGCCAGGCCCAACTGCGGCAGGTACCGGGCGAAGTACCCGTCCAGCGCGTCGATGCCGCGCGTGGCCAGCGCGGTCAGCTCGCCGGTCGGCCGGAGCGGCGCCGCCGGGTCCCGCGTGGCGTGGTGCAGCAGCCGCAGCCGCAGCTCGGACTTCACCGAGGCGGCGGCGCGGTGCGCGGCCAGCTCCGTCAGCCAGGCGACCAGGCCCCGGCCCGCGGCCGTCGCGGCGAGCAGCAGCAGAGGCGCGGCCAGGCCGTCCCCCAGGCCGCGGCCCGCCGTGAACGCGTCGGCGACCAGCCGCGCGATCAGCAGGGCCTGGGCGATGACCAGCCCGGCCCCGGCCAGGCCCAGCGCGACCGAGGCGGCCAGGAATCCCCGCGTCGCGCGGGCGTGCCGCAGCAGCCGCGGGTCAACGGGCCGCACGGCCCGCCCCCGCCGCACCGGGCTCCGCGACCGGACCGGCAGTCCCAGCGATGTGCTGCACCCCGATCCGCTTGCGGAACACCCAGTACGTCCACCCCTGGTACACCATCACCACCGGCGTGGCCGCCACCGCGCACCAGGTCATGATCCGCAGCGTGTACGGCGAGGACGCCGCCCCCTCCACGGTCAGGCTCCAGCCCGGGTCCAGCGAGGAGGGCATCACGTCGGGGAAGAGCGCCAGGAACAGCAGCGCCACCACCGCCGCGACCGCCACCCCCGAGAAGCAGAACGCCCACCCCTCGCGCCCCCGGGCGTTCGCCGCGAGCGCCGCCACCAGCGCGGCCACCGCCACGGCCAGCGCGCCCAGGGAACGGCCGTTGCCGGCCTCCGCCTGCGTCCACAGCAGGAACGCCCCGCCCACGAGCACCGTCGCCGCCCCCAGCAGCGTCGCCGCCCGCCGCGCCCGCGCCCGGATCTCCCCGACCGTCTTCAGCGCGGCGAACACCGCCCCGTGGAAGGTGAACAGCGCCAGCGTCGCCGCCCCGCCCAGCAGCGCGTACGGGCTGAGCAGGTCCGCCGGCCCGCCCGCGAACTCCCCCGAGGCGTCGACCGGCACGCCGCGCACCACGTTGGCGAAGATCAGGCCCCACAGGAAGGCCACCAGCGCCGAGCACCAGAGGATGGCGTGCTCCCAGCTCCGCTGCCAGCGCTCCCCGGGCCGCTTGGCGCGGTACTCGAAGGCCACGCCGCGCACGATCAGGCAGACCAGCACGGCCAGCAGCGGCAGGTAGAAGCCGGAGAAGAGGGTGGCGTACCAGTCGGGGAACGCGGCGAAGGTGGCGCCGCCCGCGGTCAGCAGCCAGACCTCGTTCCCGTCCCAGACCGGCCCGATGGTGTTGATCAGGACCCGGCGCTCGGCGCGGTCGCGGGCCAGCGTCCCGGAGAGCACGCCGATGCCGAAGTCGAAGCCTTCCAGGAAGAAGTAGCCGGTCCACAGGACGGCGATGACGCAGAACCACAGCTCGGGAAGCGAAAGGCTCACCGCGCGCTCCTTCCGTGCGTTTCGGTGCGCAGCAGGACGAACAGCAGGACGGACATCGCGGTGCCCATCAGTACGAGAAGGCCATTGGCCGGTCGGCCTCGTCGGCGGCCTCGGCGGCGCCCGCCCCCGGCCCGCCCCGCGGCCCGCCGATCCGCGTCGGCGGATGCCGGTCCGCCTCGGTCAGCTCCGGCGGCCCGGCCTTGGCGTAGGTGACCATCAGCCGCGCCTCGACGACCGCGAGCACGGCGTACAGCAGCGTGAAGACGGTCAGCGAGGCGATCACCTCGGCCTGGGAGACGCCGGGGGAGACCGCGTCCTCGGTGCGCATCAGCCCGTAGACCACCCACGGCTGGCGCCCGGTCTCGGTGAAGATCCAGCCCCAGGCGTTGGCGATCAGCGGGAAGAGCAGCGTGAGGAAGGCGATCCGCCAGTACCACCGGGTGAGCAGCGGCCCCAGCTCGCGGCTCCGGGTCAACGCCAGCCGCGGGCGTTCGTCCTCGCCCGTCCGCAGTGCGGGGTCCAGCAGCAGGCGGCGCCGGGTCAGCCACAGCCCGGCGGCGCCCAGGGCCGCGGAGGCCATGCCGAAGCCGATCATCCAGCGGAAGCTCCAGTAGGCCAGCGGCACGTTGGGGCGGTAGTCGCCGGGGCCGTAGCGCTCCTGGAGGGCCTCGTTGGTGTCGTTGATCCCGGGCACGGCCTCGGAGAAGTTGTCGTGCGCGAGGAAGGAGAGCAGGCCGGGCACCTCGACGGCGACCATGTTGTGCCCCTGCTCCACGTCCCCGACCGCGAACAGCGAGAAGGGCGCGGGCGCCTCCGTGTCCCACAGGGCCTCGGCCGCGGCCATCTTCATCGGCTGCTGCTCGTACATGATCTTGCCGAGCCGGTCCCCGGTGAAGGCGGTGAGCAGGCCCGCGGCGACCATCGTGACCAGGCCCAGCCGCAGCGAGGCGCGCATCACCTCGGTGTGCCGCCGCCGCGCCAGGTGCCAGGCGGCTATGCCCACCATGAACGCGCCCCCGGTGAGGAAGGCGGCGGTGATGGTGTGGGCGAACTGCGCGACGGCCGTGTTCTGGGTGAGCACCCGCCCGATGTCGGTCAGCCGGGCCCGCCCCGTCTCCTCGTCGATGGCGTAGCCCACGGGGTGCTGCATCCAGGAGTTGGCCGCCAGGATGAAGTAGGCGGAGGCCACGGTCCCGGCCGAGACGATCCAGATGGTGGCCAGGTGCAGGCGCGCGGGCAGCCGGTCCCAGCCGAAGATCCACAGGCCGATGAAGGTGGACTCGAAGAAGAAGGCGATCAGCGCCTCGAAGGCCAGCGGGGCGCCGAAGACGTCCCCGACGAAGCGCGAGTAGTCCGACCAGTTCATGCCGAACTGGAATTCCTGGACGATGCCGGTGACCACGCCCATCGCGATGTTGATCAGGAAGAGCTTGCCCCAGAACTTGGTGGCCCGCAGGTAGGTGTCCTTGCGGGTGCGGTACCAGGCGGTCTGGAGCCCGGCCGTCAGGGCGGCGAGGGAGATCGTCAGGGGGACGAAGAGGAAGTGGTAGACGGTGGTGATCCCGAACTGCCAGCGCGCCAGGGTCTCCGGGGCGAGGGCGAGCTCCACGGTGCTGTCCACAGTGGCGTTCCTATCTTGTGAACGTATTCACATTCACAAGCCATGATAGAACCACGCCGCCCCCGGCCAGAAGGCCGGGGGGTCCCCCGTTCCCTTACCCGTCCCGACCTGCGGCGCGACCCGTCCGGCCCCGCCCCGCGGGGCCGGACGGCCCTACCCCCGCGCGTGCTCCGCCCGGAAGGCCGCCGCCGTCCGCAGCACGAGGTCGTTCGCCTCGGTCTCCCCGATCGTCACCCGGACCCCCTCCCCCGCGAACGGCCGCACCGTCACCCCCGCCGCCTCGCAGGCCGCCGCGAACTCGGCGCTCGCCGCGCCCAGGCGCAGCCACACGAAGTTCCCCTGCGCGTCCGGCACCGTCCAGCCCTGCGCGGCCAGCGCGCCCGTCACCCGCTCCCGCTCCGCCACCAGCGCGTCCACCCGGGCCAGCAGCGCCGGCTCGCTGCGCAGCGAGGCCACCGCCGCCCGCTGCGCCACCTCGCTCACCCCGAAGGGAACGGCCGTCTTCCGCAGCGCCGCCGCCACCGGCGGGTGCGCCACCGCGAAGCCGACCCGCAGCCCCGCCAGCCCGTACGCCTTGGAGAACGTCCGCAGCACGCACACGTTGGGCCGCTCCCGGTACAGCTCGATCCCGTCCCCCACCCGCGGGTCGCGCACGAACTCCCGGTACGCCTCGTCCAGCACCACCAGCACGTCCCCCGGCACCCGGTCCAGGAACGCCTCGAGGTCCGCGCGCGGGATCGCCGTGCCCGTGGGGTTGTTGGGGGAGCAGACGAAGATCAGCCGGGTCCGGTCGGTGATCGCCGCCGCCATGGCCGGCAGGTCGTGCTCCTCGGCGGCGTTCAGCGGCACCCGCACCGAGGCCGCCCCGGCGATCTGCGCGATGATCGGGTACGCCTCGAAGGAACGCCAGGCGTACAGCACCTCGTCCCCCGGGCCCGCCGTCGCCTGCACGAGCTGCTGCATCACGCCGACCGAGCCGGTCCCGGCCGCCAGGTGCTCCAGCGGCACCCCCAGGCGGTCCGCCAGCTCGGCCAGCAGGCCCGAGCAGGCCAGGTCCGGGTAGCGGTTGAGCGAGCCCGCGGCGGCCACCGCCGTCTCCAGGACGCCGGGGAGCGGCGGGTAGGGGTTCTCGTTCGAGGAGAGCTTGAACGACCCGGGCCCCTCGCCGGCCGGGCGGCCGGGCGCGTAGCTCGGGATGCCGTCCAGGGCCGCCCGCAGCCGGGGACCCGCCGGGCGCGGGGAGGTGGGGTGCTGAGAGGATGCCGTCATTCCTCACACCTTAGGAGCAACGCCCGCGGCGGGCGTATCCGCCAACCCAAACGGCGCGCATGCACAGCTTCACGCCCCTGGCGGGCGCGGTGGCGCGCCCCGCCCGTGAGGGTGAGGCGAAGGACGTTGAAAAGCGCCCCACTGCTCGGAGCCGGGCCACCCCCAGCGCCCCCTCACGCCGCCACAAGACGTTTCAGGCTTCGAATCCAAGGCGCCACGGCCCCTATGGCTAGCAGAAACGTGTTCCCCGGGGAACGACCGCATCCGGCCGCCCCGGTCCGATCCCGGGCCTAACATCAGGTCGCCATGACAGCAGCGAAGCATCAGGTGACCAGGGCCTCCGCTCGCCGCACGAGCGGCCGGGCCGGCATCCGCGATGTCGCAGCGGCCGCCGGTGTCTCGATCACGACTGTCTCCGACGCGCTCAACGGCAAGGGCCGCCTGCCCGACGCCACGCGCCGCCACGTCCGCACCGTCGCCGACCGCCTCGGCTACCGCCCCTCAGCCGCCGCCCGAACCCTCCGCACCGGCAAGTCAGGACTGATCGGCCTCACCGTCACCACCTACGGCGAAGAACCGTTCACCTTCACGGAGTTCGCCTACTTCGCGGAGATGGCCAGGGCCGCCACCTCCGCCGCGCTGGCCCGCGGCTACGCGCTGGTGATCCTCCCGGCCGCCTCCCAGCACCGGGACTTCGACGTCTGGTCCAACGTCGCCCTCGACGGCACCGTCGTCATCGACCCCTCCGACCACGACCCGGTCGTCACCGAGCTGGTCCGCCAGGGCATCCCCGTCGTCTCCGACGGCAGACCCGGCGGCGACCTGCCCGTCACCGCCTGGGTGGACAACGACCACGAGGCAGCCGTCTCCGGCCTGCTCGACCACCTCGCCGACGCCGGCGCCCGCCGCATCGGCCTCCTCACCGGCACCAGCACGGACACCTACACCCGCCTGTCAACCTCCGCCTACATCGACTGGTGCGAACGCCACGGCCAGGACCCCGTCTACGAGGCGTACCCCGCGCACGACCCCTGCGCCTCGGCCGTCGCCGCCGACCGCCTGCTGGCCCGCCCCGACCGGCCCGACGCCGTCTACGGCCTCTTCGACCCCAACGGCACCGATCTCCTCGCCGCCGCCCGCAGATACGGGCTGCGCGTCCCCGACGACCTGCTCGTCGTCTGCTGCAGCGAGTCCGACGTCTACGCCACCACCGAGCCCCCGATCACCACGCTCTCCCTCAAACCGGGACGCATCGGCACCGCCGTCATCCAGCTCCTCATCGACGCCATCGAGGGCCCGGCCGGCCGCCCGCAGGGCCAGCAGGTGATGCCGACCGAGCTGATCGTGCGCGCCTCCAGCCGCCGCCCGGCCCACCGTCCGGCCCGCACGACCGTGGCCGCTCCCCGTACACCCCCTGCCGCGGGCCAGTAGTTTCCGGTAAACGTTTCCGGGAACGGAGTGGCATCGCCCGGCACCGGGCTTCCTATGATGGGCGAATGGCACCGCGACCTGGCCCTCCCGGGCCGGGTCGTACAGGTGGAGGCGGCGCGTAGTGGTGGAGGGGTCGATGACTCAGGGGGCCGGCCAGGGACCGGACGTGTGGAGCGCCACACAGCCCGATCTGTACACGCCCACCCTCCCCGACCTGCCCCAGATCGACGGCACGGGCCCGCTCTACGTCGTCGGAGACGTCCACGGGTACCTGGAGGAGCTGCGCGCGGCGCTGCGCGAGGCGGGCCTGACCGATGCGGAGGACCGCTGGGCCGCGGGGGACACCCGGCTGTGGTTCCTGGGGGACTTCACCGACCGCGGGCCGGACGGCATCGGCGTCATCGACCTGGTGATGCGGCTCTCCGCCGAGGCGGCTGCGGCCGGCGGCTACTGCAAGGCCCTGCTGGGCAACCACGAGCTGCTGCTCATCGGCGCCAGCCGCTTCGGAGACGCCCCGGTGGACTCGGCGGCCGGCACCGCCTCGTTCCAGGCCGCCTGGCTGCTCAACGGCGGCCAGCGCACGGACATGGAGCGGCTGCGCGATCACCACATCCAGTGGATGTCGCGCCTGGACTCGATGGCCCTGGCGGACGGGCACCTGCTGCTGCACTCCGACACCACCGCCTACCTCGACTACGGCTCCACCGTCGAGGACGTCAACGACGCGATCTGGCAGGCCCTCCAGCGCAACGACGTCGAGGAGACCTGGGACCTGTTCCGGAAGTTCACCAAGCGCTTCGCCTTCCGCGACGAGACGAACGGCCCGCTCGCCGTCCGCGAGCTGCTCGACACCTACGGCGGACAGCGGGTCGTTCACGGCCACAGCCCGATCCCCTACCTCACCGGGGAGAACGGCCAGGGCGGGGCCGACGCGGAGGGCGCGGCCGGCGAGGCGGCGGAGCCCGTGGTCCGGATCGCGGGCCCGCACGTGTACGCCGACTCCCTGGCCATCGCGATGGACGGCGGCGTGACCATGGCCGGCAAGCTCCTGGTCGCCCGCCTCCCCCTGGGCGCGTAGTCCGCGGCCCGGGCCCGCGAGGCGCCCCGCGGGAGCGTTCAGGCATATGTTCCCGGTAATTCCCTGTCCCGCGCGGCCGTTGCGGCTTACTATCGGTTGTCCCCTTCCCTCAGGCCCTGGGGACGCACATGAGCGCTGACGGTTTGCCACCCGAGGACCAGGCCGACGTCCACCGGCTGCTCGACGACGCGCTCCGCACCGCCCGCCTCACCACGGGCGCGGACGACGCCGAGATCGCGCGGCTGCGCGAGCTGGCCCTGACCGCCCTTCCCGACCTCGCCTCCGCCGCCGAGGCGGAGCACGAACGCCTGTCGCGCCTGCGGCAGCAGCTCCCCGGCCGCGCCGACTCCCGCCCGGCCGCCCCGACCGCCGCGTCCGCCGCCGGCGTCGCCACCGCCTTCTTCGCGCTGGTCCCCGTCCTGGCCGCCGTCGCCGCCCTCGTCTTCCTCCTGCTGGGCTACGCCCTCGGCCTGGCCGAGCCGGAGCCCGCGCTGGCCGAGCCGATGCGCGGCGTCGGCTGGGTCTTCGCCGGCCTCGCCGGCGCCGGCCTGCTGGCCGCCGTGGCCGGCCTGGTCGTCACCGCCGCCCGCAACAAGGCCCCCGCCGCCCCGCCCCTGGCCGAGGAGGTGGCCCGCGCCCGCGAGGACTGGCTCCGCGCCCTCCACGACCGCGGCATCGCCCCCTTCCTGCGCCTGCACGCCACCCGCCTCCCCCACCCGCGGCACCCCCACCCGCACCACCACAACCCGAGGTTCACCAGCCCCCACTTCACCAGCCCGCGGTTCGGCAGCCCCGCCGACCACGGCCGGGGGAGCGGAAGCGGACCCGAGGCTACGTCCCCGCCAGCATCCGCTCGATGACCCGCGCCACGCCGTCCTCCTCGTTCGAGGCGGTGTGGCGGCGGGTGGCGGCCAGCACCACGGGGTGGGAGTTGCCCATCGCCCAGGCCGTGCCCGCCCAGTGCAGCATCTCCAGGTCGTTGGGCATGTCCCCGAAGGCGACGACCTCCTCCCGGGAGATGCCCAGGAGGCGGCAACGCCGGGCCAGCGTGCTGGCCTTGCTGACCCCCGGCCCGCTGACCTCCAGCAGCGCCGTGGGGCTGGACCGGGTGAACTCCCCGTACTCCCCGGCCACTTCACGCCCCAGCGCCAGGAACGCGTCGGGGTCCAGCTCCGGATGGAACGCCAGCAGCTTCAGCACCGGCTCGTCCGCGTACGCCGGGGGCGGCCCCAGCAGCTTCTCCACCGAGGCCACCTCGGTCACCGGATCCCGCAGCATCGGCGGATACCGCGGCTCGTGGTGCACGCCCAGGGTGCGCTCCACCGCGAAGCTCACCCCCGGCGCCGCCAGCCGCAGCGCGCGGACGGCCGCCAGGGCGTTGGGCCGCGGCAGCTCCCTGGCCTCCACCAGCCGCTGCCCGCCGTCCCGCAGGTCCACCAGCGCCGCGCCGTTGTCGCAGATCGCCATCCCGTGCCCGTGCACGTGCGCGCTCACCGCGTCCATCCACCGCACCGGCCGCCCGGTCACGAAGACGACCGCGATCCCCGCCTCCTCCGCCGCGGCCAGCGCCGCCACCGTGCGCGGGGAGACCGTCCCGTCCCGGCGCAGCAGCGTGCCGTCCAGGTCCGTGGCGATCAGCCGCGGGCGCGGCGGCGGACCCGGCCGGGGGCTCGGCGGCGTGCGCGGAAGTTCCGGGGACACGGTCGTTCAGCATATGCGTGCGAACGCGGCACGGGGATGCCCCGGAACGCCCTACGCTGCTCCCCATGGCTGACACCGACGTTCCCCGCCTGCGCTTGTCCACCGTGATCCTCCCGGTCCACCGCTGGGCGGACGGCGGCAGAAGCACATGGCAGCGCGCGGAGGAGCTCGGGTTCCACGCCGCGTACACCTACGACCACCTCTCGTGGCGCAACTTCCGCGACCGCCCCTGGTACGGCGCCATCCCGACGCTCACGGCCGCCGCCGCCGTCACCGAACGCCTGCGCCTGGGCACGCTGGTCACCTCCCCCAACTTCCGCCACCCCGTCGCCCTGGCCAAGGAGCTGATCACGCTCGACGAGATCTCGGGCGGCCGGGTCACGCTCGGGATCGGCTCCGGCGGCACCGGCTTCGACGCCACCGCGCTCGGCCACGACGCGTGGGCCCCGCGGGAACGGGCCGACCGCTTCGCGGAGTTCCTGCGCCTGCTCGACCTGCTGCTGACCGAGGGCGGCACCGCCGGCGTCTCCTACCAGGGGGACTTCTACTCGGCCCGCGAGGTGCGCAACATCCCCGGTTGCGTGCAACGCCCGCGGCTGCCCTTCGCGGTGGCGGGCACCGGCCGGCGGGGCATGCGGCTGGCCGCTCGGCACGGGCAGGCGTGGGTCACCACCGGCGAGCCGGCGGCGGCCGGGCGCGGGGCCGAGGGCCCCGACGGCTTCTGGGCGGTGCTGGCCCGGCAGGTGGACCGGCTGGACGCGGTGTGCGACGAGACCGGCCGGGAGCCGGAGAGCCTGACCCGCGTGCTGCTCGACTTCGAGCCCCTGACCTCGGTGGCGGCCTTCGTGGACCACGCGGGCCGGTGCGCGGAGCTGGGGTTCACCGAGATCGTTCTCCACTGGCCGGTCCCGGAGTCCCAGTTCGCCGCCGACCTGCGGGTCTTCGAGGAGATCGCCACCGAGGGACTCACCCAGGTGAACAGGTGAACCATGAATGAAGAGACCACAAGAGGGACCTGACGTTCAGATGTAGGGGTGGTCCCCCGCCCGCGGGGGCCACTAGCGTCGGGACATGAGCCTCCTCAGCAAAGCAGCGCGCCCCCTGATGACCCGGATCGACCAGCGCCTGGACCGCAAGCTGCGCAAGGAGCTGGGCAGTACCCGGGAGGAGCTGCGCCGCCTCAAGGACCAGCAGCACACGACCGAGCTGCTGCTGGGCAGCGACGGCCGCCGCTTCAACCGCCACCCCAGCCCGGCCCAGCTGAACGCCGTGGCGCAGCAGGTCGCGGAGGTCACCGGCGAGCGCCACGCCCGCCGGGCCGTGGTGCAGGCGTACCGGACGCTGGTGGACGTGGAGAACCGCGGCGTGGGCCGGATCGCGGGCGGCACCTCCAACATCCTGGGCAAGCTGGCCACCACCCCGCTGCTGAGCCCGCCGAACGGCGAGGTGCTGGAGATCGGCACGCTCTACGGCCTCTTCATCGGCGGCCTGGCCCGCCAGATGCTGCGGGCCGGCATCCCGTACCAGCTCACGATCGTGGACCCCATCGCGCCGGTGCAGCTCCAGGAGGAGATGGAGATCACCGTGGACGCCTCGGGCACGCCGATCAGCGAGGAGATCGTCCGCGCCAACCTGCACTACGCGGGCGTCCCCGCCGACCGCGTCCGGCTGCTGCGCGGCTACTCCACGGACCAGGAGATCCACGCCAAGCTCGCGGGGGAGAAGTTCGGCGTCATCATCGTCGACGGCGACCACTCGGCGGCGGGCGTGCGGGCCGACCTGGAGTGGGTCGAGGAGCTGGCCGCCCCCGGCGCGATCGTGGTGATCGACGACTACGACGACCGCGTGTGGCCGGGCGTCAAGGAGGCCACGGACGAGCACCTGGCCAACGGAACGACCCGCCTGACCAAGCTCGGCAAGGTGACCACGAGCGCCTTCCTCCGCGCCGAGTAGCCCACGCCGGTCCCCGCGCCGGTCCCCGCCCAGGAGGAGGCGCGGCTACGACGCGAGGAGGGGGTGGGTCGTTCCCAGGGTGGGGATTCCCCTAAGGGAGCGGCGCCGATTGACCGACCCCAGGCGGACGCGGCCGGCCCGCGCCCGCCACTACCGTCGTGGACGTGACCGCGACCGACAGTACGACCGCACGCACGGCCGCCGGGGCGGCCGGCGCGGCCCCCCGGAGCGTGATCAGGGCCGAGGGCCTCACCAAGCGGTACCCCAAGGTGACCGCGCTGGCCGGGCTGACCCTCGACATCGGGCCCGGCGTGACCGGCCTGGTGGGCGCCAACGGCGCCGGCAAGTCCACCCTGATCAAGATCCTGCTGGGCCTGGCCCCCGCCACCGAGGGCACCGCCTCCGTCCTGGGCCTGAACTCCGCCCGGGAGGGCGGCGCCATCCGCGAGCAGGTCGGGTACATGCCCGAGCACGACTGCCTGCCGCCCGACGTCTCGGCCACCGAGTTCGTCGTGCACATGGCCCGGATGTCCGGCCTGCCCCGCCCGGCCGCCCGCGAGCGCACCGCCGACACGCTGCGCCACGTAGGGCTCCACGAGGAGCGGTACCGCCCCATGGGCGGCTACTCCACGGGCATGAAGCAGCGCGTGAAGCTGGCCCAGGCCCTCGTCCACGACCCCAAGCTGGTGCTCCTGGACGAGCCGACCAACGGCCTGGACCCGGCCGGCCGCGACGAGATGCTGGGCCTCATCCGCCGCATCCACACCGACTTCGGCATCTCCGTGCTGGTGACCTCGCACCTGCTGGGCGAGCTGGAGCGCACCAGCGACCACATCGTCGTCATCGACGGCGGCCGGCTGCTGCGTTCCCAGGCCACGGCCACCTTCACGCAGGCCACGGCCTCGGTGGCCGTGGAGGTCACCGACACCGACGCCCACCCCGACGGCACCCGGGCCCTGACCGAGGCCCTGGCGGCGCGCGGCCTGACGGCCGTCCCCGGCGGCGGCCACGTCCTGCACCTGGACGCCACCGACGAGTCCGTCTACGACGCGGTCCGCGACGCCATCGCCGACCTCGGCCTCGGCCTGGTCCGCATCGAACAACGCCGCCACCACATCGCCGAGGTCTTCCAGACCCGCGAGGAGGACCCCCGGTGAACGCCACCACCCCGCCCGCCGCCCAGGGCGCGGGCGCCCGCCCCGACGCCCGGATTCACGACATCGGCTACCGCCGCTACGCGGGCAAGCGCCTGGGCGCCTCCTACGCCCGCCGCTCCCTCTTCGTGCACTCGCTGCGCGGCGCGTACGGCCTGGGCCGCTCCGCCCGGAGCAAGGTCCTTCCGATGGGCCTGGCCGTGATCATGGCGGTCCCCGCCATCGTGATGGTCGCGGTCGCCGTCACCGTGGGCACCGACGAGCTGCCCATCGCGTACACCAGCTACGCGCTGTTCATGCAGCCGATCCTCGGCCTCTACATCGCCCTGGCCGCCCCGCAGATGGTCTCCCTCGACCTGCGGTTCAAGACGCTCCCGCTCTACTTCTCCCGCCCCATCGACCGCACCGACTACGTGGCGGCCAAGTTCGCCGCCCTGGTCGCCGCGCTCTTCCTCTTCATCGCGCTGCCGCTGACCATCTCCTACGCCGGCGGCCTCCTGGCGGAGCTGGGCTTCGCCGCCCAGACCGAGGACTACGCCCAGGGCCTGGTCGCCGCCGCGGTCTTCGCCGTCCTGCACGCCTCCGTCGCGCTGCTCGTCGCCTCGCTCACCCCGCGCCGCGGCTTCGGCGTGGCCGCGATCATCGCCGTGCTGAGCATCCCCTACTTCGCCGTCTCCGCCCTCCAGGCCGTGGCCTGGGAGCAGGGCAACGCGGACGCGGTCGGCTGGATCGGCCTCTTCTCGCCCGGCTCCCTGATGGACGGCCTCCAGGCCGCGTTCCTGGGCGGGCAGACCGAGTTCCCCGGCAACACCGCACCCTCCGGCGCGGAGACCCCGCTCTACCTGCTGGTCACCGCGCTCCTCATCGTCCTCAGCGGCGCCCTGCTGATGCGCCGCTACCGGAAGGCGGCCTGAGCGATCATGACCACCCTGCACATCGCCGCCGCCTCCCGGTGGTACGGCAACGTCGTCGCCGTCAACGACGTCTCCATGGACATCGGCCCCGGCGTCACCGGCCTGCTGGGCCCCAACGGCGCCGGGAAGTCCACCCTCATCCACATGATGAGCGGCTTCCTCGCCCCCTCCTCCGGCACCGTCACTCTCGACGACCGCCCGATCTGGCGCAACGCCGAGGCGTACCGGCAGATCGGCCTCGTGCCCGAGCGCGAGGGCATGTACGACTACCTCTCGGGCCAGGAGTTCGTCCTCGCCAACGCCGAGCTGCACGGCCTGCCCGACCCCGGCGCCGCCGCCCGCGCCGCCCTGGCCACCGTCGAGATGGAGGACGCGGCCGACCGCCGCATCTCCACCTACTCCAAGGGCATGCGGCAGCGCGTGAAGATGGCCTCGGCCCTGGTGCACGAGCCCTCGGTGCTGCTGCTGGACGAGCCGTTCAACGGCATGGACCCCCGGCAGCGGATGCACCTGATGGACCTGCTGCGCAGGATGGGCGACGACGGCCGCACGGTGCTCTTCTCCTCCCACATCCTGGAGGAGGTCGAACAGCTCGCCACCCACATCGAGGTGATCGTCGCCGGGCGCCACGCCGCCTCGGGCGACTACCGCAGGATCCGGCGGCTGATGACCGACCGGCCCCACCGCTACCTCGTGCGTTCCAGCGACGACCGGACGCTGGCCGCCGCGCTGATCGCCGACCCCTCCACCAGCGGCATCGAGTTCGACGCGGGGGAGGAGGCGCTGATCGTCCAGGCCGTGGACTTCGGCCGGTTCACCACCCGGCTCCCCGTCCTGGCCCGCGACGCCGGGGTCAGGCTCCTGACCGTCTCGCCCTCCGACGAGTCGCTGGAGAGCGTCTTCTCCTACCTCGTCAGCGCCTGACCGGCCCGCCCCTCTCCGAGAAGCCCGAGGTTTCCGCGATGTCCTCCCTGACCTCCGCCGTCTACCACCCCACCGTGGCCCGGCTCACCTACCGCGCCCTGCTGGGCCGCCGCCGGTCGCTGATCCTGCTCGCGCTGCCCGTCCTGCTGCTGATCATCGCGGTCGCGGTGCGCGCGCTCGGCGGCGCGGACGACGACGCCGCGACCGAGATCCTGGGCGGCTTCGCGCTGGCCTCGATGGTGCCGCTGATCGGCGTCATCGCCGGGACCGGCGCGATCGCGCCCGAGATCGACGACGGCTCGATCGTCTACCTGCTGTCCAAGCCCCTGAGCCGGCGCACCATCGTGCTCACCAAGCTGCTGGTCTCCATCTCGGTGACCATCGCGTTCACCACGCTGCCGATCCTGCTGGCCGGCATGATCCTCAACGGCAACGGCGAGCGCATCGCCAGCGCCTTCACCGTGGCCGCCGCCGTGGCCTCGGTCGCCTACAGCGCGATCTTCCTGCTGCTGGGCACGGTCTCGCGCAACGCCGTCGTCTTCGGCCTCATCTACGCCCTCGTCTGGGAGGCCCTCTTCGGCAGCCTGGTCTCCGGCGCCCGCGCCCTCTCCGTCCAGCAGTGGTCCCTCTCCCTGGCCGAACGCGTGGCGGCCGACGGCGCCGACATCACTTCGGAGGTCTCCCTCCCCACCGGCCTGACCCTCCTCGCCGTGGCCACCATCCTGGGCACCTGGTACGCGGGGGAGCGCCTGCGTTCCCTCAAGGCGGCGGCTGAGGGCTGACCCCTGGCGGGGGGCCGGGGACCTTGGCCTCGGCCGCCCCCGCGTCCGCCCTGCGCGCCCGCGCGGGAAGCCCGGGCTGCGCCCCCGGCCCCGGCTCCCGGCCTCGGCCGACCGGGCCGCGCCCTTGGCCCCGCCCCGCCCCGGCCCGGCCTCGGCCGCCCGGCCCGCCGGGGCGCTTCGCCCCTCGCCCCGCCGCCCGCCCTGCGCGCCCGCGCGGCGAGCCGGAGTCACCGCCCGCCCGGCCGCGGCGGCCCCACCGGGCCCCCGCCCTCCGCCTCCGCCGTCCGGGGCCGCGCCTCCCGGGCCCGCCCCGGCGTCACGCGGCCCGCAGGGCAACTCGTTCCGCCGTCCGGGTGACCGCCCCCGGCCGGACGCAGGCCGTCGTTCCTGGCCGCCCGCAGGGCACCGCGCCGCCCCGCCACGCGGAATCCCGCAGCCGCCGTTACGGTGAAAAGGAAGGCGCCCCCCACCCCCGCGCGGCAACGAAAGAAGCGGCGGCATGAACGACTTCCTCATCAACACCACCACCGCGGGAATCCAGAGCAACCCCTCCGTGGCCGCCCTCGGCACGAGCCTCTATTTCGTCGTCTGGAGCGACACCAGCGACGCCGCCATCAAGGGCCGCCTCTTCCGCACCGACGGCACCCCCGCCACCGGCGAATTCCCCGTCAGCGAGCCCGACCCGGCCGCCCCCAACACCCTCAGGGAGCAGCCCGTCATCGCCGCCAACCCCCTGACCGGCGCCTTCGTGGCCTGGGTCGAAAGACCATCGAGCATTCCCGGCCCCCGCCCCCACGTGAAGATGCGCCGCTTCGACCGCGACGGCCACCCCCTCGGCGGCGTCGAGCAGATCAGCAGCGCCGACATCGACCCCGAAAGCGGCCCCGCCGTCACCCACCTCATCGACGCCGGTTTCCTGGTCGCCTGGGTGAACGCCGCCCCCGACCGCCGCATCCTCGCCCGCCGTTACGCCTTCGACGGCACCCCCCAGGGCCCGGAATTCCCGGTCAGCGCGACCACCGGATTCCACACCGGCCCCTTCGCCGCCCGCCTGGACGGCAATTGCGTGATCGGCTGGCGCAGCGACCCCAGCCTCCTGGCCGGCGGCGCGATCACCCTGCGCGTGCTGACCTTCGACGGCGCCGCCGTCACCGGCGAGACCGTCCCCCGCCTGAGCGGCTTCGCCGGCGGAGGCAAGGCCGTGGCCGCCCTGCCGAACGAGCAGTTCGTCATCGCCCACGAGCGCGTCAGCCCCGACCGGTCCCGCACCAGCGTGGAGACCAACGTCCTGGCCAAGGACGGCGACCTCGCCGAGCCCGGCGTCCCCGCCTGCTCCGGCCCCGGCCTCAGTTGCACCGACCCCGCCCTCGCCCCCCTCGCCGGAAGCTGCTTCCTGGCCGCGTGGGTCCAGAAGGACGCCGCCACGGGCGAGGGCCACGCGGTGATGGCCAAGGTGATCTCCACCACCCACGGCTCCCTGGACGCCCCGATGCAGCTCAGCGCCCAGGACCCCGGCGAGCGCTTCGACGTCGCCGCGGCCACCGTCCCCGACCCGGCGGCCGGCCAGAGCGCGTTCATCGCCTGGACCGACCTGTCCGCGACCGACACCGGCCCGTGCGTCCGCGGTCGCGTCCTCCGCATCCCCGACGAGGGCCCCCCGGCCTGAACGCCCGCCCCCGCCACGGTCGTTCAGCCCTCGCGCCCCTCCGCCTCCCACGAGTACGCGAACGTGTAGGCCACCTTCTCCTCCCCCTGCCGGTGCACGAAACGGCCGCTGCCGCGCAGCCCCGCCAGCTCCCCGGTCCCCGACCCCGGCACCACCTCGAAGGAACAGCGCACCGACCCGTCCGGCTCGAAGCTGCCGCGCTCCTCCAGGACGAACGCCCCCTCCCGCCCGTTCAGCCGCCCGGCCACCCGCTCCAGGCCGGTGAAGGCCCCGGTCGTCTCCGACAGGTAGGCGATCGCGTACAGGCATCGCGTGTCCGCCGCCTCGATCCCGCCGGAGAAGTGGTTCGTCACCGTGGCCCGCGCCAGCCGAGGCGTGACGCCGTCCGCCCCCTCCGAACCGAGCGCGCGGTCTCCTCCCACCCCTCGAAGGTGAAGTGCCCGCCGGTCTCCGTCATCGTCCCCATGCCCGTGCCTTTCTCTGTCTTTCCGCTCGTTCCGTCCGTGCGTGACCACCCTCGCCGATGCTCTTCGGCGCCGCCGCCGGCGCCCGCGCCCTGGCCGAGGCCCCGCCCCCGGGCCCCGACGGCTGGAGCACCTGCCGCCTCCCCGTCGAATCCGAGCCCATCGCCGTGGCCGACCTCCTCCGCCTCGGCACCGAGGCCGAGGTCACCGGCCCCGAACCCCTCCGCGCCGCCCTCGCCCGCACCACGGCGAACTCGCCCGCCGCTACGCCAACGCAACGTACGATGAAGGGACTTGAGCGAGCGGGGGGATACGCATGCGCAACCGGCGGCGCTGGGCGGGACGTTGCCTCATGGCCCTGGTGGCGGGAACGCTGCTCGCGACGGCCGCCGCACCGGCGAACGCCGACCCCGCCGCCCGCCCCACCGCCCCCGACCGCGCGGACCGCGCCGACCGCGCCGACCGCCTCGACCCCGCCGCCCTGCGCACCACCCTCGCCGCCGTCCACGAGGCCGGCATCCACGGCACCTACGCCGCCGCGACCCGGGGCGAGGACCGCTGGCGCGGCGCGGCCGGCGTGGCCGACACCCGCACCGGCCGCCCCGTCACGCCCGGGATGGTGCACCGGGTGGGCTCCGTCACCAAGACGTTCACCGCCGTCGCCGTGCTCCGCCTGGCCGAGACCGGCCGCATCGGCCTGGACGATCCCGTCGCCCGCCACCTCCCCGCGCTGGAGGCCCAGGGCCTGGACCCGGCCGTCACCATCCGCATGCTGCTGAACCACACCAGCGGCATCGCCGACTACGACGACCTCCTCTACCCCACCGTGGAGAGCGTCGCGGAGTACCGCCACCGCCGGTTCGCCCCCGAGGAGCTGGTCCGCATCGGCCTCTCAGCCCCGCCCCCGGGCGCGCCCGGCGAGCGCCACTCCTACGCGAACACCAATTACATCCTCGCCGGCCTCCTGCTGGAGCGCGTCACCGGAACGACCGCCGAGGCGTTCATCACCCGCCACGTCATCCGCCCCGCCGGCCTGCGCCACACCACCCTCCCGGTCTCGGCCGCGATCCCGGGCCCCAACGCCCGACTCTACGAGGGGCTTTACGGCCTGCTCGACCCGCCGCTCGACGTCACCGTCTACGACCCCTCCTACGTCTGGACCGCCGGGGCGCTGCTCTCCACCATGGAGGACCTCACCCGCTTCTACGACGCCCTCTTCGACGGCGAACTCCTCACCCCGGCCTCCCTGGACGCGATGCTGAGCACCGTCCCCATCGAGACCCCCGACGGCCAGGTCCTCGGCGCCTACGGCCTGGGCATCTACCCGGTCGGGCTGCCCTGCGGCACGTTCTGGGGCCACGACGGCCGGGTGTGGGGCTCGGGCACCCAGGTCTTCGCCGCCCCGGACGGCGAGCGCCAGGCCGCGATCGGCGTCACGCAGCAGGGCTACCAGTCCGTGGACGAGTCCACCGGCGCCCTCGAACCGCACCCCGCCGACGAGGCCATCGCCCTCCACCTCATCGGCGCCCTCTGCGGCTGACCGCGCCCGCCGGCCCTTCCGCCAACGGCGCTCACCGCTTCACCCGCGCCCGCACCGCCAGCACCGCCAGCCCCAGCAGCACCGGCTCCACCAGCCGCGACCCCATCTCGGTGTACGTCCCCGCCGTCGTCAGCTCCTGCCCCGAGGACCGGAACACCACCGAGTTGATCACGACCCGCAACGCCCGCTCCGCCCGCTCCCCGGTCAGCCGTTCCCCCAGCCCGCCCCGGGGATTGACCGGCGGCGGCGTGTCCGAGGTCAGCGCGACCTCCCCGTCCGCCCCGACCCGCCCCGCGAACTCCGGCCGAGGCGACTCCGCGGGCAGCCCCCACAGCGCCATCACCAGCACGGTCGCCGCCATCGCCGCCACCAGCCAGGCCAGCGCCCGCAAGGCCCGCAGCCCGTACCCCGACAGCGCCCAGTACGCCGTCAGCAGCCACCGCTCCACGGCAGGCGTCCCCTCCCGGTCGTGCCGCCGCATCTCGCACTCGCCGTAGTAGAAGGCCGCCGCCCCCGGCTCGTTCTTCCCGTCCTCCAGCGCCTTCCGCAGATGCCGGTACGTCGCCGCAATGGCCGCGGGCCCCGGCACCAGCTCCCGCGGCGGCCCGGAGTCCCGTCCGGGCCACTGCCCCCGCAACGCCCGCCAGTCGCGTTCCTCCGCCAGCACCCGCCGCCGCGTCCGCCACCCCGGGGGCGCGCGCCAGAACGTGATCCGTCCCTCCAGCCGTATCTGGTCCAGATGGAACGCCCCGCCGAACACGCACTCGCTCACGTCCGTCCCCGCCAGCACCAGCATCGCCGCGTCCACGCCGCTCACCGACAGCACGCGGACGCCGGGATCCTCCCCGGCGAGCAACTCCTCCGACAGCGGACGCCCGCCCTGCTCGAACGGCGTCGGATGCGCGATCACGGCCACGGGCGCGTTGAGCACCGCGTCCCGCAAGTCGATCGACGCGCGCCGCAGCCGCAGCGTGGCCGTGTTCTCCCACCGGGTCCGCCTGCACACGACGCGCCCGCCCGCGATCTCTATCGTCACCGGCACGTCGAACACCGCACCGTCCAGGCGCGTTTCCCCGCCGCAGGTGAACGGTCCCAGCTCGGGCGCGGTGTGAAACCTTGCCTCGTCGAACGTAGCGCTTCCCACGAAGGTCGCCCCGTCGAACGGGGCCCGCCCCTGGAAGGCGGCCCCGGAGAACGTTCCCGCTGCCCCGAACCGCGCTGCGGAGAAGGACACTTCGCCGCCGAAGCCGACCGAGGAGAAGTCGGCCCGGGCGGCGAACGAGGCTTCGTCGAACAGCGTGAGCCCCGAGAAGGCCCCGTGGGAGAAGGAGACTTCGCCCGCGAAGTCCGCCTTCACGAAGATCGCCTCCCCGAACCGCACACGCTCAAAGGAGGCGTCGCGGGAGAATGTGGCGCGCAGGAAGTTCGCGTCTCTCTTCAACCCCGCTCTGCCGAAGTCGACCCGTCCCCCAAACGCCGCGTCCGCGAACGACACCAGGCCTTCGAAGTCCGCCCCCCGGAACTCGACGTCCCCCGCGAAGGACGCCTTCTCAAAGAGCGCCAGCCCCGAGAAGCGCGCCTCGCGGAATGACACCCCACCCGCGAAGCGCGCGCCCTTGAAGTCCAGCGCGCCCCCGAAACGCACCCACGAGAAGTCCGTGTCCTCCACGAACTCCGCGCCCGCGAAGCGCGCGGTAACGAACTCCGGTCTCTCGGACGGCTCTTGGCGCAGCACGGCCAGCACCTCCCGCAGCATCTCGGCCGTGAACCTCGTCCCCCGGCAATCGATCTGCCCACGACCCCTCATGACGGCGACCCGCATGCTCCGCTCCGCCGCGCCCACATGCGCCAGGCACGCCGTCCACCCCTCCGCCACCACCCCCCGGCACCCCACCGGATCACCCGCCGGGTCGGCCCCCCGCCCGCAGTGCGGCCACGGCGGCGGCTCCGGCACGGGACGGGGCTCGGGCGCGGGTCCGGGAGAGGCCATGCGCCCAGCATCTCGCATGCGACCGCGCCCCATTCGTAGGAACCTGACCCCATGGACCTCAGCAACCCCAGCCCCAAGGTCGGCCTAGGCCTGCCCCCCGCCGACCCCGCCACCCTCCTCGACTGGGCCCGCCGCGCCGACGCCGGACCGCTGAGCACCCTCGGCCTCCTGGACCGCCTGGTCCACGACAACCCCGAACCCCTGGTCACCCTCGCCGCGATCGCCGCCGTCACCACCCGCATCCGGGTCCAGACCGAGGTGCTGCTCGCCCCGCTGCGGGGTACCGCCGTGCTCGCCAAGCAGGCCGCCACGCTCGACCGCCTGGCCCCCGGCCGCTTCACCCTCGGCGTGGGCATCGGCTCCCGCGAGGACGACTACGCGGCGGCCGGCGTGGACGCGCGCCGCCGGGGCCGCCTGATGGACGAGCAACTGGACGGCCTGCGCCGCATCTGGCGCGGCGAGTCCGAACACCCCATCGGCCCGCCCCCGGCCACACCCGGCGGCCCCGAAATCCTGGTCGGCGGCTTCGCGCCCGCCGCCTTCGCCCGCATGGCCCGCTGGGGCGACGGCTTCCTCGCCTCCGCCCACGCCCCCGGCCACGTCGAACGCCTCTTCCGCCAGGCCCGCGAAGCCTGGCAAGCCGCCGAACGCCCCGGCACCCCCCGCCTCGTCGCCCAGGCCAACGCGGCCCTCGGCCCCCCGACCACCGTCAACGAGGCCCGCGCCGCCATCCGCCACTACTACGCCTTCACCGGCACCGCCGACCGCATCGCGAACGACCTCCTCACCACCCCCCAGCAAGTCCGCGAAACAGCCGCCCACTTCCACTCCCTGGGCGCCGACGAAACCATCTTCTACTGCTGGTCCCCCGACCCCTCCCAGCCGGACCGCTTCGCGGAGGCGACGCTGTGACACCGGGCCTGCCGCCCCGCCTCAACTGCCGTTGCGAGTCTCCCCGTCGGGGGTGCGGAAGCAGGCGGACTGGGTCCAGATTTCCAGTTGGGGGTTGTCTCCGTTCCTTCCGGTCAGCCAGACATCCACGGCATACTCCAGATCCCGGTTGACGAACAGCAGATGAGGCGTCTGGTCCTGATTGTTCTCTACCTCATCGACACGGAGCTCCCAGCCATCTTCCTGTTCCATACGATCCCGAAGATTGTTGAACCCCCGCTCCAGCGTCTCTGCGGCGGTGTCGTAGATGGTCCAAGGGTGCCGCATCACGTAGAGCGTCTCGTCGTGTGCGTCGGATTCGCAGTTCGATACAACGGGGCCCGGCTCGGTGGTCCGCCCTTCGATGCCTGTCCACTCGTAAAGGCGACTGGACAGATCCCGTGCCTCCGAGCGTGCGTTGTCGACAGCCTTCACCGTGGGGGTGTTATCGCCCGGTGGCTCCTGCTCCTGCACGTCACTGCACCCCGCAGTCAATGCCAGCGCGACTGCCACGCCACTCACGAGCGTGTGCTTCCAACGGATAGTCCTCATTCCGTTACCATCAAATCTGTTCTCTCGGTGATGACCAGAGCCTGATTCCTCAGACTTCGCGAGCCGAGAACCCAGTAGTCACTGTGATTGAGCGAATCGGTCGGAACGATATTCGCGCCGAAGGATTCCATGGACGGCACTCTCGGTCCCAGAAATGGAGCGCCCGCCAGTGGGACGATATCGCCGATGTTCGGCCAATCGATGGATGGCGCGTTGAAGTCGAGGATCGGACCGAAGGGCGTTCGGTCGTATTCGATCATGTCACTGGTATCCACGGAAAGGGACGGGTCGGCGAACACGGGACCTGCCATGGCCCACACGTGTTCACCCCCGACCCCGAGGTCCTCGGCACTGTCCACCAGCATGCCCGGGCTCCCCGCTACGAGGATGTCATCGGCGATGGCCCCGTCCCCCACCTGTGTGGCGGCTCCGATCACCGTACTTCCGTAGCTGTGCCCGACCAATGTGGTGTGGCCCGTGTCCCCATCCCGGGCCGCTTGAAGGCCGCCGGTGAAATCGCGAAGCACCGGGGCGGCGTCGCGGGCATAGGATTCTTGCGCCGCGTCCGGAAGCAGGAGATCGCCGGCCGAGAAGGGATTCGCATTATCCGGGGCGTCGTAGCCAACCCACGCGATGGTCGAGACCTCCTCTCCGGGAGAAACGCTGTGGGAATCGAGCCACATGTCCCTCGCGCGGTTGATCTCCGTCCCCGCCGAAGCCAGCCCCGCCCCCGTCCCCGGGACGTATACCGCCGTATGGTCGGCCGTGTCCGGGTTTCCGTTCGCCAGGATGAAACGCCCCTCCTCATCGTCCACGCCGATCCCCAGCAGAAACGCCTCCGGGCGGCCGTCCTGGCCGGCGGTGTCGAGGTGCTCCTGCACGAGGCCCATACCTTCCAACTGCCGTTGGAGATGGTCACGTCGCGCCGCCAGCTCTTCCTCCTCCTGCCGGAGCGGCGCGAGTTCGTGCCGGTTCCACATCGCCTCCTCCTGGCGAGCGGCGTTGCGAGCCAGTTCGGCGTCGAGACGGGCGACTTCCCGGTCGAGCCTCGCCTCCTCCATCCGCAGGACCGCACGGTTCGCCTGGTCGCGCGCCTCGGCCGGAAGGCCGTCGAGGGCGCCGACTTCGGCCGGGAAGAGGGCGATCACGCTCGCCTGTTCCTCGCGCGAGAGGCCGTCCCACCAGGAGCGGTTGTCCGCCGGCGTACCGTCCTCGGGAATCAGGGAGTCCGGCGCAGCCCCGGAAGCCCCGACGACCGCCTCGGCATCCGCCTGTGCATCCAACCAGGTGGCATCGGAGACCGTCAGCGTCTCCCGGGTGGTCAACTCGCCCAGCGCGGCGGCGATCTGCTCGTCGCACTCACCGGCCTGGGCCAGCAGCCTCCCGATCCGGTTGGCGAGGAGCTGCGCCGCCTCACCATGGGGGCCGCGGGCGCCCGTGAACACGCCGCCCAGATAGTCCGGCAACGGAGAGGGCCGGGCCGTCCCCGCCTCGAAGGACTCGGCCGAACCAGACCCGGAGCCGCCGGGCAGCAAGGGCAGCGGAAGCTCATTCCCGCCCCCCTCAGCAGCGGGGTAACTGACGCTCCCGTCGTCCCCCACCTGGTACCCCGCCGCCTCCGCCTCGCCGAGCGCGCTGCGCAGCTCGCGCTTGAGCTCGGCCATCCGGTCGGCGAGCGACTCCAGCGTCGTGGCCACCAGCGCACACTGCTGGCGGGCATACTCGCAGTTGTCCGAGATGAGGCGGAGGCGGTCGCGGGCGGTGTCCACGGTCTCACCCGAAGAGTCCGCCAACGGCGCGAGGAACGCCTGACCGATGAAGTCCCGGGAGTCCTCGGCGTCGCGGCCGGCCCGGTGCCAGCCACTCGCGACGGAGTTGATCCATTCGACGGGAACATCCTGGAGCTGCGTGACCGTCAGCATCAGTCGCCGCCGCTGCCGGGCATGCGAGCCTCAGCGGCCCCGATCGCACCCCGGATGCCGTCCTCGGTGGCCACCAGCATCCCGGCCGCTGTGCCCAGTGCCTCGCCCATGGTCACGCACTCCTGGCGGACCGCGCCCAACCGGGCCTCCCAACTCCGGGAGACCCGTTCGAGTCTGCTCAGCGAGGTCAGCCCCGCCGAGGTCGCCACGGCCCCGGCGCCCTCTCCGCGAACTCCCGACAGCGCGCTGTCCAGGTTCCGCACCAGGCGTTCGCTCCTGCGCGCGAGCTGTTCCAGCATGTCCGTATCGACATCCAGGTCGGCCCAGCCCGCGCCCTCGGCCCCAGCCGCCATCGCCCCACCCCCTGTGCCCTTTGAGCCGCCAACTCCGGTCACACGCGGCCACCGCCGCACTGCGCCAGGCTAGCAACGCACGGCCCCCGGGCCATGAGTACTCCTACTCATGGCCCACAGCACGAAAAGAGGGACACGCTGTCCCTCTTTCCGCCCTCCGGTGCTCCATAGAGTGACGGCCTGTCACTCTAAAACGCCCCTCCGCCGAACCCTGTGGATAACTTCTCCCTTAGATGGTCAAGTTGACCCTCTAAGATCCCCGCAGGTCACAGCGCCTCCGAGCCCCCCTCTGCGCCCCTTGTGGATAACCCCCTGTGGATGACCGGGATGCCCCTCACCCCGACCGGCGCGGCAGCCGGTGAGGCCGGTACCGGATCTCCTTCACGTCGCTCGCGATGTCCGCGAGCTGCCTGCTCATCGCCGCCATGATCCGCTCCGTGTTCTCCACCCGCCGCTCGACGGCGCCCACCCGGTGCTCCACGGCGTCCATCCGGTGCTCGACGCATTCCAGCCGCGTGCTCATCCGGTGCAGCACCGGCCCCAGCTCGCGCAACGCCGGGCCGACCTCCGCCATCGCCGACTCCAGGTTCCGCACACGCGGCTCCAACGCCCCGCCGCGCGCCGCCTCCTCCACCTCCAGCAAGTACCTCCGCACCTCCCGCGCCACCTCGCTGTCCCGCAGCAACATCGCGATGTTGAGGACCGTCCGGCGGGTGTAGAGCGTGAGGTTCGCCGGGGGCTGTGGATAACTTCCCGGATAGAGGGACAAGATGTCCCTCTTAAAACGTTGCAGGTCAGCGCCCCTGAGGACCACCAGGCCGTTCACCGCCAGCTCCTTGCGATGCCGCTGGGTCACCTTGCTCACGATGTCCCTGTGGACAACGAAGTACGCCGCCACCATCTCCGTCGTCACGTGCAGCCCATCCGGCAGCACCGCCAGCGCCTTCACCCGGTCCAGCGCATCCGTGCGCGACGCCAGAGTCCCGCGCAGCGTCCGCGACTCGCACAGCACCTTCTCGTCGTCCATCCGCCTCACGCCCCCCGCCGTGCCCGGAAAGCCCAGCGCGGGCCACCCCGATGCGCCGGCCGGATCAACCGCGTCGCCCACAGAACCGTCTCCGCGCGCAGCGCGAAGTGCTCGCCGCTGGTGAATTCCAGCCGCCGCCCCCCACGCGGCAGCGCCACCATGTCCCGCACGGTGAACAGTTGGCCCCCCACGAGGATCTGGTCACCACACCGCACCGTCTTCGCGTCCACCGTCACCGGCACCGCAACGGCCGCCGCCCCCTCCTCACGCATCCCGGCCCGCCACCTCGCGCACGATCTGGTGCAGCATCCGGGCCTCCACGAACGGCCGCTCCAGCGTCGGCCGCGCGAACCAGAACAGCGGCCACGTGTCCCCCGACAGCGCCGGAACGCCCATCCACGTCACCGTGTCAACGGGCGGCGCCGCGTAGACCTGCGCCAGCGACGGCCAGCCGTAGGAGGCCACCGTCCCGGGCGGCAGCACGAAGTACAGCCACCGCTCACCGAGCAACTCCCCGATCACCGGGCCCGGTTCGCCGTCACAGCGCGCGGCCAGCTCCGTGGCGACCTCGTGGCCGGACTCGCCCGCCACCCGCACCGCGTCGAAGAAGGTCCCGGTCTGCCGGAGGGAACACCCGAGGTCTCAACCGCGTCCAGATCCAGGTGATGCCGAGCGACCGCGAGGAACACGTCGGACTGCACGGCTACTTGACCCTGCTGACCACCAGGGAGCACCGCCTGGTGGCCTACATCGAGCACCAGGCTGGCACCCAGCTCATCTCCGACCGGAAGCGGGTGGCCCTGCTCGCCGAGCGGTATGGCATCCTGCGGGCGCAGGCCCTCTCCCCGCTGGAGTCGGCAGAGTTGATCGAGAAGATCGCGGGAGCACTGTGAACAGCAGCGAACTATCCTGGTTCAAGAGCAGCTACAGCCTTGGCGACGGCGGCGACTGCGTCGAAGTCGCCTACGACTGGCGGAAGTCGAGCTACAGCGCCGGGGACGGCGGCGACTGCGTCGAGGTCGCCCCCTGCCCCCACGCCATACACGTCCGCGACTCCAAGGACGTTACCCGCCCCTCCTTCGCGGCCACCCCCGCCGCCTGGACCGCCTTCCTCTCCTACGCCCGCCGCTGACCGCCCCGACCCGCCGGTATGCACATCCTGTGCACAACCTGTGGATAACTCCCCGCCCCCGCCGTGGACTTGCTCACCCGGCGGGGCGCGTCAGCCCAGCTCGTAGTCGAACCACACCCGGTGCGTGCCGTCCGCATCCACCGCCATCCCCCCGGAGCCGGTGATCCCGGCCAGCTCCCCGGTCCCGCTCGACGGCACGACGACGAAGAACTCGGCGGTGCGGTCGCTGCCGGAAGTCGTCGCGGAGTGGGCGTAGTTGAACGTCCCGCTCCGGCCGTTCAGCGAGCCCTCGAAGGACTCCATGGCCACGTACGTGCCCACGCCGCTCGCCTGGTCGAAGGCGGCGGTGAACAGCGTCGTCGAACGGCCGATCACCTCGCCCTCGTAACGCTTCTCCATCGTCGCCAGCCCCACCGGGGTCCCGGTGGTGACGGCCCCCGCGGAAGCGGGGGCCGGCGTCGGCTCGGCGGGCGTGAACGCGTGGACGGTGAAGATCCCGGAAGCTCTCATGGCGCCGATGGTACGGGCGGGACCTCGCCGGGCAGCGGAGCCTTGCGGGCGATCATGTGCGCGTGCGGCGTCTTCTCGTGCGGCCCCCAGGTCGTCGGCTCCGGCCTGCGCACCAGGCTCGCCCGGACCTCGAACCCGGCCTCCTCCAACTGCCCTTCCAGCCGCTCCGGATCCATCCGGTGGAAGTCCAGATCCACGGCCTCCCCGAAGGCCGCGTCGAAGTGCACGTGCCCGTCCCCGACTTGGAACGCCAGCAGCAGATGCCCACCCGGCGCCAGCGCCCGGTGGAACCCGGCCAGCACCTCGGGCCGCAGCTCCGGCGGGATGTGAATCAGCGAGTACCAGGCGACCAGCCCGCCCAGACTCCCGTCCTCCACCCCCAGCTCCGTCATCGACCCCACGTCGTACCGAACCCCGGGATGCTCCCGCCGCGCCAGCGCCACCATCGCGGGCGACAGATCGATCCCCCGCACATCCACCCCCAGCCCGTGCAGATACGCGGCCACCTGCCCCGGCCCGGCCCCCATCTCCACCACCGGCCCGCGCACGAACTCCGCGAACGCCATCAACATCCCCCGCGCCAGCGGCCGTTCCCCCAACTCGTCCCGGGCGATCTCCCCATACACCTCGGCAACGGCGTCATACGACTCCCGCGTGGCCCGCAAAAACCCAGCCTCATCCATGCCCCGATTCTCACCGACGCCCGTCCCCCGAGGGGCGGCTCACACGGTCACCCCGCCCGTCCAGGCACGAACGGTGTACGTGCCGTCGTCACTGCGCACGGACGCCTGCCGGACGCGTTCCGCCCACTCGGGCGGCCACCGGGTGGAGTCGTCCCAGCGGATGCCGTCCAGGGGCACGTCCCTGCTCATCGGGGCGCCCCGCAGGTCGGCGCCCCGGAACTCGTGGACGGCTCGGCGCAGTTGCGACAGGGCGGGGGACAGGAGCCTGACCGCCGTTCGCGCTTGCCCGGCTGCGGCCGACCGGCCGGCCCCGTCGGACCAGCTCCCCTGCGCGATGCGACGCATGTCCTCGATCGTCTCGATGGCCTCCGAGAGCCGTCGGCCCAGGCCCGGCAGCAGGAACCAGTAGGGCAGGACCTTCCGCTGGGCCTTTTCGAGATACGCGAGCACCCGGCCCGCCTCCTGTTCGGCGAACCCCGGGCTCCCGGGCCGGAAGGCTGCGAAATCGCGTGCCAGGTCGCGTGCGCGTTTCACAGCCAGCCAGGCCGCGAGCAAGTCGCCCCGTGCGGCCAGGCGAATCCCGGCGTCGGGCGCGCCAGGCGCCTCGGACGCGCCGCGTGCGAGGGCAATGCCGAAGGCCGCGTGCGCCTGGTGCAGCAGCGCATCGAGGTCCGCGTCCTCCGCCGTTTCCGGGTCCGCTCGTGCGTCCGGCTGCGGGGGACGCGCCTCCCGGGCCAGGGCGGCGCCGAAGGCCGCGTGCGCCTCGCGGAGCAGGGCGTCCAGCGCGGCGTCGCCCCCCGTGCGTCGGTTCACGTGCGCTGCCTCCCTTCCTCCCGGTCCCACAGGCGTAGCCGCTCCTTGAGCTCTCCCCTCGCCCGGTGCAGGTTCTGGCGGACGGCCTCCGGCGCGATGTCGAGGACGCGGCCGATCTCCTCCGTCGTGAACCCGTCCAGACTCAGGGCCATCACCGCCCGCTGCTTGGGCGGAAGTTCACGCAGGAGGCCGATCACCTCGGCGTGCTCGGAGCGCAGCTCCGCCGCCGACTCGGGGGTCGGCCAGTCGCAGACGTCCGCGTCCTCCCGGACCAGCAGGTCGGGGCGCGGCTCCTCGGGGACGCGCGCGTCGCGCCGCAGCCAGGCCCGAAAGGCGACGGTCCGCAGCCACGCCCGGGGCGAGGCGACGTCCACCCACGTCCCGGGCGCGCACGCGGCGGCGAACGCCTCCTGCACGGCGTCCTCCGCCTCGCTGCGGGTCGCGCCCTGATAGGCCAGGAACCGCAGCAGCGGCACGTACTCGGCGCGGCACACGACGGCGATCGGGGACGTGCGTTGCCCCGTCACCGGCGTTCCGGACGGGTCCGCGTGACGCACACCCGGTGCCCGCCCGCCGTCTCCTCCAGCCCGGCCCCGGGCGGCAGCGCCCGCACCCGGGCCGTCATCCCCTCCGCCGCGATCTGCGCCACCCGCACTCGCGCCCGGATGGCCGCCACGCGCGTCACACAGCCCACCACCCCGCCGACCCCCGCCACGACGGCGGACACCAGGACCGGATCCACCACGGCCCCCTTCCCTCGAAACGACTCTGCCGCTTCCTAGTGGCCCGCACACCGAAATCCGTGACATGGCACGCCAGTTGGCGCTCAGGGACGGCCGAACATTCGCGTCCCGGCGGCCGTTTCCGCCCTGGCCGTGAAGTAGTCGGTGAACGCCCGCACGAACTCCTCCTCGGTGATGCGCCCGTCCCCGTCCGCGTCCAACTCGCGGAAGCCGTGGTTGAGTTCGGCGGGGTGGACGCGGGAGCCGCCGAACAGGGCGCGGTACTCGTCGGCGCACAGGTGGCCGCTGCCGTCGGCGTCCGCGGCGCGGAACATGGCGCGCACGGCCAGGTGCAGGCCATGCTCGAGGTAGCCGGGGTCCCGGTCCACGGCGGCGATCGTGGCGGCCACGAACTCGGCCCGGCCGACCGTTCCGTCCCGGTCGGTGTCCATGGTGGCGCTCAACTGCCGCCACCAGGCGTCGAACGCCTCGTACAC
>NZ_JAVREN010000054.1:0-36984 GCF_031845405.1 Streptomyces boetiae
CGTCGAAGGCACCCCCGAAGACCCCTTCGACCCCGTCGCCAACATCGTCGCCGCCTGCAACTACGCCGCCGACCGCTACGGCTCCATGGACAACGTCAACAGCGCCTACTGACCCGGCCGAGCCCCAGGAGGAACGCGCCCCCCGGGCGGCTGATTGCCGCCCGGGGGGCGCGTTCGTCGTCATGCGGCGTTCAGCCGCGCCCGTCACCCCGGAGCGAGGTGACGAACGCGGCCCACGCCCCGGCCGGAACGGCCAGCGCGGGCCCACCCGGATTCTTGCTGTCACGCACCGGCACGACCTCCGGCACGCCGTCCGCCACCTCGACGCAGTTGCCGTCCCCGTTGCTGTAGCTCGACTTCCGCCAGCTCAGTGCCTCAGCCTTGTCGTTCATAGCTCCCTGCTACCTCCGCGAGCAGACGCCGCGACGCCTGCTCGTCCAGCGATGCCTGCCAGATCTCCTGGAACGCCGCGTCGAAGCGCTGCACTTCGTTCGGCTTGTCCAGGTACAGACCCCCCGTGAATCCGTCAGCGTAGACGGTAGGGGGTTCTGCCTCGGTCCCGTCCCCCGAAAGGGGGAACCGAGGAATACTGGAGGGACCGGTCAGGATCCCTGGGTGCGGGCCGGCGGCGAACGGCACGCCCCGGAGGTCGAGGTTCGGCAGCTCCGAGACGTACACGAGGTGCGCGAGCTGGGCCGCCATCTCCTTGGGGCCGCCGAGGGGCCGACGCAGTATGGCCTCGCCGATGGCCGCCCGCAGCGTCGGCGGGTCGGTGACGCGAGTGAGCAGGCACTGCCCCCTGGAGTCTTGCAAGGCATTTCCGCCGGTTGCAGGCTAGCCGATAACGGTCGCCGGGCGTAGCGGTCACAGCACGCTCCGCAGGCCCGGTTTCGCCTCCCCTGCCTCCTTGTTGGAAGGAATCCGCATGGCCCTTCAGGTGCAACTGATCACGAATCGCGGCCCGTTCGCAGCCGGGGCGGGAATGATCCACATCCCGGTGGCGGTCTACGGACTGCACCGCGCTCCGCAACTCGCCATGGTGGACACGAATATCGCGTTGTGCCCGGCGGAGACGCAGCGGTTGGTGAGCGACCTCACGCCCCTCGTCGGCTGGCCGGACCCGGCCGTGCTGCTCGCGTCGGAGACGGAGGGAGGGGTGTCGGCGTGCCGCGCCATCGAGCCGTCTCCCGTCCGCGTGTGGCGGTGAGCGCGGCGCGGGAGCGGCTGGCACGCGCCGCCGTTCCCCTGCTGGCGCTCGGACTGGCGTTCTGCCTCGGCGCGGTGCTGGCGTCCGTGCTGCCCGGGGCCTCGTAGAAGAGGAAGAAGGAGAGATGAGCGTGAGTGAGAGGCCGGGCCGCCGGGCCGCACCCCGGCCGCGGGGGGCCGTGGTCGTCAGTGTCACCGCCGATGCCCGGTCCGTGCTGCGGGGCGACGAGCTGCTGGTGGGCGGGATGGTCTGGACGGTCCGCGACATCACGGGGGCGCCCGGCGGCTGCAAGTGGCTGGAGTTCGCGAACGGCGAGCGGATGCTGATCCGCCCCTACACCGTGTTCTGGGTCAGCCGCCGCACGAGCGGGGTCCCCGGCTGAACGGCCGACTCCCGGCCGTTCAGCCGGGCCGCCTACAGCACCGTCACTCCGCGATAGTTGGCCCACGACTCAGCCGCCTCGGCCATCGCCTTGAGCCAGGTCTCCCCGGGCTGCCGGAAGGCCCTGGTCCAGTGTAGGCGGGTATCAGCGGCGGCGAAGGCGTCGATGGCCCTCGGGTCGGCGCGCTCCCAGGCCCCGCACCGGGCCGCCCAGGACTCGGCGGCCTCGGGACTGTGCCCCGAGGCGACGAGTTGCACGACGAGGCAGGCGGGGTCGATGAACGCCGCGCCCCTGGTCGGCCACGACCAGTCCACGGCCCACATGCGGTCGCCGTCGATCATCAGGTTGTGCTCATTGACATCCGTGTAGAGCAGCGCGTCGCCCCGGAGCAGCTCCGCTTCGGTCCGGTCGGCCGTGAACCGGTCCCAGCGGGTCTCGGTCCAGGGCCGGGCGACGTCGGGCAGGGCCAGATCCCCGATCCGGTTGAGCAGCGCGACGATCGGCCCGAGGTCCGGCGACTCCGGCGTGAAATCCGAGGCCCGCCCGCCGACCGCCTCGAATCCCAGGACCGACCACTCTTCATCCTCGGCCGCCCACAGCAGCGCCGGGGCGACCGACCGCACGGAGGAGTTGATCGCCTGCTCACGACGGAGGGAGTCGAGACGGCCTCCGGGCCGGTTGCGCATGCCCTTGACGAAGAACCGCCCCTTCTCGCAGGTGACCAGGACGGTGAGGTCCGAGCCGTACCCGGGCGCGACAGGAGGCGATACCTCGGTCAAGTCTCCGGTGTGCGGATGGATCAACGCTGGCAAACCGGCGGGAAGGCTGAGGCTCATGGATTCATCATCTCCGGGGGCCGCATATAGTCCCCGGGGTCCCGAGGCGGCACTCCTGGTTGTCGGGGTTACACGGCGGGGGGAAGTCCCCCTTGGGTGCGCAGGGGGTCTGAGCAGGGCCGCAGGGCGTCTGACGGGGATAGCAGCCCTTGGGCTGGCAGTTGGTCGGTGAGCAGTCGGGTGTGCGGGTTGCGCCGCGGATGGCGGCGTTGGCCTCGACCATCGCGGTGCCGCCGAGGATAGTGGCCAGCGGGGTGTCCCGAACGTTGCCGACGCCCAGCCAGCCGGAGAAGACGCAGGGAGAGACCTCGCCGTCGGGCCCGACGGAAGCCCTGCCGCTGCCGCACCGGCCGCACAGGCCGGCCGGGTCCGGGGCCTGGTTGTGCCCGCCGCGCCCGAAGGGGCGGACGTGGTCGGAGCCGATGCTCGTCACGCCAAGATCCCGAAGATCCTCCGAGGCTGCGGCGATGCGTTGCTGGGCGTCACCGATGATGCCCACGCGCAAGGTGACCCCGAGCTGGACCGCTTTGGCGATGTTGGCGCGGGTCCTGGCGTGGCTGCGGCGAGCCGTCATCGCGTCGTGCTCCTCGGCCCGGTCCGAGTAGTAGGACGTGGCGACCTCGACGCCCTCGCGCCGGAATAACGTCCACCACCGAGGCGAGACGTGCACGAGGTTGCTGAAAATCTCGACCGTCAGCCCCCGGTTCAGCGCGTGCTCCGCCAGCGCGGCGGCGTCGGGGTGAAGGGTCGGCTCGCCCCCGATGAGTTGCACCGTGCGCACACCGCAAGCGGCGGCCTGGTCCAGCACACTCAGCCAGCCCTCACGCGTCATGGTCCCGTGCGCGCCGTCGGGCCCGGAGTCGTTGTAGCAGTGCCGGCAGGCGAGCTGGCACTTCCGGGTGAGATCGAGCCACAGCAGACCTGACCACTTCGACGGTGGCGCTTGAACCGTTCCCACGGACGCATCCCCTTCTGGCCGAACACCGACACGGCTACAGACGGCTACCCTTCAGGCGCGACCTGTACGCGCACGTGGACAAGGCCACCGCGCGTTCAGGTCCAGTCGGCCGCGCCACCCGCTGCTGCGCTCCCCAGGGGCGGCGAAGGCGCCCGGCCCGGCGAGCGGTACCGTCCGGGACGGGCGTCACTCCGGACGTTCCCCCGCCGCGGACCCGGGAGGCAGCATGGACGGCCGCGCCGCCAGGCCGCGCACCGCCGCAGGGACCGCGCCGTGACCCGCCCACAGCAGGGGCCGCCCGAGGCGGCCACGGCCGAGGGCGTCGTGCGCGGGCGGTGGTGGCGCGGGCTGCGGGCCTGGCGCGGGATCCCGTACGCCGCGCCGCCCACGGGCGCGCTGCGCTTCCGGGCGCCGGAGCCGGTGACGCCCTGGGCCGGGGTGCGGGAGGCCGCCGCGTTCGGGCCGGCCGCGCCGCAGCGCCGGGTGCGCCGGGCGGCCGAGGACTGCCTGACGCTGAACGTCCTCGCGCCGGCCGCCGAGGCCGCGCGGCCCCGCCCGGTGCTGGTCTTCGTGCACGGCGGCGGCTACACCGGCGGCTCCTCGGCGCAGCCCCTGTACGGCGGGGAGCGGCTGGTGCGCGAGGGCGACCTGGTGTACGTGTCGATCAACTACCGCCTGGGCGCCCTGGGTTACTTCGACTTCCGGGAGTTCTCCACGCCGGGCGCGCCGTTCGAGGACAACCCGGGCCTGCGGGACCAGCTCGCCGCGCTGGAGTGGGTGCGGCGGAACATCGCGGCCTTCGGCGGCGACCCGGACCGGGTGACGCTGGCCGGGCAGTCGGCCGGGGGGAACGCGGTCACCACCCTGATGTGCGTGCCGCGCGCCCGCGGCCTGTTCCACCGGGCGCTGGCGCAGAGCCCGCCCGCGGCCTCGGCGTACGGCGTGGAGCGGGCGCAGGGCTGGGCGCGGCAGTTCCTGCGCATCCTCGGGCGCGACCTGGGGGACGAGGCCGTGGCCCGCTGCGAGCCGACGGCCGCGGCGCGGGCGTTGCGCGAGGCCCCGGCGGGGGCCCTGGTGGCGGCGGCGCACGAGCTGACCACCAGGAACGTGGACGCCGAGCCCGGCAGCCGGGCCACCGCCCCCGTCTTCGGCACGGGCCTGCTGCCGGCCCACCCGCTGGACGCCTTCGCGGCCGGGGCCACGCACCCCGTGCCCCTGCTGATCGGCACCACGGCCGCCGAGGGGCGCCTGTTCCCGCTGGTCTTCGACGTCATCCCCACCAGCAGGGCCCGGATCGAGGGTATGTTCGCGGCCACGGGCGCGGACGTGCGCGACCGCATCCTGGCCGCCTATCCGGGCTGGCCGGGCCGCCGGGCGGCGGTCGAGCTGGGCGGGGACGTGGTCTTCTGGGAGCCGGCGCTGCGCTGCGCCGAGGGCCACGCCCGCCACTCCCCCGTGTTCGTCTACCGCTACGACTTCGCGCCGCGCCTGCTGCGCCTGGCGGGCCTGGGCGCCACCCACGGCACCGAGCTGCTGGCCGTCTTCGGCGCGGCCGACACTCCCGCGGGCCGCGCGGCGACCGCCCTGGGCGGCCGGGCCGCGCTGCGCGCGGTCACCCGGGACGTTCAACGCCACTGGTCGGCCTTCGCCCGCGAGGGGCACCCCGGCCCCGAGTGGCCCGCCTACGCCCCGCCCGCCCGGAATGTCCTGGTCATCGACGCCCGCCCCCGCCTCGCCCACGACCCCGGCGCCTCCCGCCGCGCGGCCTGGGGCGACTACGAGCACCACCGCTGAGGGCGCGGGCGCGGCAACGCGTCGCAACGTGCCCGGAATCTCTTCGCAAACCTTCTGCCCCGAGGCTCTACCGAGCCACGCCGCGCGCTGTTAGATTGAATGTCAACAAGAGCGACGGCGTTGTCGAAGGGAGCGATCATGAGCAGCACGGTGGCGGGCAGCAGGAGCGCCGACGAGGCGGAGGACGTGGCGCGCCGGCTTCTGGAGTCCTCGGCGAGGCTGTCGTTCGACCCGGCGACCGAGGTCGACTGGGACGCCCCCCTCGACCCGGCGCACCACGGGCTCAACCCCGAGTGGAGCACCCTCTACGGCACGCCCCTGTGGGAGCGGATGTCCGAGGAGCAGCGGGTCCTGCTCACCCGGCACGAGGTGTGCTCGATCATGAGCACCGGCATCTGGTTCGAGATGATCCTCCAGCAGATGGTGCTCCGCGAGCAGTACGCGAAGGACCCCTCCACCGCCGAGTTCCAGTTCGCGCTGACCGAGATCGCCGACGAGTGCCGGCACTCGATCATGTTCGCCCGCGCCTGCGCCAAGATGGGCGCCACCGCCTACACCCCGCCGCTGACCGTGCGGGAGCTGGGCCGGATCTTCAAGACCGTGGCCGTGGCCGAGGTCGCCTACGCCTCCATCCTGGTCGCCGAGGAGGTCCTGGACCTCATGCAGCGCGACGCCATGCGCGGGGAGAACGTCCTGCCCCTGGTGCGCACCACCAGCCACATCCACGTGGTCGAGGAGTCGCGGCACATGCGGTTCGCCCGCGCCGAGGTCCGCAAGCGGCTGGACGGCGCCGGCCGGGCCCGCGTCCAGGCCAGCGCGCTGAGCGTCGCCGTGGTCGCCTACTTCATCGTGACCAGCATGGTCAACAAGGACGTCTACACCGCGGCCGGGCTCGACGCCGACGAGGCCGTGCGCGCGGCCCGCGGGAACGAGCACCACAAGGCGATGATGCGCTCCGGCGCGGCCAACCTCGTGGCCTTCCTGGGCGAGGTCGGGCTGTTGACCCGCCCTGCCATGGCGCTCTACCGGCGCATCAACCTCATCTGACGACCGCCGACGGCCGTTGCCGCACCGCCCCGGCGGCAACGGCCCCGCCCGGCCCCCGAGAAGCCGGCACCCGAGAAGGACGCCCGACCACCATGGCCTACGCGATCACGCAGACCTGCTGCAACGACGCCTCCTGCGTCTCGGTCTGCCCCGTGAACTGCATCCACCCGGCGCCCGGCGAGCCGGACTTCGGGACCACGGAGACGCTGTACATCGACCCGCGCACCTGCATCGACTGCGGCGCCTGCACGGACGCCTGCCCCGTGGACGCCATCGTGCCGGGCGACCTGCTCGACCCGGGCAACCGCGTCTACGCCGAGCTGGCCGAGCGGTACTACGCCGGCCGCCCGGCCGAGGAGAGCTGGGGCGCGGTGGAGTTCCCCCGGGCCCTGCCGGACGGCGGCACCGGGCTGCGGATCGCCGTGGTCGGCACGGGACCCGCGGCGTACTACACGGCCCAGGAGCTGCTGCGCAGGACCGGCGCCGAGGTGACGATGCTGGACCGGCTGCCGGTGCCCGGCGGCCTGGTGCGCTACGGCGTGGCCCCCGACCACCCGGACACCAAACGGATCGGCGACACCTTCGCCCGCCTCTCCCGCCACCCGCGGCTGCGGATGGTCCTCAACGTCGAGGTCGGCACGCACGTGACGCCCGAGGAGCTGGCCGCGCACCACCACGCCGTGGTCTACGCCGTGGGCGCGGGCGCCTCCCGCTCGCTCGGCATCCCCGGCGAGAACCTGCCGGGCTCGGCCACCGCGGACCGCTTCGTCGCCTGGTACAACGGCCACCCCGAGGCGCACTCGCCCGGCGTGGCGCTCGACGGCGTCCAGCGGGCCGTGGTGGTGGGCAACGGCAACGTCGCGGTGGACCTGGCCCGCCTGCTGGTCCTGGACCCGGCGGCGCTGGCCCGCACCGACATCGCCGACCGCGCGCTGGCCGCGCTGGAGGGCAGTTCCCTGCGCGAGGTCGTGCTGCTCGGGCGCCGCGGCCCCCGCGAGGCCGCCTACACCCGCCCCGAACTGCACGCCCTCAAGCACCTGCCGGGCGTGCGGCTGGTGATCGACGACCGGCCCGGGGTGCGCGAGGAGATCGCGGCGGACCCGGAGACCAAGGCGCTGCTGGAGGGCGTTCCCCTGGAGGCGGTGGACTGGGCGGCGCCTCCGCCTCAGGGGCGGCGGATCGTGCTGCGGTTCTTCACCGCGCCCGCCGAGGTCACGGGCCCGGGGCGGGTGACGGGGCTGCGGGTCACGGGGCCGGGCGAGGGGACCGAGGAGACCGTCCCGGCCGGGCTGGTCCTCAGCGCCATCGGCTACCGGGCGCGGCCCGTGGCCGGCCTGCCCTTCGACCCCGCGACCGGGACCGTGCCCCACGACCGCGGCCGGGTCCTGGACCCCGGCTCCGCGCGGCCCCGCGCCGGGCTGTACGTCGTGGGCTGGACCAAGCGCGGGCCCAGCGGCGGCATCGGGGCGAACCGGCGCTGCGCCGCGGAGACCGTCGAGGCCCTGCTGGAGGACGCGGAGGCCGGGCGGCTGCCGCGGCCGAAGGGCAGCGGGCGGGAGTTCGGCCGCCTGGTGCGCCACCGGCAGCCCGCGGCGCTGGGGCGGCGCGGCGCGGAGGCCATCGACCGTACCGAGCGGGAGAACGGCCGCAGGACGGGCCGGCCCCGGGTCAAGCTCACCACCACCGGCGACCTCCTGGCGGCGGCCGGCCGGCCGGGCAGCGCCTGAGCGCCCGGCCACGGGCCGCGGCGGCGCTTTCCGGGCCGGGAGCGCCGCCGCTCGGCGCTCGCCGTGCGGGGGGTTGTAGTTCGATGTGCACACAACGTCCCGAGAAAACCGAGCTTTTGCTCAGAGCGGGACAAGAAAAAGGGCCGCCCGCAACCGCGCTGACCCTTCATCCGCCCGCGTCTTGACCCGCCGAAAACGCCGCCCGTACTTTTCTTGTGCACGTCCAGTAGGGAGGCCGCGCCCACTCCGTCGCGCCCGCGCGCGGACGGGGCACACCGCTCCCCGGAGCCGGCGCACGCCCCTGACGTGCGGAAAGAGGCTTCCGGCACGCGCGACACCACCGAGGCGGCCTCGGGCGAGGGGCAGGACCGGGGCCGATGGGGGCCTGCCCGCTACCCGCTCGGGAACGGGCACGGCCTTTTCGGAATCGGGAACGAAAGGTGCTCATGCGCATCCACCGAGGGAAATTCAGATCCCCCAGAGCCATGCTGGGGCTGTTCTTCACCGCCCTGCTCACTTCCGCAACGCTCCCGCTGGCCGCCGGCACGGCCCACGCGGAGCCCGCCGACCAGCCGCTCGCGTACACCTGCACGCTGCCGCTGGTGGGCAACCAGCCCGCGACCGCCCTCATCGACGTGAACGTCCCCGAGGACATCACCGCGGGCGAGCCGGCCACGATCCGGGTCGAGGGCGTCCTGAACCTCTCCCCCATCTCCGCCGAGGCCATGCGGCTGGTCGGCGCGACCAGCATCGAGGGCACGGTCCGCGCCCAGATGACGGTCCATCATGCCGGCGGGGAGATCCCGCTCGAGGTCCCCCTGCCCTTCCCCGAGGACCCCACCGTCCCCACCTCGGCCACCGCCCCCCTCGTGCTGCCCGTCGACGGCTCCTACGAGGTGACCATCCCCGAGCCCGGCCCGGCCTCCGTGGTGGCGGGCGACCTGTCCCTGACCCTGACGCCGCGCAACGCCTCGGGCTCGCCCACCGGCCTGGGCACGTTCACCTCCTCCTGCGTCCTCACGCCGGGGCAGAACGCGGTCCTCGCGGAGTTCGACGTGGCCGGCGGCCCGCCGCCCGGCACGGTCCTGGGCTCCTACACCTGCCTCTTCCCGCTCATCGGCGAGAGCCCGGTGACCGTCGCCTTCCGCCCGCAGGTGCCCGACACCGTCTCGGTCGGCCAGAACGTGAGCTTCGACACGCCCGTCACGGTCACGTACGCCGGCAACATCCACCAGGCGTTCGCCCTCATCGGCACCCCCGTGATCGACAGCAGCGGGGCGTTCGACCTCGCGGTGGACGGGCCCGGCGGCGAGGACCGCACCCTCGTCGGCACCTCCGAGTTCGCCCGCATCAACGCCTCCCTCGCCCTGCCGTTCCCCCCGCTCGTCACCACCGGGACGGTGGACGCCGAGTCCGTGCGCTTCACCACCGCCGGCCCCGCCCAGCTGTCCGCCGGTGAGCTGCGGCTGACCGTCACCCTGCGGCGGGCGGACGGCGACATCGGGCCGCTGGAGACCTTCCGCACCACCTGCTCCCCGGTCGACGGGCTCGCCCCGGTCCTGGCCGAGTTCGAGGTGATCCGCGGCGGCAGCTGACGCCGCGGGACCGCTCCCGCACGCCACCGCCCGGCGGTCACCGGTCCCCCGTCCGGAGACCGCCGGGCGGTTCCGCGCGCCCCGGACGTTCGCCTCGGACGTTCGCCCTGGCGAGCGCCCGGGGTGAACGCCCGGGGTGAACGCCCGCGGCCGGCCCGCGCGGACACACGAACGGCCGCCCCCGCTGGCGGCCCGCCCCCGGCGGGGGAACGCTGGAGACCCCTCGCCTGCGGAGGTGCGCCCATGACGGGTCCCTGCGAACGGCCGCCGCGCCCCGAGGCCCCCTCCCCCCACCTCGACGGGGCGACCGCCGTGTCCGTGCTCCAGCACCTGCCGGACGCGTTCTTCCTGCTGGACGCCCGCACCTGGCGGGTGCTGGACGCCAACCCCGCCGCCGAGGCGATCCGGCGGCGCGAGGGGTGCGAGGGGCAGGAGGGCGCGCCCTGGGAGGCGATGCCGGGACCGGACGGGCTGCGCGCGACCTTCGAACAGGTCGTGGCCGAGGGCGAGCCCGCCGAGGAGACCGTGCGCCACGACGGCGAGGGCGGCACGCGCTGGTACCGGCTGCGGATGATGCCCGTGCCGCCCGGCCTCCTGGTCGTCGTCCTGGCCGACGTCACCGAGGGCCAGCTCGGCCGCCAGGCCGCCACCGACCGCGCCCGGCGGGTGGAGCGGCTGACCGCCGCGCTGGCCCAGGCCCTCACCCCCGGGCAGGTGGTGGACGCCGTCGCGCGGCTGGTGCTGCCGCCCTTCGGCGCCAACGGCCTGGTGGTGCACACCCTGCGCGACGGCGCTCCGGTGCTGGTGGGCACGGCCGGGCACCCGCGGGAGTTCGTCGAACGGCTGCGGCGCTGGGAGTCCTCGGGCGCGCCGGGCCCGGCCCACGCGCGGGAGCCGCTGTTCCTGAGCGACCCGGAGGAGTTCGGCCGCCGGTGGCCGCACCTGGCCGGGGCGGTCCGCGCGGGGGGCCAGCGGTCCTGGGCCGTACTGCCGCTGGAGGCCAGCGGGCACGTTGTGGGCACCTGCGTGCTCAGCAGGCCCGAGGCCGAGGAGTTCACCGCGGACGACCGGGGCCTGCTGCTGGCCCTCAGCGGGCTGATCGCCCAAGCCCTGGAGCGGGCGCGGCTGTTCGAGGCGGAGCGGGACCGCGCCGAGCGGCTCCAGGACGCCCTGCTGCCGCGGGTCCTGCCGGAGCTGCCCGCGCTCACCGCCGCCGCCCGCTACCGGCCCGGGGGCGAGGAGGGGGTGGGCGGCTCCTGGTACGACGTGGTCCCGCTCTCCGCCGACCGCGTCGGCCTGGTCATCGGCAACGTTCCCGGCAGCGGCCTGGACTCGGCCATCATCATGGGCCGCCTGCGCACGGCCGTGCGCTCGCTGACGGCGCTGGACTACCCGCCCGACGACCTGCTGGCCCACCTCGGGGACGCGGTCAGCGACATCACCGCCGACCTGGGCCGCACGGTGACGGCCACGGTGCTGTATGCGGTGTACGACCCGACGACCGGCGTGTGCACCCTGGCCGGGGCGGGTCAGCCGGGCCCGGCGGTCCTGCACCCGGACGGGCGCACGGAGTTCCCCGCGATGCCCGGCGGGCCGCCGCTGGGCGCGGAGATGCTGCCGTACGAGACCCGCGAACTGACCCTGCCCGAGGGCAGCGTGCTGGTGTGCTGCACCGCCAACCTGCTGGCCGACGGCTCCGGCCGCGCCCGGCTGGCGGAGGTGCTGGGGCACGCGGCGGCGGCCTCCGCGCCGGCCGAGCGGCGCGACCCGGTTTGGCTGGGCAGCCTCTGCGACGCGCTGACCGCCTCGGAGCTGCCCGCGCATCCGGGCCGGGACGGCACCACGGCGGTGCTCGCGGTGCGGACCCGCCGCCTGCCGCGCGGGGCCGTCGCCCGCTGGGAGCTGCCGCACGCACCGGTGGCGGCGGGCCGGGCCCGGGACCTGGTCCGGGAGCAGCTGACCGCCTGGGGCCTGCACGACCTGGTGACGTCGACCCAGCTGGTGGTCAGCGAGCTGGCGGGGAACGCCGTGCGCTATGCGACCGGCGTCGGCGGCCCCGAGGGACACCTGACGCTGCGGCTGATCCGCAGCCGGACCCTGACCTGCGAGCTGTCGGACGGCAGCGAGGCGACGCCGCGCATCCGCCACCCCTCGCTGTTCGACGAGACGGGCCGCGGCCTCCAGCTGGTCGCGGCGATGACGCACCGCTGGGGCGCCCGGTACGCGGGCGGCGGCAAGATCATCTGGAGCGAGCAGCTGCTGCCGGGCTGAGGACGCGGAACCGGCGGCGTCAGAGCGCGGCGGCGACGCCCGGCGTGAGGACGCGGACCTCGGTGCCCTGGGGGCCGAGGGTGCGGAAGAGGTGGTAGTGCAGGTCCCGGTGGACGTCCGCCAGGCCCGCCTGGTGCACGGGAACGGCCACGCGCGGGGCGACGGCCCGCAGGAAGTCGATGGCCTCGGACGCCTTCATCCAAGGGCCGCCGGTCGGCAGCAGCAGCACGTCCACCTCGCCCGGCGGGAGGGTGAAGGCGTCGCCGGGGTGGTAGAGCGAATCCCCCAGCAGGTAGCCGGTGTTGGGCACGCACGGCAGGTCGGGGTGGATGACGGCGTGCTCGCCCGCCACGGCCCGCACGGGGGCGGCCCCGGCCACGGTGACCCTCGCGCCGTCGGCCGGCTCGGCGTGGGCGATGCCGGCCTCGGCGAGCCGGGCGGCGGCCCCGGGCCCGGCGAGGACGCGGGCGGAGGGGTTGGCCTGGTGGAGCGCGGCCAGCCGCCCGGCGTCGAGGTGGTCGGGGTGCTCGTGGGTGATCAGGACCGCGTCGAGACCGGTCAGCTCCTCGAACCCCTGGTCGTAGGCGCCGGGGTCGAAGAGGACGCGGGCCGGCCCGGCGGGCGTCTCCAGCTCGGCGAGCACACAGGCGTGCCCGTAGTGCGTGATCTTCATGCGGGCCATTCTCACCCCGGTTGCCGCCCGGTCCGCGTCAGGCCGGGCGTTCCCGCGTGGGGGGTGGCCGCCCCCGGCGGGCCGGGGGGGGCGTGACACACGTCGTCATACGGACTCACCTCGGGAGGCCGCGCTTGCCGCAGACTTCGGTTGTCTGCGGCCTGGTCATCACCCGGGGCACCCCGCCCGCGAAAGGAGGGTCGCCGGACGGCGGGGCCGGGCCCCGATCGCTGTCACTCGTGACCGTGGCCCGATCTGGCCACGGGCCACGCGGCCGGGTGGCCGGGCGTTCCTCAGGGCAGCAGGACGTCGGCGACCAGGCGGCGCGGGGAGTCCGCGGGGCGCGCCGCCGGGTGGCCGACGCGGAACAGCAGCTGCGGGTGGGCTCCCTCCGCGCCGCCGCGCGCCGCGTCGCGGATGCGACCGCGCAGGGGCGGACCCACCTGGCAGGGCTGGTTGACGAAGCCCGCGGCCAGGCCGTCGGCGGCCAGGCTGAGCAGGGCCCGCTGGAGGGCCTGCCCCGCCGCCAGCCATGCGGCGCGCCCGTCCTCCTCGGTGGCGAGAACGGCAGCGGCGGGCGCGGCCAGCAGCAGGCGGGCGTCGTGTCTCCCGGCGGCGCGCCCCAGGTTCGCGGCCCGGATCAGCGCGCGGGCGGCAGGGGCGGCGCGGGCGGGGACGGTCAGGCCCTCGCCCGCCGAGGGCGGCTGGATCCAGGAGGCCAGCTCCCGGCGCCAGGCCCGGTCCCCGAACTGCCGCCGGGCGCCCTCCCGCACGGCCGCGGCGGCGGAGCGGCGGGCGGGGCCCGGGGGCAGGAGGAACAGGCGGGCGCCCTCACGCCCGGCGGCGCGCGCGGCCCGGTCCAGCGCGGGAGCGGCGACGGGCCGGGCGGCGAAGCGGGAACGCACGGTGCGGCGGCGCCCGATCTCCGCGTGCAGGCGTTCCTCCTCGGCCGGGGGCGGCCCGGCGCCCGGGGTGAGGGTGACGCGGGCCAGCAGGCCGGGGTCGGCCGGGTCGGGCAGCGTCTCGACGTCGGCGGTCAGCTCGTGGTGGGCGGCGGCCAGGCGGAGGTTGAGCAGGGCCGCGCCGCAGCTGATGTGCAGCTCGCGGCCGAGGGGGTCGTTGGCGGGCAGGCCGCGGGAGCGGTCGGCGTACAGCAGGAGCGCTCCGGCGCCGCGGCGGAACGCCCAGGGCTGGGTGTTGTGCGAGGACGGCGCGCGCACCGCCGCCGCGACGAGGGCGTAGGCCGCCTCCCGCCGTGCCGGATCTCCCATCTGTCTCCTTGCGAGGAGACCACCGGCTTGAGCCGGTGGGGGAATCGCTTCCCTGAACTGGTGATTTGTCTCTCGCCCCGAGAGGGGTCGGTTCGGGCTGGACCGCAACCTCCGGGTTGGAAGCCCCCCTCCTTGAGGTGGGGGAGCGGAGTCACGCGTTCACCTTGCGTCCGGGGGCGGGCAACCGCCACAGGTGCTCCGGCATCCGGGCGGCCTGGGGGCGGTGCGCGTGCGTCGCGCCGCCCCCCAGGCTCAGGCCGCGCCGGGCGCGGCCAGGGCGGCGGGAAGGTGCTCGGGCGAGAAGGCGTGCTCCACGACCATCAGGGCGGCGCCGGAGACGCCGGCCCGCTCCCCCGCGCGGGACTGCACGATCCTCAGATCCTGTGTGGCCAGGGGCAGGGAGCGGCGGTAGACGACCTCGCGGACCCCGGCGATCAGGTGCTCCCCGGCCAGGGAGAGCGCGCCGCCGATCACGATGACGGAGGGGTTGAAGAAGCTGACGGCGGTGGCCAGCACCTCGCCGATGTGGCGGCCGGCCTCGCGGACCAGCTTCAGGGTGGGGACCGAGCCGCTGCGGGCCAGCGCGACGACGTCGGCGCTGGTGCGGGCGGGGGTGCCCATCCCGGTGAGGCGGGCGGCCAGGGCGGCGCCGCTGGCCACGGCCTCCAGGCAGCCGAGGTTGCCGCAGCGGCAGGGCACGTCGGAGGCGTGCGGGAGCTGCACGTGACCCATGTCGCCCGCCACGCCCTGGGAGCCGCGGTGCAGGCGCCCGTCGGCTATCAGGCCGCTGCCGATGCCGGTGGCGACCTTGACGAAGATCATGTGCGGCCAGGACGGCCAGTGGGTGCGGTGCTCGCCCAGGGCCATGATGTTGACGTCGTTGTCCACCAGGACGGGGGCGTCCAGGCGTTCGCGGACGAAGGCCGGCACGTCGAAGCCGTCCCAGCCGGGCATGATCGGCGGGTTGGTGGGCCGGCCCGAGGCGTGCTCGACCGGTCCTGGCAGGCCCAGGCCGACCCCGAGCAGGTCCGCGCGCGCCCGGCCCGAGCGTTCCAGCAGGACCTCGCCGCACCCGCAGACCTGCTTCAGCACGGCCTCGGGGCCCGAGGCCACGTCCAGCGGCAGGTCCTCCTCGGCCAGCACCGCGCCGGAGAGGTCGGTGAGGGTGGTCTTGGCGTGCGTGGCGCCGATGTCGGCGGCCAGCACCACGCGGGCGGCGGGGTTGAAGACGAAGGCGGAGGGCGGACGGCCGCCGGTGGAGGGGGCGTTCTCCGCCTGCGCGACCAGCCCGGCGGCCTGGAGGGTGTCGATCCGCTCGGCCACGGTGGAGCGCCCCATCCCGGACTCGGCGACCAGCTCGGCGCGGGTGCGCGGGCGCCCGTCGCGCAGCAGCCGCAGCAGGGCCGCGGCGCCGGCCGTGGGCCCGGCGGCCGGTGCGGCGGCGGGCCCGCCGGGGGCCGCTCCTGCGGGGGCCGGACCGGCGGGGGTCGGGGCGGTCGGCGCCATGGCGGGCCTTTCCGGGGTGAGTTCGGGCGGTGACGTGGACGGTGACGTCCGGCCTTGACCGTCGGTCAACGATAACAACGCCCGGATCTTACGCCCGCGCCCCCCACCTCTTCCACCGGAAGCGTTCGCACTTTCTCTTGACCTCCGGCAAAAGCCCTCCTACGTTGTCCGCCATGACAGGCCAACCGAAGGGGTCCGTCCCGTCACAGGCGACGGGGGACCGGGAGCCGCTGCTGGCGATGCGCGGCATCGTCAAGCACTTCCCCGGCGTGCGCGCGCTCGACGGCATCGACCTGGAGGTCGCGGCCGGCGAGGTGCACTGCCTGCTGGGCCAGAACGGCGCCGGCAAGTCCACGCTGATCAAGGTCCTGGCCGGGGCCCACCAGCCCGACGCCGGGACCATCCTGTGGCGGGGCGAGGCCGTCCGCCTGCCCCGCCCGCAGTCCGCGCTCGACCACGGCATCGCCACCCTCTACCAGGAGCTGGACCTGGTGGACGGCCTGACCGTGGCGGAGAACATCCACCTCGGCCACGAGAAGGCGCGCCTCGGCCTGCTCTCCCGGGCCGCGATGAACGACGCCGCCTCCGCCCTGCTGCGGCGGCTCGGGCACCCCGAGCTGTCCCCCGCGCGGGAGGTGGGCCGCCTCCCGGCCGCCGGGCGGCAGATCGTCAGCCTGGCCCGCGCCCTGTCCTACGACGCCCGGCTGATCGTGATGGACGAGCCCTCCGCCGTGCTGGGCCAGGAGGAGGTGGGCCGCCTCTTCTCCGTGATCGGGGATCTGGCCGCGCAGGGCATCGCGCTGGTCTACATCTCGCACCGGCTGGAGGAGATCCGCCGGATCGGGGACCGGATCACGGTGCTGAAGGACGGCAGGACCGTGGCCTCCGGGCTGCCCGTGGACGCGACGCCCGCCGCCGAGGTCATCCGCCTGATGACCGGCCGCTCCCTCACCCACGTCTTCCCGCCCCGGGCCGCGCCCGGGGGCGACTCGGCCGCAACGGGCGCGCCCGCCGAGCCCGTCCTGCGCGTCGAAGGGCTCACGCGCCGCGGCGAGTTCCGCGACGTGTCCTTCGACGTCCGGCCCGGCGAGATTCTGGGCCTGGCCGGGCTGGTCGGCTCCGGCCGTTCCGAGATCCTGGAGACCGTCTACGGCGCGCGCCGCCCCTCCTCGGGCACCGTCCGCGTCGCGGGGCGGCGGCTGCGGCCCGGCCGGGTCGGCGCGGCGATGGCCGCGGGCGTCGGCTTCTGCCCCGAGGAGCGCAAGAGCCAGGCCCTGCTGCGGAACGACCCGGTCTACCGGAACGTCTCGCTGCCCTCGCTGTCCCGCTTCGCGCGCGCCGGTTTCCTCGACGCCGAACGCGAGCGGCGGGCCGCCGCCGAGCACACCGCCGCGCTGGACGTCCGCCCCGCCGGGGTGGACCGGCCGGTGGGCACGCTCTCGGGCGGCAACCAGCAGAAGGTGGTGCTGGCCCGCTGGCTGCTGCGGGAGTGCCGGGTGCTGCTGCTGGACGAGCCGACCCGCGGCGTGGACGTCGGGGCCCGCGCCGAGATCTACGCCCTGATCCGGGAGCTGGCCGGGCGGGACATCGCGGTGGTCGTGGTCTCCAGCGAGATCGAGGAGGTCATCGGGCTCTCGGACCGGGTGCTGGTGATCTCCGAGGGGCGGATCGTCTCCGAGGCCGCCGCCGAAGCAATCGACGAGCACCGGGTGCTCGACCTCGTGATGGAAGGTGATGTGGCGTGAGCGCGAGCACCCATGCCGAACTCCCGGGCGGCGCGCCCGAGTCCGCGCCCCGCCCGGCCGTTTCCCCCGGCTCCCCCGGCTCCCCCGGCTCTTCCGGCGGCCCGCGCGCGGCGGGCGGCCGGATCGGCGCCCTGCTGGCCGGCCCCGCCGGGCGGACCCTGGGCCTGGTGATCGCGCTGGCGTTGCTGTGCGCGATCGGGGCGCTGACCGCGGGCGACCGGTTCACCACCTTCGACAACATGATGACGATCCTTCGGCTGGCCTCCGTGATCGGCGTGGTCAGCGTGGGCATGACCTTCGTCATCACCGGCGGCGGCATCGACCTGTCGGTGGGCGCGATCGTGGCCCTGTCCTCGGTGTGGGCGACCACCGCCGCCACCCAGAGCACGGCCGCCGACCTGCACTGGTCCGTCATGGTCAGCACCGCGCTGCTGGTGGGCGTCGGCTGCGGCCTGGTCAACGGCCTGCTGATCGCCTACGGGCGGATGGCCCCGTTCATCGCCACCCTCGCCATGCTCGCCGCGGCCCGCGGCCTGGCGGAGATCATCTCGGACAAGCGCACGCAGGTCGTCACGCAGACCGGCCTGGTCGACTTCTTCGGCGGCGAGGTGCTGGGCGTTCCCGTCCTGGTGATCATCTTCGCGCTGACCGCCGCCGCGGGCTGGGTGCTGCTCAACCGCACGACCTTCGGCCGCCGCACGCTCGCCGTGGGCGGCAACCCCGAGGCCGCCCGGCTGGCCGGCATCGACGTGCGGCGGCACACCGCCGTGCTCTACGTCCTGCTCGGCCTGGCCTGCGGGATCGCCGCCGTGATGCTGCTGGCCCGCACCACTGCCGGGACCTCCACGCACGGCAACCTCTACGAGCTGGACGCGATAGCCGCGGTGGTGATCGGCGGAACGCTGCTGAGCGGCGGCCGGGGCACGATCCTCGGCACGGTCTTCGGCGTGCTGATCTTCACCACCCTCACCAACGTGTTCACGCTCAACAACCTGGACACCTCCACGCAGGCCGTCGCCAAGGGCGCGATCATCGTCGCCGCCGTGCTGCTCCAGCAGCGCGTCGCCGCCCGCTCCGGCCCCTGACCGGCCCCCTCCTCTCTCCTTTTCCTTCCCCTCGACTCCCCTTTCCCGCACCGCCCTTCCCGGAGGCCGCCATGACCGGAAGCACCGCCCGCACCGCCCGCGTCCGCAGACCCGCCCGCCGCACCCTGGCCGCCGCCCTGGCCGTGACCGCGGCCGGCGTGCTCGCCGCTTGCACCAGCAACTCCACGGACGACGGCTCCTCCGGCGAGGACACCCGCCGCAACGCCGCGAGCTCCAACGACGAGCCGGGCGAGGAGGTCGTCATAGGGTTCTCCGGGCCCGAGGCCGACCACGGCTGGCTGGCGGCCATCAACTCCTTCGCCGAGGAGACGGCGGCCGAGTACGAGGACGTCGAACTCCGCGTCGCCGAGGGCACCAACGACCCCAGCACCCAGATCAGCCACATCGAGACCTTCATCAACGACGGCGTCGACGCCATCGTCCTGCTCCCCACCGACGGAGCCGCGCTCACCCAGGTCGCCACCGAGGCGATGGAGGCCGGCATCCCCGTGGTCAACGTGGACCGGGAGTTCTCGGACGAGGCCGCGGCCCGCACCACCATCCTCGGCGACAACTACGGCATGGGCGTGGCCGCCGGCGAGTACGCCTGCGGGCTGGTCCAGGAGCACGGCCTGGGCGGCGACGCGGTCATCGCCGAGATCGCGGGCCTGGACTCGCTGCCGCTGACCCAGGACCGCTCCCGCGGCTTCGCCGACGCGCTGGAGGGCTGCGGCCAGGACGTGGACAACCGGGTCGCCGCCGAGTTCACCGTCGAGTCAGGCGAGGCCGCCGCCTCCAACCTGCTCCAGGCCAGGGACAGCATCGACATCGTCTGGAACCACGACGACGACCAGGGCGTGGGCGTGATGGCGGCCTTCGAGAACGCCGGGCGCGACGAGTTCTTCTTCATCGGCGGCGCCGGCTCGGCCAACGCCATGCGCTGGATCCAGAACGGCGACATGGAGGCCACCGTCATCTACCCGGCCACCCAGGCCGCCGACGGCATCAAGCTGGCCCGCCTGATCGCCCAGCAGCGCGGCCTGTCCGACCTCGTGCAGGTGGAGGTCCCGCGCCGCATCGTCCTGGACGCCCCGGTGGTCACCGCGGACAACGTCGAGGAGTACCTCCCGATGGGCTTCGAGTCCTGATGCCCCCGGCGTTCGCCGCCGCGCCGCGACCACGGGCGTTCCCGGCGCACCCGGCACCCCCGGCGTTCCCCACGACCCCGCGGGCGCACGCGCGCCCCGGCCGAGGAAGGAGGGCTCGATGAGCCACCCCGGCACACCCGAGATCGGCATCGGCATGGTCGGCTACGCCTTCATGGGCGCGGCCCACTCGCAGGGCTGGCGCGGCGCCCGGGGCTTCCTCGCCCCGCCGCTGCGCCCGCGCCTGGCGGCCCTGGCCGGCCGCGACCGCCGGGCCGCCACCGAGGTCGCCGAGCGCTTCGACTGGGCGGAGGTGGAGACCGACTGGCGGGCGCTGATCGCCCGGGAGGACGTCGGCCTGATCGACATCTGCACCCCGGGCGACACCCACGCGGAGATCGCCATCGCCGCCCTGGAGGCCGGCAAGCACGTGCTGTGCGAGAAGCCGCTGGCCAACTCCGTGGCCGAGGCCCGCGCCATGGCCGAGGCCGCCGCGGCGGCCCGCGCCCGCGGGGTGCGGGCGATGGCCGGCTTCACCTACCGGCGGGTGCCCGCCCTGGCCCTGGCCCGGCAGCTCGTGGCCGAGGGGCGCCTGGGCACGCTGCGGCACGTGCGGGCCCGCTACCTCCAGGACTGGCTGACCGACCCCGGCGCCCCGCTGACCTGGCGGCTGCGCCGGGAGCGGGCCGGCTCGGGCGCGCTGGGCGACATCGGCGCCCACATCGTGGACCTGACCCAGTACCTGACGGGCGAGCACGTCGCCGGGGTCGCGGCCGTCACCGAGACCTTCGTGCGGGAACGCCCGCTGCCGGACGGCGGGACGGGCGAGGTGACCGTGGACGACGCCACGGCCTTCCTGGGGCGGCTGGCCGGGGGCGCGCTGGCCACCTTCGAGGCCACCCGGTTCGCCGCGGGCCGCAAGAACGCGCTGCGGATCGAGCTGAACGGCTCGGACGGCTCGCTGGCCTTCGACTTCGAGGAGATGAACGTCCTGCACTTCTACGACGCGACGGCCCACCCCTCCACCCGCGGCTTCACCCGCATCCAGGTGACCGAGCCCGAGCACCCCTACCTCGGCGCGTGGTGGCCGCCGGGCCACGGCCTGGGCTACGAGCACGCGTTCGCCCACCAGGCGGCGGACCTGCTGACCGCGATCGCGACCGGCCGGGACCCCGAGCCCTCCTTCGCGGACGGCCTGCGGGTGCAGCAGGTGCTGGCCGCCGTGGAGGAGAGCGCGGCCCGCGGCAGCGCGTGGACCGAGGTCGCCCCGGCCCCGCTGGCCAGGCCGCGCACGCCGGAGGCCGCACGATGAGCCCGCCGGTCACGCTCTTCACCGGCCAGTGGGCCGACCTGCCGCTGGAGGAGGTGGCGCGGCTGGCGGCCGGGTGGGGGTACGACGGGCTGGAGGTCGCCTGCTGGGGCGACCACCTGGACGTCCGGCGCGCCACCGAGGACGACGCCTACCTGCGCTCGCGGCGGGAGATCCTGGAACGCCACGGTCTTGGCGTGTGGGCGATCTCCAACCACCTGACGGGGCAGGCCGTCTGCGACGACCCGATCGACGCCAGGCACCGGGCGATCCTGCCCGCCCGGGTGTGGGGCGACGGCGAGCCGGAGGGCGTACGCCGCCGCGCGGCCGAGGAGATGCGGGCCACGGCTCACGCCGCGGCGGCCCTCGGCGTGGGCGTGGTCCCCGGGTTCACGGGCTCGGCGATCTGGAAGTACGTGGCGATGTTCCCGCCGGTGCCCGAGGAGGTGATCGACGCGGGGTACCGGGATTTCGCCGACCGGTGGAACCCCGTGCTGGACGCCTTCGACGCGGCCGGGGTGCGGTTCGCGCTGGAGGTGCACCCCTCGGAGATCGCCTACGACTACTGGTCCACGCAGCGGGCCCTGGACGCGGTCGGCCGCCGGGAGGCGTTCGGCCTCAACTGGGACCCCAGCCACATGCTGTGGCAGGACATCGACCCGGCCGGGTTCCTGCTGGACTTCCGCGACCGGATCTACCACGTGGACTGCAAGGACACGAAGCGGAACACGGGCAACGGCCGCAACGGGCGGCTCGGTTCGCACCTGCCGTGGGGGGATCCGCGCCGGGGCTGGGACTTCGTCTCCACGGGGCGCGGGGACGTTCCCTGGGAGGCGTGCTTCCGCACGCTGCGGCACATCGGGTACCGCGGCCCGGTCTCGGTGGAGTGGGAGGACGCGGGCATGGACCGCCTGCACGGGGCGCCCGAGGCGCTGCGGCACGTGCGCGGCCTGCTGTTCCCGCCGCCCGCGGCGGCCTTCGACGCCGCCTTCGGCGCGGAGGGCTGAGCGCCCGGTGCCCGAGCCGAACGCCCCGCCGTCCCCCGGCCGTTCGCGCGCCGGGCGCCGCGCCCTGCTCCGCGGCGCCCTGGCGGGCGCGGTCGCGGCGGCGGGCGGGTCAGCGGGCGGATCAACGGCCTGGGCGGGCGCGGCCGTTGGGGCAACGGCCGCGGCGGGCGCGGTCCCCCGGCGGGGCCGCGGCCTGGTCGATCCGGCGCGGATCAGCGTGCAGCTTTACACGCTGCGGGCCGCGCTGGAGGGCGAGCCGGGGCACGACGCGACGATGCGGGCGCTGGCCCGCATGGGCTACCGGCGCGTGGAGCTGGCCGGCTCGACGTACGGGCGGACGGCGGGGCGGCTGCGGGCGTTCTACGACCGCCTGGGCATCGCCGCGACCTCGGCGCACCACGGGCTGAGCGCGGGGCCGCGCGAACTGGCGGCCAAGCTCGCCGACGCCGTGACGCTGGGCCACGCCTGCCTGGTGGTGCCTATGCTGGACTCGGCGGAGGCCGCCGACTGGCGGCGCTGGGCGGCGCGGATGAACGCCGAGGCGCGGGCCGCCCGTTCGGCGGGCCTGCGCTACGGGTACCACAACCACGCGCACGAGTGGACGCGCGACCTGGGCGGCGGCACCACTCCCTGGGAGGTCCTCACCGCCGAACTCGACCCGGAGCTGGTGCACTTCGAGCTGGACCTGTACTGGGCGGCCACCGCCGCCGTACGCCTGGGCGAGCCGGACCCGGAGGGCTTCGCGATCCGGCTGATACGGGCCGCCCCGCAGCGCGTGCGCCAGTACCACGTCAAGGACCGCGACCCGGCGACCGGCCGCATGGCCGACCCGGGGCGCGGCGGCCTGGACTTCCCGCGGATCTTCGCGGCGCACGCGGCCGAGGAGTACGTCGTCGAGAACGACACCCCCGACACCTCCCCGCTCCGTACCGCGCGGGCCGGCCTGGCCTTCCTGCGCGGCCCGCGCTGAAAGGCCCTTCGTGCGACACCCCTTCCGGGCACCGGCGGCCCTGGCGGCCCTCCCGGCCGCCGCCGCGCTCCTGCTCGCCTCCGCGCCCCCGGGCGCCCCGGCCCCGCCGCCCCCTCCCCCGCCGGGCCCCCAACAGCCCGTCCCGGCCGACCACTTCCAGCGCGTCACCCTCAACGAGTTCCCCGGCGAGCCCATGGACCTGGCCGTGCTGCCGGACTCCCGCGTCCTGCACACCACCCGCTCCGGCGAGGTGTGGCTGCACGACCCCGCCACCGGCCGCAACACCCTGGCCGCCGCGCTGGAGGTCTACACCCACGACGAGGAGGGGCTGCAGAGCGTCGCCGTGGACCCCGGCTTCGACGGCCGCGCCAACCGCTGGGTGTACCTCTACTACGCGCCGCGCCTGGCCACGCCGACGGACGACCCTGCGACCCCGGGGATCAACGAGGGCGACGCGCCGCCCACCGACGACCCCGCCGCCCTGGCGGCGTTCCGGGGCGTCAACCGCCTCTCCCGCTTCCCGCTGGTGGACGGCCGCCTCGACACCTCCCGCGAGCAGCGCATCCTGGACGTGCCCACCGACCGGGGCCAGTGCTGCCACGTCGGCGGGGACATCGCGTTCGACGGCCGCGGGCTGCTGTACCTGTCCACGGGCGACGACACCGCCCCCTTCAGCTCGGGCGGCTACGCCCCGATCGACGAACGCCCCGGGCGCAGCCCGGTGTTCGACGCGCAGCGCACGGCTGCCAACTCGGCCGACCTGCGGGGGAAGGTGCTGCGCCTGCGGGTCGCCCCGGACGGCTCCCCCTCCGCGCCCGAGGGCAACCTCTTCCCGCCCGGCACCCCCGGGACCCGCCCGGAGATCTATCTGATGGGGCTGCGCAATCCGTTCCGGATCGAGGTGGACCGGCGCACCGGCACGCTCCTGGTGGCCGACTACTCCCCCGACGCCCCGCGCGCCGACCCGGAGCGCGGCCCGGCCGGGCACGGCAAGTGGCTCGCCGTCCGGGAGGCCGGCAACCACGGCTGGCCCTACTGCGTGACCCCGCACCTCCCCTACATGAACTACGACTTCGGCACCGGCACGGCGGACGGCCCCTTCGACTGCGCCGCGCCCGTGAACGCCTCGCCCCACAACACCGGCCTGCGGCGCCTCCCGCCGGTCAGCGCCCCGCACGTCTGGTACCCGGCCGCGGAGTCGGCGGACTTCCCCGCGCTGGGCAGCGGCGGCATCGGCCCGATGGCGGGCCCCGTCTACGCGCCCCCGCCGCGCCCCGCGCGCGGCGAGCAGCCCGTGGCCTGGCCCGAACGGTACGCCGGCGCACCGCTGTTGTACGAGTGGACCCGCGACTGGATCAAGGCGCTGCGTCTGGACCCGGGCACGGGCGCCCTGCGCGGGATGGAGGACGTGCTGCCCGGCCTGGAGCTGTCGGGGCCGATGGACCTGGAGTTCGGCCCCGAGGGCGCGCTGTACGCCCTGGAGTACGGCAAGGGGTACTTCGCGGAGAACCCCGAGGCGCGGCTGACGCGGATCGACCACCTGGGCCCGGAGGGCAACCGCACGCCCGTGCCCCGGGCCTCGGCCGACGCGGCGTCGGGGCGGGCGCCGCTGACGGTGTCCTTCTCGGGGGCGGGCAGCGAGGACGCCGAGGGCGACCGGCTGCGCTACGCCTGGGACTTCGACGCGGACGGGCGGGTGGACTCCCGGCGGCGGGAGGCGGCGTTCACCTACCGGCGTGAGGGCCTGTACCGGGCGACGCTGCGGGTGACGGACGCCGGCGGCCCGCGCCGGGGGCGTTCCGCCTCGGCCGAGGTGCTGATCGTGGTGGGCAACGAGGCGCCGCGCGTGGCGTTCTCGGCACCCGTGGCCGGGCAGGCGTTCCGGCTCGGGGACGCGGTGGCGTTCTCCGTGAGGGTCGCGGACGACCAGCCGGTGGACTGCGCGCGGGTGCGGGTGGACTACGTGCTGGGTCACGACGAGCACGGGCACCCGCAGTCCACGGCCTCGGGCTGCGCCGGGGTGATCGCCACGGCGCCGGTGGAGGGGCACGACCCCGCGCACGACCGGCTGGCCGGGGTGTTCGTCGCCCGCTACACCGACCCGGGCGCGGACGGGCTGCCGCCGCTGACGGGCAGCGCGGAGGTGGCACTGATCCCCACCGGGTGAGCGGCGCGCCGGCCTTGCCGGGGGCACGGGACCGGGGCGCGGGCCCCCGGCACGACCCGGGCGCCGATCGGGGCGGGCGGGCGTGAGGGCCGCTCGCGGCAGGAAGACTCCCCCGGGGACCCACGTACGCACCGCCTTCGGCGCGGCGGGAGCCGGGTGCCGAGGCACGGCTCCCGGCGCGCGCGAAGGCCCGACGCGCGTACGGAGGGATGCCCCGATGGACGATGCCCCGATAGGCAAAGCGAGCCGCGCCGGCGCCGGGATAGTGGGCCTGGCGGCCGGGTACTTCGCCGCCTACGTGCCCTACAGCGCGCTGGTGAAGGCCCTGTCGAACGGCGATGTGCCGGGCACCGAGGGGCCGGTGGGCGGCCTGGTGCTGCTCCCGGCCGCCGCGCTGGGCCAGTTGGCGGCGATGCCGGTCTTCCTGTCCGTGGCCGGCTGGTGGCGCTACGCCCACCGCCGCACGATCGCCGGGCGCCGCGTGGTGACCCCTGGGCCCGCCATGCTCCGCGCGTCCCTGTGGACGGCCCTGATCGTCGGCGCCACCACCCTCAACTACACCTTCCCCGGGGCCTCGATCCTGCTGATGCTGCTGCTGATGCGCGGCGGCGTGCTGATCCTGGCCCCCGTGATGGACCTGCTGCGGCGCCGGACGGTGCGGGCCGCCTCCTGGGCGGCGCTGGGGCTGAGCCTGGCGGCGGTGGCGGTCGCGCTCGGCGACGTGGAGGGGTACGGGCTGGGCCTGGGCGCCGCGCTGAGCGTGGGGCTCTACCTCGCCGGCTATGCCGGCCGTTTCGCGGTGATGAGCGCGGTGGCCAAGCGCGGCGAGCGGGAGCGGGACCGGCGGTACTTCGTGGACGAGCACATCGGGACGCCCGTCGTCCTGGTACTGCTGTGCGCGGTGCCGGCGGCGGTGGGGGCGGGCGCGTGGGGAGCGGAGCTGCGGGAGGGCTTCACCGGGTTCCTGCTGACTCCGGCGGCGGTGCCGGCGTTCCTCGTCGGGGTGCTGTACGAGGCGGTGTTCGTCCTGGGGACGTGGATCTACCTCGACCGCAGGGAGTTCACGTGGGCGGTGCCGGCCAACCGGTGCGCGAGCCTGCTGGCGGGGGTGGTGGCCTCCTTCGGCCTGACCGCGCTGGCCGGCCTCCCGCGCCCGGGGGACGCCGAGCTGCTGGCCCTGGCGTTCATCGGCGCGGCCTCCGCGGTGCTGGCCCTGCCGGGCGCGGGCCGCGGAGGCACGCCACCGGAGCGGCCGGACCGCCCGGCTAGGCTCGCTGCCGGGCGGCCCGGCGGGGGCGCCTCCCGCTGACCGGAAGGGACCACGCCATGCCCAGCCCGCACGCCTTCCCTCTGGAGCCCACCCCGGTCCACGTGCCCGACGAGGTCCTCGACGACCTGCGCGCCCGGCTCGCCCTGACCCGTCCGCCGCTGGACGAGGGGAACGAGGACGGGTCCTACGGCGTCCGGGCGGGGTATCTCCGTGAGCTGGTCGCCCACTGGCGGGACGGCTACGACTGGCGCGCGGCCGAGGCCGCCCTCAACGCCCACGAGCACTACCGGGTCGACGTCTCCGGCGTCCCCGTGCACTTCCTGCGCAAACCCGGCCGCGGCCCACGGCCGGTCCCGCTGATCCTCACGCACGGCTGGCCGTGGACGTTCTGGCACTGGTCGAAGGTGATCGACCCGCTCGCGGACCCGGCCGCCTTCGGCGGCGACCCCGCCGACGCCTTCGACGTGCTCGTGCCCTCCCTGCCCGGCTTCGGCTTCCCCGGACCGCTCACCGGCTTCCCCGACGTCAACTTCTGGAAGGTCGCGGACCTCTGGCACACCCTGATGACCGAGACCCTGGGGTACGAGAAGTACGCCGCGGGGGGCTGCGACATCGGCGGGATCGTCACCAGCCAGCTCGGCCACAAGTACGCCGACGAGCTGTACGGCATCCACATCGGCTCCGGGCTGCCGCTGGACTTCTTCACCGGCCCTCGCGCCTGGGACTTCGCCCGCAATCTGCCCCTCACCGACGAGCAGCCCCCGGAAGTCCGGGCCCGCGTCGTCGAGATGGACCGCCGCTGGGCCTCCCACCTCGCCGTGCACATCCTCGACGGCGCCACCCTGGCCCACGGGCTGAGCGACTCGCCCGCCGGGCTGCTCGCCTGGCTGCTGAAGCGCTGGGACGCCTGGAGCGACAACGGCGGCGACGTCGAGTCCGTCTTCAGCCGGGACGACCTGCTCACCCACGCCACGATCTTCTGGGTGAACAACTCCATCGCCACGTCGATGCGTTACTACGCCAACGCCAACCGCTACCCCTGGACCCCCGCCCACGACCGCACCCCCGTCGTGGAGGCCCCGGTCGGCATCACCTTCGTCACCTACGAGAACCCGCCCGGCGTCCACACCGCCGAGGACCGCGTCCGCGCCTTCAAGACCGGCCCCCTGGCTGCCTGGTTCAACCACGTCAACGTCAACGCCCACGATCATGGCGGCCACTTCATCCCCTGGGAGAACCCCGAGGCCTGGATCACCGACCTCCGCCGCACCTTTCGCGACCTCAGGCCCTGAACGCCCGCCCCCGGGGACGGCGCTTCGCAGCGCCCGGTGCGCTGGTGGAGCTGGTGCAGGCCCCGGCCCGAACGCCCCTTCCGGGGCGCCCGGTTCAGCGCAGGCCGTGGCGGCGGGCGACCATGCGTTCCACGGTGGCGCGGGGGGCGAGGCGGCGGAGGGCGAAGACGAGGGGGGCGCCTGAGCCGACGGCGTAGAGCTGCCTGGGGCGGCGGGCGTCGATGGCCTTCAGGACGGTGGCGGCGACGCGTTCGGCCGTGATGCCGGCCGCCTCGTTGGCGTTCAGCGCGGCGAGCATCGTGTGGTACTCGGCGGCGAACGGCGAGCCGTCGCGGAGGTACTGGGTGCGGCGCTCGCTGATGCCGGTGGCGATCGAGCCGGGCTCCACGGTGGTGATGCCCACGCCGTACCCGGCGACCTCGCGGCGCGCGGCGTTCGCGAAGCCCTTGATCGCCGCCTTGGAGGCGACGTAGGAGGAGCGGTAGGCGAGCGGGAAGCTGGCCAGCATCGAGCCGACCATCACCACGCGGCCGTAGCCGCGCTCCCGCATCCCGGGCAGCAGCAGCTGGGTGAGGCGGACCGCGCCGAAGACGTTGATCCGGAACAGCCGCTCGACCGCCCCGGGCGGCAGCTCCTCCAGCGGGCCGCTCTGGCTCTCGCCCGCGTTGTTCACCAGGACGTCCACCGGCCCGGCCGCCTCGGCGCAGGCCACGACGCTCGCGTCGTCCGCCAGGTCCAGCGGCAGCCAGGTGACGCCGGGCACGGGGTCGGCCAGGCGGGAGGGATCGCGGCTGGTGCCCAGGACGCGGTGGCCGCGGGCGGCCAGCGCGGCGGCCACGGCGGCGCCGATGCCGGAGGAGGCGCCCGTCACCAGGGCGGTGCGGGCGCTCACGCCAGGCTCCGGGCGAGGGCGCGGCCGGCGGCGCGGCCGGAGAAGATGCAGCCGCCGAGGAAGGTGCCCTCCAGGCCACGGTACCCGTGCACCCCGCCGCCGCCGAAGCCGGCGACCTCGCCGGCCGCGTACAGCCCGTCGAAGACCTCGCCGTCCGGGCGGACCACCTGGGAGTCGAGGGTGGTCTCCAGGCCGCCGAGGGTCTTGCGGGTGAGCAGGTGCAGCCGGACGGCGATCAGGGGCCCGTGGGCCGGGTCCAGCAGGCGGTGGGGCTTCGCGACCCGGGTGATGCGGTCGGCGAGGTAGGAGCGGGCGTTGCGGATGGCCATCAGCTGGAGGTCCTTGGCGTAGGGGCTGCCGGCCTCGCGGTCGCGGGCGCGTACCTCGCGCTCGACGCGGGCCAGGTCGAGGGGCGGGCCGGGGGCGATGGCGTTCATCCCGGCGACCAGCTCAGGCAGGGTGCGGCGGACCACGAAGTCCTCCCCGTGGTCGAGGAAGGCCTGCACGGGCCCGGGGGCGCCCTTGCGGACCCGGGAGAGCACCAGCTTCAGGTCCTTGCCGGTGAGGTCGGGGTTCTGCTCGGAGCCGGAGAGCGCGAACTCCTTCTCCACGATCGAGCGGGTGAGGACGAACCACGTGTAGTCGTGGCCCGTGGCCAGGATGTGCCGGAGCGTGCCGAGCGTGTCGTGGCCGGGGAAGAGGGGTGCGGGCAGGCGGCGGCCGGTGGCGTCCAGCCACAGCGAGGACGGGCCGGGGATGATGCGGATGCCGTGGCCCGGCCAGATCGGGTCCCAGTTGCGGATGCCCTCGGTGTAGTGCCACATGCGGTCGCGGTTGACGACCGAGCCGCCGGCGCGCTCGGCGATCCCGAGCATCCGGCCGTCCACGTGGGCGGGAACGCCGCAGATCATCGAGGCGGGCGCGGGCCCGAGGCGGTCCGCGGGCCAGTTCTCCCGGACCAGCTCCTGGTTGGCGCCGATGCCCCCGGAGGTGACGACGACGGCCTGGGCGCGCAGCTCGAACGCGCCCGCGCCCTCCCGGGTGGAGGCCACGCCGCGCGGCTGCGGCGAGGGGGCCAGGACGGTGCCGCGCACGCCGACGGCCGCGCCGCCCTCGACGATCAGCTCGTCCACCCGGTGGCGGAAGCGGAAGGTGACCAGGCCCCGGGCGGCGGCCCGCAGGACCGGCTCGCGGAAGACGCGCACGACCTCGGGGCCTGTGCCCCAGGCGATGTGGAAGCGGGGCACGGAGTTGCCGTGGCCGGTGGCGGCCCCGGCGCCGCGCTCGGCCCAGCCGACGGTCGGGGTCAGGCGCAGGCCCAGGTCCCGCAGGTAGGAGCGCTTGGGCCCGGCGGCGAAGTCGACGTACGCCTCGGCCCAGCGGCGCGGCCAGCGGTCCTCGCGCTCGCGGTCGAAGCCGGCGGAGTCCATCCAGTCGGCCAGGGCCAGCTCGTGGGAGTCCTTGATGCCCATCCGTCGCTGCTCGGGGCTGTCGACCAGGAAGAGGCCGCCGAGGGACCAGAACGCCTGGCCGCCGAGGTTGGCCTCGTTCTCCTGGTCGAGCAGGATCACCCGCCGGCCGGCGCGGGCCAGCTCGTACGTCGCGACCAGGCCGGCCAGCCCGGCTCCCACGACGATCACGTCGGCGCTGTCGCTCACGGCGCTCTACCTTTCTGTCCGGGCTGCTCGGGCCGCTGGGTCCGCTCGGTCCGTCGGCGCGGCCCGGCGTCCGGGGCCGGGGGCGCTGTAGCTGTCCAGCACGTGGCGGAAGAGGGCCTCGCGGCGGCGGCGCGGCTCCTCGTTGCCGGGTTCGAGGAGGACCTGCGCGGAGGTGCCGTCGTGCACCGCCACCAGGGCCTGGCCCAGCGCCGCCTCGTCGGGGACGACCCGCCCGTCGCGGCGCAGGGCGGCGGTGACCAGGGGCAGGACCGTCTCCTGGATGGCGCGCTCGCGGGCCACCATCACGTGCCGCAGCGAGGGGTTGCGCAGGGCGTGGGCGGTGAACTCGGCCGTCACCCGGAACCACGCGTCCTCGACGGGGATGGCGGTGAGCGCCGCGCGCAGCGTCTCCTCGGGCCCGGCGTCGGCGGGGACGGCGGCCAGCGCGGCGCGCAGGGCGTTGAGCATCCGCACCGAGCGCTCCTCCCACATGGCCAGGAACAGCTCGTCCAGGGACGTGAAGTTGGAGTAGAAGGCGCCGCGCGTGTAGCCGGCGCGCTCGCAGACCTGCTCGACGGTGGAACGGCCGAAGCCCTCCTCAGCGAACACCTGGAGCGCCGCGTCGAGCAGCCGCTGCCGGGTCCTGGCGCGCCGGGCGGTGGTCCGCCCCGCCGCCGTTCCCCTCGCCGCTGCCCGCGCCGTCGCCCCGCTCACGCCCGCTCTCCTTGCCTCGCCTCGATCGGATACGGGAACGTATCCGATACACGCACGCATCGGCAAGGGGGCTCGCGGCCCGGCGGGTGAACGCCCTAGAGTCGGCGCATGACGGATGGTGACGCTTCGGCGACGGAGGACCCGGCGGAACGGCCCGCTCCTTACCCGCCCTCTCCCTGGCACCTGGCCGGGGACATGTACGTCTCGGCCTGGCTGGTGCCGGTCGCCGACCTGCCGCGCTGGCGGCTCGCGCCCGGCGTGCGCCCCTGGGTGCTGGGCGGACGGTGCACGCTGCTGACGTTCTGGGTGGACTACAGCGAGGGCAGCGTCCTGGAGTACCGCGAGCTGCTCGTCGCCCTGACCGTCCGCCACGGCCGGGGCCTGGCGGCGGCGGCCGTCGCGGTGTGGGTGGACGACGAGCGCTCCCTGGCGGGCGGCCGGGCCCTGTGGGGCATCCCCAAGGAGCTGGGCACCTTCCGCTTCGCCCACGGCGGCCTGGAGGCGAGCGAGGCGGGCTCGTTCGAGGGCACGCTCACCCCGGGCGGCGGCCGGCCGGTCAACGTCCGCTACCGCGACCGCTTCTCCCTGCCCGGCGCCCTCCCGCTGCGCTGGCGCCTGGTCCAGCGCCGCGAGGGCGAGCCCTGCGTGGCCCCCTACCGCCTCTCCGGCCGCGCGACCGTGGGCCACGCCACCCTGACCGCCCCCACGACCGGCCCCCTCTCCTTCCTCCACGGCCGCAAGCCCCTGGCCTCCCTGGCCCTGCGCGACTTCACCTTCCGCTTCGGGGCGTAGGGGCGCGCCCGGCGCTCAGGGCCGCGGCTCGTCGACGCCCCGGCTCTCCCCCCGGCGCTCCGGCCGCGGCGGGGGTCAGGGGGCCGGAGCGGCCAGGAGGCGGAGGAGGATGGTGAGGACGGCGTCCTCGCGGGCGGGCAGGAGGGCGGTCGTTCCGGCGGCGAGGTGGGAGCGGACCAGGGCGGCGACCGCGCCGACGGCGGCCAGGCAGACCTCCTCGTCGGCGGGGGCCAGGCCGGGGGCGGCTGCCGCGGCGCGCTCGTGCCACAGGCGCAGGAGGGCGGCGAAGCCGCGGGCGTTCTCGGCGTCCATGCGCAGCCCCTCGGGGCCCGCGGCGGGCAGTTCGAACGCCAGGCAGCGGGTGTACTCGGGCTCCTGCGCGCACAGCGCGAGGTAGGCGCGCACCGCGGCGCGCAGCGAGGCGGCGGCGTCCCAGGGGCGGCCGGCGGCCTCGTGCGCCTCGCGGATCTCCTCGGAGGCCGTGAACAGGCGCTCGTTGACCAGGCGCGTGGCGGCGGCGGTGGCGCCGAGGAAGCAGTCGCCGAGCCCGCCGAAGTGGGCGTAGAAGACGTCGCGGGAGACCCGGGCGCGCTTGACGACGTCGGTGACCGTGGTGCGCGCGAAGCCCTTCTCGGCCACGGCGGCGATGACCCCCCGGGCCAGCCGCTCGCGCTGGGCGCGGCGGACCACCTCGCCGGGGAGCCTGCTGCGGCCCCGGGGCAGTCCGGGCCGGTCGGGCGGGTGGACCCCGGCCAGGCGGGCGGGCGGCTCGGGGGGCGGCATGGGGGCCAGTGTACGAACGCGCGTGAGCGGAGTTGTGCGCTCCCGCCAAGCCGTCAGGTACCGTCTCGTACCTCAATGCTCAACCCGGGGCGGAGGCGTTGCGGGGCCCGCCGCGGCCCGGCAGCCTCCCAGAAGGACACGAGAGTCCTTATGAGAGAGGATCTGCCATGCGCTTTCGCAGGGCCACCCGGCCTCCCCACTCGAAACGCACCCGCTCGCGCCCGCCCGGGACGCCGCGCCGCGCCTCCCGGCTGTGGCGGCCCGCCGGCCTGGCGGCAGGCGTCACGGCCGTGCTCGCCGCCGTGTTGCTGCCCGCCTCCCAGCAGCCCGCCCAGGCGCTCGACCCCGTCGACGTGCCCTCGATCGGCGCGGACACCGGCCGTTTCAACCTGCCGATCGCCTGTCAGATCAGGCTCGGCCCGCTGCCGATCTTCACCCTGAACACCGACGTGGACGTGCAGGGCGTCGCGCCCGTCACCCTCGGCCCCGGCCAGGAGTTCTGGCTCAACCAGGGCTCGGGCAGCATCACCTTCCCCTCCTGGCTCACCTCCCTGGCCCCCTTCGCGGGTATCGGCGCCGCCGACGCGGTCGTCAACGACCTGAGCATCGGCGCCCGCAACGCCAGCCCCGAGGCGATCAACATCGCTGCGGAGGACCCCTTCGAGATCGACGGCATCCCCATCCAGGCCGGCCAGGAGCTGACCGTCGGCCTGCCCCTGGAGGGCACCTTCGAGGTCGGGCCCTTCACGGCGCCCGACGAGGGCACCGTCACCTTCGAGTTCGTCCGCGCCCAGGTGGACGTCACCCTGCACACCTTCTTCGGCCCGCTGGACATCACCGCCGACTGCCGCGCCAGCCAGGGCAACGCGCTGCTGACCGTGGCCGTGGGCGGCCCGGCCGGACAGCCCCCCGCCTACTTCCAGAACGAGCCCCTCAACTTCCCCGAGCCGGCTTCCAACGAGGTCGACGGCATTATCAACGCCCCCTACAGCTGCGAGCTGGAGGACGTGATCACCGCGGACGTCGGCATCGCGGTCGGGGGCAGGTTCCCGCTGTCCATCCGCCGCGGGGAGACGTTCTCGTTCACCGACGCCTCCGGGGCGCTGACCATCCCGGCCGAGACGGTCAACCAGATGCTCGACGTCGGCTATGAGACGGCCGCCGGCACGGTCAGCCGGCTCGACCTCCTGGTCCAGGGCGGAACGCCCCGGGTGGACAACGTCATCGACCGGCCGATCGAGATCCCCGAGACCCGGCTGGTGCGCAACCAGCCCATCGTGGTCCCGCTCCCGGCCGACGGCACCCTCACCGCCGGGCCCTACACCCCCGCCCCCGGCACCACGAACATGATCATCGGCACCGGCGCCGCCGAGGCCGAGTTCGTCTTCGAGGGCGACGGCGGCACGGTCGAGGCCACCGGCACCTGCGAGGAGCCGGAGGTCCCGGTCTACCTCGTCGACGTCGCCATCCTCTGACCGACCGCCCCACCGACGCGTCCCCCGCCCCTACCGTCCGTGCCCACGGGGCGGGGGACGCTCCCGCGCGAACGCCCGGCGCCCGCGCGGGCCGCGCGCAAGGCCCGCGGAGGCGCGCCACGTTCGGGTGAGCGTGGGAGCCGAATGGCGTAACTCCCCCGCGGGCGGGGAGTCTTCTTCCCATCCAGGGCCGCCCGCGGGCGGCGGCCCGCATCCAGCCTGGCGGGCGCTATGCACGAGACGGTGGAGCGGGCGCCGGCGGCGGTGGTCACCGGCGCCGGGCGGGGCATCGGGCGGGCGGTGGCGCAGGCCCTGGCCGCCCGGGGATACCGGCTGCTGCTGGCCGACCTCGACGGGCAGGCCGCCGAGCGCGCCGCGGAGGCCGCGGGCCCCGGGCACCTGTCCGCCGCCGCGGACGTGGCCGACGGTGCGGCCCTGCGCGAGCTGGCCGGTGCGGCCCTGGCCGCCTTCGGCCGCCTCGACGTCTGGATCAACAACGCGGGCATCCTCCCCGCGGGACCCCTCTCCTCGCAGACCGACCCGCTGCTCGCCCGCACCCTGGCCACCAACGTCGGCGGAGTGCTGCACGGCTGCCGCGCCGCCCTGGAGGTGATGCTCCCGCGCCGCTCGGGCCACATCGTCAACGTCTCCAGCGTCTGCGCCGTCAAGCCCCTGGCCGGCCTCGCGGTCTACAGCGCGAGCAAGGCCGCCGTCGCCGCGCTGAGCGAGTCCCTGCGCCGCGAGTGCCGCGGCCGGGGCGTGCGGGTCAGCGCCGTGCTGCCCTACCTCACCGGCACCGCCGCGGGCGCCGGGCTCCGGCCGCGGCTGCTGCGCCCGCTGTCCCCGGAGGACGTGGCCCGCGCCGTGGTCGCCACGGCCGAAGGGCCCGCCCGCGCGCGGGTGTTCGTGCCGCGCCGCCTGGGGTGGGCGCTGCCCTGGGGCGGGCTGCTGCCGGACCGGGCGCGCGACGCCATGGACGCGCTGCTGGGCATGGACCGCCTCGCGCTGGACGCCGACACGGGGGAACGAGCAGGGTATGCGGCCGAGCTGGGCAGCCTCCCCCCGCCGCCCCCGAGGCCGGGCCGCCCCGGGGAAGGGGGACGCGGGTGAACGGCACGGTGGCCCAACCCACACAGAAAACGCACAGAAACGGGGAACCGCCCTGCGGTTCCCGCCCGTTGCCCGGTCGGGTTCCGTCAATAACAGAAGCAATGGCTACCGAGCCGGCCACGACCCTCAGGCCTGACCGAGCACACGGGAGACACCATGGGGCGCAGTGCCATAGCGCTGCTCGCGCTGCTGTTCTCCATGTTGCTCCCGCACTCGGTGGAGCCGCAGCGGCCGGACGCCCCGGCCGTCGCGGCGGAACGGCCCGATTCCCGGGCCGCGGCGCCGGGTTCCCTCACCGACGAGGCATACGCCCGGCTTCCCGTCGGCCGGTCCGGCACGGCGGGCTCTGACACCTCGGGACGCCTGGTACGCGTCCACCACCTGACCGTTCCGGCACCGGGGGCCAGCCCATGGGGGCACCCCCGGACGAAGTCCGGGGGAGAGCCCGTGCTGTCGGCCGCGGAGGCCGCCGCCGGCCCCGCGCTCGTCACGACCGCAAGAGACAGACGGTCCCCGAGCGCCGGTCAGGCCCCCACCGCTGCGACGCTGCAGACGTTCCGCTGCTGACGGGCAGCCCACCCCCTCCGGCCCCGGCCGGTCGGTGACGCCCGGTCCGCGCGGCCGGTCCCGTCCCGTCCCCACCCTCCCAGCCCGTTCCCGTGCTTCCCGGCCTGCCCGGAACCACCCCCTCGAAGGGGCGTCCCCCTCCGGCCGGAAGACCCTCCCGCGCCGCCGCGCCGCCTCGCGCTGCCACCACGCCGTGGCACCGCGCCCGGCCGCCGTCCGCGGGGCCCCCGGGCCGGGGCCGGTCGTCACCTCCGCACGGCGCCGTGCGTTGTCCACCCCCACCCCTTTTGGAAGGACCCCCGTGTCTTCGTCGCTCAGCGAGCCGATCCGGCGTGCCCTGCGCACCGATCTCACCTCCTCCCTGGTCGTCTTCCTCGTCGCCCTCCCCCTGTGCGTCGGCGTGGCCGTCGCCTCCGGCGTCCCCGCCGAACTCGGCCTGGTCACCGGAATCGTCGGCGGCCTGGTCACCGGCCTGCTGCCCGGCAGCAGCCTCCAGGTCTCCGGCCCCGCGGCCGGCCTGACCGTCCTCGTCCACGAGACCGTCGGCACCTACGGTCTGGCCGCTCTCGGCGCGATCGTGCTGGCCACGGGGCTGATCCAGCTCGGCCTGGGCGCCCTGAAGCTGGGGCGCTGGTTCCGCGCCATCTCCGTCGCCGTGGTCGAGGGCATGCTCGCCGGCATCGGCCTGGTGATCATCGCCGACCAGCTCTACGCCATGGCCGACGCGGACGCCCCCGCCCGCGGCCTGGACAAGATCACCGGCCTGCCCGGCCTGGCCGCCGACCTGGCCGGCGGCACCGCGTCCCTGTCCGCCTTCGCCGTCGGCGCGGGCACCATCGCCGTCATCGTGCTGTGGAGCCGGATGCCGGCCCGGATCCGCGTGGTGCCCGGCGCCCTGGCCGCCGTGGTCCTGGCCACGGCCGTCACCTCGCTGGGCGGCCTCTCGGCCGAGACGGTGCGCGTGGAGGGCCTGTTGTCGGCGATCCAGCCGCCGGGCATGGACAGTCTCGGCGACCTGGCCGGGATCGGCGTGATCGGCACCGTTGTGGCGTTCACCCTGATCGCCTCCGCCGAGAGCCTGTTCAGCGCCGCCGCCGTGGACCGCCTGCACGACGGCCCGCGCACCGACTACGACAAGGAGCTGATGGCGCAGGGCGCGGGCAACACGGTCTGCGGGGCCCTGGGCGCCCTGCCGCTGACGGCCGTGATCGTGCGCAGCTCGGCCAACGTCCAGGCGGGCGCGAAGACCAAGGCCTCCCGCGTGCTGCACGGCGTGTGGCTGCTGCTGTTCGCCGCGCTGTTCCCGGCCGTCCTGGGCATCCTCCCGCTCGCCGCGCTGGCGGGCGTGCTGGTGCACGCCGGCTTCAAGCTGCTGCCCCTGCGGCGCCTGGTGCCGCTGTGGCGCGAGCACCGCGGCGAGGCCGTGGTCCTGACGGTCACGGCCCTGGCCATCGTCTCGGTGAACATGTTCGAGGGCGTGCTGATCGGCCTGGCCCTGGCGGTCATCAAGACGGCCTGGGACACCTCCCACATCCACACCGAGGTCCACGACGACGGCGAGGGCCCGGTGCGCGTGGCCATCTCCGGCAACGCCACCTTCCTGCGGCTGCCGAAGATGCTGGACGCGCTGGAGGCACTGCCCGCCGACCGGGCCGTGGAGCTGGACCTCAGCGACCTGCGGCACGCGGACCACGCCTGCCGCACGGCGCTGAACGCCTGGACCGAGCGGCACAACG
>NZ_JAVREN010000055.1:0-34427 GCF_031845405.1 Streptomyces boetiae
GGGGGGGTGCCGGCGTGCACGGGTCCGGCCTCGGCCGGGGACGCGGCCGGCGAGGCCATAGCCGCGCCTGGCGCGGGCGCGGACGTCGAGGAGCTGGTGCGGCTGCTGGGGTGGGCCCTGGACACGCTGGCGGCGGTGGGCGCGCTCACGTTGCACGCGCGGGGGGACCGGCCCGCGCGGGCGCGGCTCACGCCGCTGGGCGGGTGGGCGATGTGGACCCGGCTGGAGCAGATCTGCATCGCCGCCCAGAGCCCCGCCGGCGCCGGCAACATCGAGCAGTCCGCCCTCACCATGCTCCGCGGCTGCGTCACCCTCACCCCCGGCCCCGCCCGCGCCGAGTACCGCGCCTGGCTCGCCGTGCGCCCCGCGGGACCCGCCGTCACCGAGCTGCTGGAGGCCGCCCGAGGCGAGGACGCCCTCATCCGCGGCCTGGCCTTCGAGGCCCTGCGCGTCGTCGGCGCCCCCGCCCTGCCCGCCATCCGCGCCGCCTCCGCCGAGCCCGTGCTGCGCCCCTACGCGCTGCTGTGGCTGGCCGAGCACGAGGGCGAGGACCGGGACGCGCACGGCGAGGACCCCGCGCGTTCCGTGCTCACCCCCGCCGAGGCCACGTGGCTGTGGGTGGACACCGCCTCCGCCGCCCACGAGCACGGCGCCGACGGCCTGCTGCTCGACCACCTCGACGCCGCCCCCCAGCCGACCGTCGCCGCCCTGGTCGACGACATCCGCACCTGCGGTCACCCGCGCACCGTGCAGGTGCTGCTCGCCCTGGCCGCCGCTCACCCCGACCCCGCCGTCTCCAAACGCGTGCGCCGCGCCGCGTTCCAGGTGCACACCGGCGGCGTCTGAGGAAGCAAATCCCCTTGCGCCGCGCCGTTAGAATGAACCGCATGGACACTTCGCCCCTTGCGCCCTAGCGACGTACGCAGCCCCCCGGCCGTCCACGCTTGTACGTCCCTCGCCAACGCCCTCCGGAGCCCGTCCATGATCACCGCCACCGGCATCGAGCTGCGCGCCGGCGCCCGCGTCCTTCTTGAGTCCGCCTCCTTCCGTGTCGCCCAGGGCGACCGCATCGGCCTCGTCGGCCGCAACGGCGCGGGCAAGACGACCCTCACCAAGTGCCTGGCCGGCGAGGGCGTCCCGGCCGCCGGCACCATCACCCGCGGCGGCCAGGTCGGCTACCTGCCCCAGGACCCGCGCACCGGCGACCTCGACACCCTGGCCCGCGACCGCATCCTCGCCGCCCGCGGCCTGGACGCCGTGCTGCGCGGGATGCGCGAGAGCGAGCAGCGGATGGCCGGCGGGGAGGACGCCGTCCGCGACCGGGCGATGAAGAAGTACGAGCGCCTGGAGACCGAGTTCCTCACCCGCGGCGGCTACGCGGCGGAGGCCGAGGCGGCCACCATCGCCGCCAGCCTCGGCCTGCCCGACCGGGTCCTCGGCCAGCCGCTGCACACCCTCTCCGGCGGCCAGCGCCGCCGCGTCGAGCTGGCCAGGATCCTCTTCTCGGACGCCGACGTGCTGCTGCTGGACGAGCCGACGAACCACCTCGACGCCGACTCCATCGTCTGGCTGAGGGACTTCCTGCGCACCTACCGCGGCGGCCTGATCGTCATCTCCCACGACATCGACCTGATCGAGACGGTGGTCAACAAGGTCTTCTACCTGGACGCCAACCGCTCCCGCATCGACGTCTACAACATGGGCTGGAAGCAGTACCAGGTCCAGCGCGAGGCCGACGAGAAACGCCGCAGGCGCGAGCGGGCCAACGCCGAGAAGAAGGCCGCCGCCCTCAACGCCCAGGCCGACAAGATGCGCGCCAAGGCCACCAAGGCCGTCGCCGCCCAGAACATGGCCCGCCGCGCCGAACGCCTGCTCTCCGGCCTGGAGAACGAACGCCGTCAGGACCGCGTCGCCAAGCTGCGCTTCCCCGACCCCGCCCCCTGCGGCAAGACCCCCCTGACGGCCGAGGGCCTGTCGAAGTCCTACGGCTCGCTGGAGATCTTCACCGACGTCTCCCTGGCCATCGACAAGGGTTCCCGGGTCGTCATCCTCGGGCTCAACGGCGCGGGCAAGACCACGCTGCTGCGCCTCCTGGCCGGCGTGGAGAAGCCCGACACCGGCGAGGTCACCCCCGGCCACGGCCTCAAGCTGGGGTACTACGCCCAGGAGCACGAGACGCTCGACGCCGGCCGCACCGTCCTGGAGAACATGCGCTCCGCCGCCCCCGACATGGACATGGTCCAGGTGCGGAAGATCCTCGGCTCGTTCCTGTTCTCGGGCGACGACGTGGACAAGCCCGCCGGGGTGCTCTCCGGCGGCGAGAAGACCCGTCTGGCCCTGGCCACCCTGGTCGTCTCCTCGGCCAACGTCCTCCTCCTGGACGAGCCGACGAACAACCTCGACCCGGCCAGCCGCGAGGAGATCCTCGGGGCCCTGCGCGGCTTCGCCGGCGCGGTCGTGCTGGTCACCCACGACGAGGGCGCGGTGGACGCCCTCCAGCCGGAGCGGATCATCCTGCTGCCGGACGGCGTGGAGGACCTGTGGAGCGCCGACTACGCGGACCTGGTCGCCCTGGCGTGAGCGCCCGGGCCGGGCGTTTGTGATCACCCGGACCGGGCCGTCCGGCTCGGGGGCCGTCCGTCATCTGCGTGAGCCCTGACGTATCCCGGGCCGCGCCGGGAATACCGGCGGCCCCCGCGCCCGCGCGGCCGTGACCTGCGCGTTCCTCCCGGCCGGACGCCGGCCCCCCGCGCGGCGGCCGGTGTCCGGCACGTCCCGGTCTTTCCGCTTGTCGTACCGACCCCGGTGAATGGGTGGCAGGGAAGCGGGATAGGGGTGATCATGAGAGTCCAGAGCGCATTTCCCCCGAGGAGGCACGGGTGGCCGAGACTCTGAAGAAGGGCAGCCGGGTGACCGGCTCCGCACGCGAGAAGCTCGCGGCGGACCTCAAGCGCAAGTACGAGTCGGGAGCGAGCATCCGGGCGCTGGCCGAGGAGACCGGCCGGTCCTACGGCTTCGTCCACCGCATGCTCAGCGAGGCGGATGTCACGCTCCGCGGGCGCGGCGGCGCCACGCGTGGCAAGAAGGCGGCCCCGACCCCCTGAGGCCCGCGGACGGAGGCGGAGGGGTTACGCTGACGCAGTTCATTACTGCTCGGTAACCGCAGTTCCCCAGCGACGCCGTCCGGAGGCCCCGATGACCCTGCTCGACGAGGACGGTGTCCGGGTCACCGTCCAGGAGGCCGTGGCGACGGTGACGCTCGCCAACGCCGCCCGGCGCAACGCCCAGACCCCCGCCATGTGGCGGGCCCTGGCCGAGGCCGGCCGGCGCCTGCCCGGGGACGTGCGCGTCGCCGTGCTGCGGGGCGAGGGCGTGTCGTTCTCCGCCGGGCTCGACCGGCGGGCGTTCACGCCCGAGGGCATCGACGGCGAGTTCTCCTTCACCAAGCTGGCCCGCTCCGGCGACGCGGAGATCGACGCGCTCATCGCCGGGTATCAGGAGGCGTTCACCTGGTGGCGCCGCAACGACCTGGTCACCATCGCCGCCGTGCAGGGGCACGCGATCGGCGCGGGCTTCCAGCTCGCCCTCGCCTGCGACCTGCGGGTCTGCGCGCAGGACGCGCAGTTCTCCATGCGCGAGACCTCCCTGGGCCTGGTCCCCGACCTGGGCGGCACCCAGCCCCTGGTCGCCCTGGTGGGCTACGCCCGCGCCCTGGAGATCTGCGGCACCGGCCGGATGGTCCACGCGGAGGAGGCCGAGCGCATCGGCCTGGCCAACCTCGTCGTGCCGCCGGACGAGCTGGACGCGGCGGCCTCCGACCTCGCCGCGGCCCTGCTGGCGGCCCCCCGGGACGCCCTCATCGAGACCAAGGCCCTGCTGCGCGGCGCCTCGGGCCGCGACTACGACGCTCAGCGCGCCGCCGAGCGCGCCGCCCAGACCCGGCGCCTGCGCGACCTCCTGGGCACCCCGACGGCCTAGCGGCCGGGCCGCGGGAGCCCCGCCCCTCGGGCCCGCTCCGGGCCTCGCGCGCACCGCCCCGATCCTGCGGCCACCGGCCCGGCCCGGAGGCCCCGGCTAGCCCGCGATGCCCGTGATCAGGACCGAGACCCGGGCCGGGCCCGCCGCCTCCACGGCCGCGCGGGCGGCGTTCCTGGCGACCTCCAGCGTGCGCGGCTCCGCGTCGGCGATCAACTGGAGGCGGATCAACGGCCGTTGCCCGGCGTCCTCGGGCTCCTCCACCACCACGGCCCGGTGCCGCCCGCCCAGCGCCCCGGACAGGCCGCGCACGCCCGGCGCGGCCAGGACCGCCGCCGCGATCACGGCCGCTGGCCCGGAGTCCGGCGCCACGGCCGCCCCCGACGCCTCCTCGCCCTCGTCCTCGTCCGGCGTGGGCCCCGCGCCGTCGCCGGACAGCAGCCCGGTCACCTTCAGGTCGATCGCGGCCACCACCAGCCCCAGGCGCTCCCCGGCCGAGGCCGCCAGCGCCGCGCGCACCTCCGCCGCGCACTCGGGAAACGGCCGCTCGACCCCGGCCGCGAACCCCGCCTCGATCCGCAGCGGCCCCGGCGGCAGCCCGCTGGGCGGCGGCGGGACCACCGGCCCGGGCGCCGCCTCCGGGTCTGCCAGCGCCAGCCGCAGCCCCTCCGGGCGCGCCCCCGGCACCGCCGCCACCGCCCGCCGCAGCACCGGCCGCGCGGCGGACTCCGCCAGCCACGCCCCGTCCGCCGGCGCCCCCAGCGGCAGCAGCCTCCCGAGCCCCAACTGCCGCCGCACCGCCCGCAACAGCGGGTCCGCACCCATCCACTCCACCTTCCGTCTAAGCTGCTCGGACTCGACCGCCCCTCCTGGGGTACAGCATCTCTCGGGCCGCGCGCCACCCGGACGGCGGCGCCTGGCCGCGTGGCCGGTCCGCGGACACGCTTACTGTGACACTGGAGCGGCGCACCTGACGGCCGCTCGGAAAGGGGCGAGAGCACGTGTCCGACACCAGCACGGAGGCAGCCGCCGCCGCGGCGCCCGCGGAGGCGCTCGCGAAGCCCGGCGCGCGCCGCACCCCGGGCGACCCCGCCACCCGGGGCCGCACCACGATCGCCGACGGCGTGGTCGCGAAGATCGCCGGCATGGCGGCCCGCGACGTCGTCGGCGTCCACGCCATGGGCGGCGGCCTGTCCCGCACCTTCGGCGCGGTCCGCGACCGGGTGCCCGGCGCCAGCCGGTCCGTCACCCGCGGCGTCAAGGCGGAGGTCGGCGAGGTGCAGACCGCGCTCGACCTCGAAATCGTCGTGGAGTACGGCGTTTCGATCGCGGAGGTTTCCCGTACCGTACGGGAGAACGTCATCTCGGCTGTCGAGCGGATGACGGGACTTGAGGTCGTCGAGGTCAACATCAACGTCGGGGACGTCAACCTCCCCGACGACGCCGAGGAGGAGGCTCCCGACGATGAACGGCCTCCGTTGCAGTAGGAGCGCGTCATGAGCATGGCTGTGATCGGCTTGCTGGCCGGCATGGCGCTGGGCTTCGCCGCCTACTTCGGCGGCTTCGCGGCCTTCCTGCTGGTCGCGGCCCTGGGCGCGATCGGCTTCGTCGTGGGCCGCTTCGCCGACGGCGACCTGGAGCCGGGGGACTTCTTCCGGTTCCGCCCGCGCGACGACGAGCGGCGGCGGTGAGGCGTGGCCGAACCGGTGGTGCCCGCGGCCGACCGCGGGGCGACGCGGATCGCCGACCGCGTGGTCGCCAAGCTCGCCGCCCGGGCCGCCCGTGAGGTGCTGGGCCCCGACACCCCCGCCGGGCCCTACGGCCCTGTGCGGCGGGGCGAGGCGCCCCGCGCCACCGCGGCGGTGCGCGTGCCTCCCGGCACGGACGGCACCGGCGGCGTGGCCACCGTGCGGGTGAGCGTCGAGCTGGGCTACCCCTCCGACATCGGCGCCCAGTGCGGCGCCGTGCGCCGCCATGTGGCCGCCAGAATCCGGGAGTTGGCCGGCATGGAGACCTCCGAGGTCCTCGTGGCCGTCGAGCGGCTGCACTCGGCCCACTTCGACGGCTCCGTCTCCGGGAGGGTGCGGTGAGCGAGCAGGAGGGCGCCGCGACGGCCCTCGGGCCCGGGGAGGGGGACCGGCCCGCGGAGCAGGCCCGCGCCTCGGACCTGGCCAAGACCACCTCCTCGGCGCACTACGAGCCGGGCCGCGGCGGGGGCGAGCCGGCCGCGGCCGGCCGCTTCTGGTCCGAGCGCCGGGTGCCGGCCGCGCTGGCCGCCGCGGCCCTCCTCGCCGCGGCCGGGGTGCTCCTGTTCGACGTGGCCTCCGTCCGGGCCGAACGGCCCGCCGCCGCGTGGCGCCGCACCCTCGCCGAAGAGCTGGCCACCCGCGACTTCCACGACGCCTGGGTGGTGCTTTGCGCGGTGGCGGCCGTGCTGCTCGGGCTGTGGCTGGTCCTGCTCGCCCTCACGCCCGGCCTGCGCGGCCTGCTGCCGATGCGGCGCGACACCGACGCGATGCGCGCCGGGGTGGCGCGCTCCGCCGCGGCGGCCGTGCTGCGCGACCGGGCCCTTGAGGTCTCCGGGGTCCGGGCCGTGCGGGTGGCCGTGGGGCGCCGCCGGGTGCGGGCCAGGGCCGAGGCCGGGTTCCGCGAGCTGGACGAGGTCAGGGCCGACCTCGACGCCGCCCTGGAGCGCGGCATCGGGGAGCTGGGCCTGGCCAGGCCCGTGGCCCTGTCCGTGCAGGTCCGCCGTCCCCCGAACTCCTGAGGTCCCCGCCATGCTCCGCATCGTCAACCGCGTCCTGCTCGCCCTCCTCGGGCTGGTCCTCCTCGGCACGGGCCTGGCCGCGCTGGCCGCCTCCCTGGACCTGCCCGAACGCTGGGGCTTCTCCCCGCCCGAACGCTGGGCCTGGCGCGCGCCCGAGGACGTGCCGCTCGCCCACGCCGACCGCGTGCAGTGGCGCGAGGAGGGCTGGTGGTGGCCGGTGGTCATCGGCGGCCTGTCGCTGCTGGTGCTGCTCGCCCTGTGGTGGTTCCTGGCCCAGCTACGGCGGCCCCGGCTCGCCGAGGTGCTCGTGGACAGCGGGGACGGCGTCGGCGCGCTGCTGCGGGGCCGGGCCATGGAGGACGTGGTGGCCGCCGAGGCGGCGGCGCTGCCGGGCATCGACCGCGCCCGCGTCACGCTGGTCGGCCGCCGCAGCCAGCCGCGCCTGCTCATCGGCCTCCAGGTCGCCCGCCAGGCGCGCCCGGACGAGGTCGTCCACCGCCTCCGCACCGAGGCCATCGAACACGCCCGCGCCTCCGCCGGCCTCCCCTCCCTCCCGGCCGAGGCCCGCCTCCGCTCCGCGAAACCCTCGGAGGAGGACCGGGTCAGTTAGCCCGCCCCGCGCCCGGCGCCGGCCGCCGCGCCTGCCCCGCCGGGGACGCTCGCCGCGGAGGCGGTCGTGGTGCGGGCCGTGCCGGGGGCGCCCGCCGCGGAGGCGTTCGCGTCGTGGAGCTCGCGGCGCGCCAGGAGGACCCAGCCCACCGGGACGCCCGCCGCGAAGAGCCACCACTGGAGGGCGTAGGCGAAGTGCGCGCCGATGCCCGTGTGGTCGGGCTCGGGGAGCGTCTCGGGCTGCTCGGCCGCGTCCGGGGAAGCCGGAGTCGTGTCGGTCAGCTCCAGGTAGCCGCCCAGGACGGGCAGGCCCAGGGCCTGCGCCCGCTCCTGGCTGCTGATCATCATGACCATGCCGTCCGGAAGCCCCGAGCGGTCCCTGATGCCCGTGGTGCCCGACGTCTCGTCGGCCATCAGGCGGCCGGTGACCGTCACCTCGCCCGAGGGCGGCTCCGGCACCTCGGGCACCCGCGTCAGGTCATTACCGGTGGGGATCCAGCCGCGGTTGACGACCACCGCGGTGCCGTCCTCCCCCACCAGCGGGGTCAGCACGTAATAGCCGAGCCTGCCGTCGGCGTTGTCCCGGTTGCGGACCACGACCTCGTGCTCCGCGTCGTAACGGCCGGCGGCGGTGACGGGGCGGTACCGGTCGTCCGGGTCGACCGCCCCGCCCGCCTGGGAGAGCTCCGCCATCGGCACGGGTTCGGCCGCCAGGCTCCCGGCGATCAGGTCGTTGCGCGCCACCCGCTGCTCGTGCCGGTGCAGCTGCCAGAACCCCAGCCACACCAGGGCCGGGATGAGCAGCAGCGTGACGAGCGTGAGGATGACCCACTGCCGGGACAGCAGAAACCGGTACACAGCTGACGACAGTACCCAACCGGGGTCAGGCGCCGGGGGCCGGGGCCACGTCCCGCAGGAGCTGCGTGAACGCCGCCTCGTCCAGCACGGGCGTGCCCAGCTCCCTGGCGCGCCGCACCTTCGTCGTGGCCGAGCCCGGGTCGTTCGTCACCAGCAGGCTGGTCAGGCGCGAGACGCTGGTGGCCACGTGCAGCCCGGCCTCGGCCGCCTGGTCCTCCAGCGCCTCCCGGTCCACCGAGGTGTCCCCGGAGAACGCCACCCGCATGCCCTGCACCAGCCGGCCGCCCTCCTCGAACCGCCCGGGGTTGGGGTAGGGGCAGGGCGGGCGGCGCCGGGCGGGGCGCCAGGAGGAGCGGAAGCCGCCGCCCCACGCGGCCGGGCGGGACGCCGCGCCGCCGGGGGGCGGGACGGTCTGCGGCAGGCAGGCCAGCAGCGGCAGCCGCAGGCCCAGCCGGGCCGCCCGGTGGAGGCTGGGCCGGAAGACCTCGGCCAGCACCCGGGCGTCGTCCAGCGCGTGGTGGGCCCGGCGCTGGACCACGCCGTAGTACCCGGCCAGGGTCTCCAGCTTGTGGTTGGGCAGCGGCAGCCCCAGCTCCTTGGAGAGCGCGATGGTGCACAGCCGCTGCTTCACCGGCGCGGTCCGCTCCGCCCGCGCGTACTCGCGGGCGATCATCGTCCAGTCGAAGACCGCGTTGTGCGCCACCAGCACCCGCCCGGCCAGCCGCTCCGCGAACTCGCCCGCTATGTCCGCGAACAGCGGCGCCCCGGCCAGCGCCTGCGCCGTCAGCCCGTGGATCCACACGGGCCCGGGGTCCCGCTGGGGGTTGACCGGCGTGTACCAGTGGTCCTCGACCTCGCCCTCGGCCGAGAGGCGGTAGACCGCCGCGGAGACGATCCGGTCCTCCCGGCCCAGGCCCGTGGTCTCCACGTCCACCACGGCCCAGCCGCCCGGGTACCCGGCGGGCCACGGCGCGGGGGCGGCGGGCGGCGCCGGCTCTTCCGGCGATGCGGGGGCGGCGAGTGGTGCGGGGACGCGGTACGCGCCCGCCCGGGGATCTTCGAGCATGGTTCCTCAGGATACGGCCCGCCACCGACAGCGCCCGCCCGCACGAGGGAAGTTGACGGCCCGTCGCCCCGCCCGCGCGCCCGGCGCACGACCCCCACGAACGCGCGGGGCGCACACCCGGCGCCCACCCGGCACGCACGGCGTGTATGCCCCGCGTGTACGCCCCGCGCACGCCCCGCGCGGCGACGGCGGCGTGCCGTACGCTGCGAGACATGCTGCTCGACACCTTCGGCCGGACCGCCACCGACCTGCGGGTCTCGCTGACCGACAGGTGCAACCTGCGCTGCACCTACTGCATGCCGGAGGAGGGCCTGGCCTGGCTCGCCAAGCCCGAGCTGCTGACCGACGAGGAGGTCGTCCGCCTGGTGCGGGTGGCCGTGACGCGCCTGGGCGTCACCGAGGTCCGCTTCACCGGCGGCGAGCCGCTGCTGCGCCCCGGCCTCGTCGGCATCGTCGAGCGCTGCGCCGCCCTCGCCCCCCGCCCCCGGCTCTCCCTGACGACCAACGGCATAGGCCTGGAGCGGACGGCCGCCGCGCTCCGCTCCGCCGGCCTGGACCGGGTCAACGTCTCGCTGGACACCACCGACCCCGAGACCTTCCACCGCATCACCCGCCGCCGGCGCCACGCCGACGTGCTGCGCGGCCTGGCCGCCGCCAAGGCCGCCGGCCTGGACCCGGTGAAGGTCAACGCCGTGCTGCTGCCCGGGCTCAACGACACCGAGGCGCCCGCCCTCCTGGCCTGGGCCGTCGAGCGGGGCTACGAGCTGCGGTTCATCGAGCAGATGCCGCTGGACCCCCAGCACGGCTGGCAGCGCGAGGGCATGATCACCGCCGGAGACATCCTCGCCTCGCTGCGCACCCGCTTCTCCCTCACCCCCGAGGAGGACGGGGAGCGCGGCTCCGCCCCCGCCGAGCGCTGGGTGGTGGACGGCGGCCCGCACCGGGTCGGCGTCATCGCCTCGGTCACCCGCCCCTTCTGCCGCGCCTGCGACCGCACCCGGCTCACCGCCGACGGCCAGGTGCGCACCTGCCTGTTCGCCCGCGAGGAGTCCGACCTGCGCGGCGCGCTCAGGGCGGGCGCGGACGACGAGGAGCTGGCCGCCCGCTGGCGGGCCGCGACCCTGGGCAAGAAGGCCGGCTCCGGCCTGGACGACCCGGGCTTCGTCCAGCCCCGGCGCCCGATGTCCGCCATCGGAGGCTAGGCGGTACGTTCGCGGCCGGCGGCCGGGACGGGCGTTCGCCCTCGGCGGCTAGGAGCGCTCCTCGGCCCGGCGCCACTCCTCCAGCGGCACCACGTCCTTCAGAAAGCCCCGCACCCCGAGGAACTGCCCCAGGTGCTCGCGGTGTGCGCCGCAGGCCAGCCAGGTCTTGCGCCGCTCGGGCGTGTGCAGCTTCGGGTTGTTCCAGGCGAGGACCCAGGCGGCGGGCTCGCGGCAGCCCTTGGCGGAGCAGATGAGCGGCTCGTCGCCGGCAGCGGATTCGTTCACCACGGGATCCATCCAACACCCTGCGAGTCCCTCACCGGACACCCGCATCCCGGACACAAGACGACGCCGGGCAGCCACGGGGGGAGCCGCCCGGCGTCGGTCAGTCGCTCCGACGGGGGATACGGAGCGCCCTTGAAGTATGACATGCGACAGCAGGCTGGGCGCAGGGGAAGGAAGCAATTGATCTGAGGATTTCTTGAGCTTTCCGGGCCCCGGAGCGGTCACTTCCGGTTGTGCGCGTCCCCGTCCGTCCCGCCCCGCAGCGCGTGCCGCGCGGCGGCGTCCTCGAAGGCCGAGGGCAGCGTGGGAACGTTCTCCCGGCCCGCGTTCGCCACCACCACCGCCACGTAGGGCAGCAGCGTCCCCAGCACCAGGGCGACCACGGCGAGCGGACGGCTGACGTTCCACAGCAGCACCGTCAGGATCACCGCGGCCGTGCGGATCAGCATGGAGGTCACATACCTCCGCTGCCGTCCGCGCACGTCCGAGTCCAGGCCCTGCCGGGCCTGTGTGATCCGGTAGACCTCCGGACCGGCCCCGCCGCGCCGCAAGCGCATCGCCATCGTCATCACCCGCCTCCAGGCTAGCGGCGCACCTGGGCCAGCTTCCGCCCGGCCTTCAGGAAGACGCCCTTGACATCCGCCGCGCCCTCCTCCGCGCCCCCGGCCGCGGCCAGCTGCTCGGCCACGACCTCGCCCAGCGGGCGCAGCGCGTCCGCCTCGGCCAGCACCACGCTGCGCTGGCCCGCGCCGGTCTCCAGCACCAGCCGCAGGCCGTTCTGCTTGGCCAGGCGCCGGGCCGCCGAGGCGCTGGGGGTGAACGCCAGCACCCCGGTGAGGACCGAGGCGATCCCCTCCCCGGCGTGCTCGGCCAGCGCCACCTCCGGCAGCCCCGCCACGTCCGTGAACGCCTGCCGGGAGAACTGCGCGGTGAAGCCCTCGCGGGCGGCCATCGCGGCGTCCAGGCCGTGCAGCACGGTGACGACCTCGCCCGCCAGCACCTTCTTCAGGTCCATCGGGTGCAGCGAGCCCTCCGCCAGCCGGCCCGTGACCAGCGCCAGCTCCTCGTCCGTCCACTCCGTCCAGGCCCGCAGGTAGGGCTCCATCAGCCGGTCGGGGATGGACATGATCCGCCCGTAGACCTCCTCGGCGGAGGCCGCCAGGCCCACGTAATTCCCCTTGGACTTGGACATCTTGGCGCCGGAGCCGTCGGTGCCCTCGATCAGCGGCAGCGTCACCACCAACTGCGGGCGCAGGCCGTACAGCTCCATCACGCGGCGGCCCATCTGCATGTTCAGCAGCTGGTCGGCGCCGCCCAGCTCCACGTCCGCGTCGATCTCGGCCGAGTCGATGGCCATCGCCACCGGGTAGATCAGCTCCGACATGGTCAGCCCGTGGCCCGCCTCCAGGCGGGTGCGGAAGTCCTCGCGCTGGAGCAGCGAGGACACCGGGATCTGCGAGAGCAGCCCGATCAGCCGCGGCAGCGGGAAGGCGCCCAGCCACTCGCTGTTGTGCCGGAAGCGGACCCGCTCGAAGTCGAAGAACGGCCGCACCTGGTCGCGGTACCCCGCGAGGTTGCGTGCGATGTCCTCGTCGGTCAGCGGCGGGCGTTCCGACGAACGCCCCGAGGGGTCGCCGATCTTGGCGGTGATGTCGCCGATGATCAGCGTCACGTCGTGCCCCATCCGCTGGAAGCGGCTGAGCGCGATGATCGGCACCGCGTGGCCCAGGTGCACGTCCACGGCCGTGGGGTCGATGCCGAGCTTGACGTGCAGCCCGTGCCCCTCCGCCTGCGCCGCCTCGATCCGCTCGGCCAGGCGCTCGGCCGAGGGCAGCACCTCCACCGCGCGGGAGGCGATCAGCCGGGCCTGCTCGCCGGCCTCCAGGTCGGAGAGGTCCAGATAACGCCGGGCGCCCGTCTCCTCCAGCAGCCGCCGCACGGTGGTGTCCGAGGAGAGGTCCTGAGCCAGCAGCGCGCTGGCGCGCTGCACGGAGTCGCCGAGGCGTGTCACGTTCCGTCCCGTCAGTCGAGGTGAGTGGTGTGTGCGGGAGAGCCCCGGCCCATCCTACGGCCGGGGCCGGGCCGCCCCCCGGGGTCCGCCGGGGGGCGGCCCGGCTCCCGGGGGCTCACACCCCCGGGCTGACCGAGCTCATGTTGAACTCGGGCACCCGCAGCGCCGGCATCGCCGTGCGCGGGAAGTACTCGCCCCACTCCCGGGAGCGGCAGCGCTCGGTGGCCCCGGCCTCGGTGGCGCGGGCCAGCATGTCCAGGGGCGACTCGTTGAACCGGAAGTTGTTCACCGCGCCCGTGACCTCGCCCTTCTCCACCAGGTAGACCCCGTCCCGGGTCAGGCCCGTCAGCAGCAGCGTCCTGGGGTCCACCTCGCGGATGTACCACAGGGAGCCGATCAGCAGGCCGCGCTCGGTGCCTGCCACCAGGTCCGCCGGCGAGCCGGAGCCGCCCGCGTCCAGCAGCAGGTTGCCGGTGAGCGGGGCCAGCGGCAGGCCGGTGAGGGCGGCGGTGTACCGGCTGGTGGGGAGGCGGCGCAGCACGCCCCGGTCGATCCACTCCGCGCGCTCCAGCGGCAGGCCGTTGTCGAAGACGGAGGTGGCCGGCGAGAAGGAGTCGGTGGAGGCGTGCGCCACGACGAAGGGCGCCGCGGCCACGCCCGGGGCGCGCGGGTCGCTGTAGAGGGTCAGCGGAAGCTCGGCCAGCCGCTCCCCGACGCGGGTGCCGCCGCCGGGCCTGGCGAAGACGTTGCGGCCCTCGTGGGCGTTGCGGGCGTCGGAGGACCAGTGCTGGTAGACGAGGAGGTCCGCGACCGAGGAGGGCGGCAGCAGCGTCTCGTACCGGCCCGGGGGCAGCTCCACGCGGCGTGCGGCCCAGCCCAGCCGGACGGCCAGACCGGCGTCCAGGGCTGCCGGGTCCACGTCGCGGAAGTCGTCGGTGGGGACGGTGATGAAGGCCGAACGCGTGCGGGCCTCGGACTTGGCGTTCAGGTCCACGTGCCCGGCGCGGTGGTCGTGGCGCAGCCGCAGGCCCGCCGAGGTGGCCAGGTAGGTCGTTCCGGCCTCGTGCTCCGCGTAGCCGAACAGCTCGCGGCCCTCGGCGCGGGCGCGGGCGAACGTCTCGCCGAGCGCCGGGGCGAAGGCGGCGAAGACCTCGGGCGAGGTCTCGGCGGGCGGCGCGGCGAAGTCCACGGCGGGGGAGAGGGGCGAGGCGTCCACCAGCGGCCGGGCGTCCTCGGCCGCGGGGGCCTGCCGCGCGGCCTCCTCGGCGGCCCGCACCAGCGGCTCCAGGTCCGCGGCGGTGACGGCGGCGCGGGAGACGACCCCGGCGGCGGTGCCCTGCGCGCCGTCCACGGTGGCGATGACGGTGAGGGTGCGGGCGCGGGTGACGCCGTTGGTGGTCAGGGCGTTGCCCGCCCAGCGGAGGTTGGCCGTGGAGACCTCGTCCGCGATCACCACGGTGCCGTCGGCGCGGGAGAGGGTCAGGGCGCGCTCGGCGATCTCGTGCGGCGGGGTGACGGCGCTGCCGGGGGCGTTGTTCCCCGTGGTGCCCGTGGTGCTCATCGGCCGGACTCCTGGGTGGTGTTGAGGACGTTGATGCCGCGGAAGAGGGCGGAGGGGCAGCCGTGGGAGACGGCGGCCACCTGGCCCGGCTGGGCCTTGCCGCACATGAACGACCCGCCCAGCACGTACGTCTGCGGGCCGCCCACGGCCTCCATCGCGCCCCAGAAGTCGGTGGTGGTGGCCTGGTAGGCGACGTCCCTGAGCTGGCCGGCCAGCCGGCCGTTCTCGATCAGGTGGAAGCGCTGCCCGGTGAACTGGAAGTTGTAGCGCTGCATGTCGATGGACCAGGAGCCGTCCCCGACGATGTGGATGCCGCGCTCCACGCCGGAGATCAACTCCTCGGTGGAGGGGCCGTCCGGGGCGGGCTGGAGGGAGACGTTGGCCATCCGCTGGAGCGGGACGTGGGAGGCGGAGTCGGCGAAGGCGCAGCCGTTGGAACGCCCGAGGCCGGTCAGCCGGGCGATCCTGCGGTCCGTCTGGTAGCCGACCAGGACGCCGTCCCTGACCAGGTCCCAGGACTGGGTGGCCACGCCCTCGTCGTCGAAGCCGATGGTGGCCAGGCCGTGTTCGGTGGTGCGGTCGCCGGTGACGTTCATGACCTCGGAGCCGTAGCGCAGCGAGCCGAGGCGGTCGAGGGTGGCGAAGGAGGTGCCGGCGAAGGCCGCCTCGTAGCCCAGGGCCCGGTCCAGCTCGGTGGCGTGGCCGATCGACTCGTGGATGGTGAGGAAGAGGTTGGAGGGGTCGATCACCAGGTCGTAACGGCCGGGCTCGACGGAGGGGGCGGCCATCTTGGCGGCCAGCAGGCCGGGGATGGAGGCCAGTTCGGCGTCCCAGTCCCAGCCGGTGCCGGTGAGATACTCCCAGCCGCGGCCGGCGGGCGGGGCCAGGGTGCGCAGGGAGTCGAAGCGGCCGGAAGCGGCGTCCACGGCGACGGCGTTCAGCTCGGGCAGGACGCGGACGCGCTGCTGGGTGGTGACGGTGCCGGCGGAGTCGGCGTAGAACTTGTTCTCCTGAACGGCCCACAGGCGGGCGTCCACGTGGGAGACGGCGGCGTCGGCCAGCAGGCGTCCGCTCCAGGAGGCCAGCAGGCCGGCCTTCTCGGCGTCGGGGACGTCGAAGGGGTTGACCTCGTAGGAGGAGACCCAGGTGCGTTCGCCGTGGGAGGGCTCGTCGGCCAGCTCCACGCGCTCCTCGGAGCCGGCCGCGGCGATGATCCCGGCGGAGAGACGGGCCATGGCCACGGCCTGCTCGGCGACCCGTGCGGCGGCCTCGGGGGTGAGGTCCACTCCGGCGGCGAAGCCCCAGCTGCCGCCGTGCACGACGCGGACGGCGAAGCCGAGGTCGGTGGTGTCCTGCGAGCCGGCGGGGCGGGCGTCGCGCAGCACCCAGTAGGCGGTGCGGTTGCGCTCCAGGCGGAAGTCGGCGTGGTCGGCGCCCAGCTCGGCGGCGCGGGTCAGTGCGGCGTCGGCGAGTGTGCGCAGGGGCAGCGCGAGGAACGTTTCATCAAGGGCTTGGGGCACGGTCTCTCCTGTCCGTAGCCTGCTGCGGTGGGCCGGGGCGGGGAAGGGGGACGCCCGCCGCGGCTACGATCATGCCTTCCGGCCACGGCGGCGGACAGGGGGTTTCGCCGGGGCCCCGGCCGTGTCGGCCGGGGCCCACGCGGCGCCGCCGGAAGGGTCGTTACCGTCGGGTTCTTGTCGGAACCCAACAGGGGCCGGGCGGTGCCCCTGTCGTCACCCCGCCCCCCGCCGCCTCCGCGGGGGCGGCTAGCGTTGTCGTGGACGCACGACGCAGAAAGAGGGTGGTCCCTTGAGCCGCTCGGTACTCGTCACCGGCGGGAATCGCGGGCTTGGCCTGGCCATTGCCCGTGCCCTCGCCGAGACCGGCGACAAGGTCGCCATCACCTACCGCACCGGGGAGCCCCCCAAGGAGCTGGCCGATCTCGGGTGCCTGGCCGTGAAGTGTGACATCACGGATCCGGAGCAGGTGGAGCAGGCATACAAAGAGATCGAGGATGCGAACGGCCGCGTGACGGTGCTCGTCGCCAACGCCGGCATCACCCGCGACCAGCTACTGCTGCGGATGTCCGAGGAGGACTTCACCTCCGTGGTGGACACCAACCTCACGGGCACCTTCCGGGTGGTCAAGCGCGCGGCCAAGGGGATGCTGCGGGCGCGCACCGGCCGGATCGTCCTGATCTCCTCGGTCGTCGGGCTCAAGGGCTCGGCGGGGCAGACGAATTACTCGGCCGCCAAGGCCGGCCTGATCGGCTTCGGCCGCTCGGTCGCCCGCGAGCTGGCCAGCAGGAACATCACCTGCAACATCGTCGCGCCCGGCTTCATCGACACCGACATGACGCGGGCGCTGGAGGAGGAGGTCCGCGCGGACATCGTCCGGCAGATCCCGCTGGCGCGCTACGGCGGGGCCGAGGATGTCGCCGCGGCCGTGCGCTTCCTGGCCTCCGAGGAAGCCGCTTACATCACTGGAGCCGTCATCCCGGTTGACGGCGGATTGGGCATGGGGCACTGACTATGAGCGGAATTCTGGCCGGGAAGCGCATCCTCGTCACCGGGGTGCTGACCGAGTCCTCGATCGCCTTCCACGCGGCGCGGCTCGCGCAGGAGGAGGGCGCCGAGGTGGTCCTGACCGGCTTCGGGCGCCTGAGCCTGGTGGAGCGCATCGCCAGGCGGCTGCCCAAGCCGGTCCCGGTGATCGAGCTGGACGTGCAGAACCAGGAGCAGCTGGACGGCCTCGCCGCGGCCGTTTCCGGGCACCTGGGCGAGGGCGTCGGGCTCGACGGGGTGGTCCACTCCATCGGCTTCGCGCCGCAGGACGCGCTGGGCGGGAACTTCCTGCACACCGGCTGGGATTCGGTTGCCACCGCGGTGCAGGTCTCCGCGTACTCCCTGAAGTCCCTCACCATGGCGGTGCACCCGCTGCTGCGGCAGCGCGGCGGCTCGGTCGTCGGCCTGGACTTCGACGCGCAGCTGGCCTGGCCGAAGTACGACTGGATGGGCGTGGCAAAGGCCGCGCTGGAGGCGACCTCGCGCTACCTCGCGCGGGACCTGGGCCCGGAGAACATCCGCGTGAACCTGGTCTCGGCCGGCCCGATCAAGTCGATGGCGGCCAAGTCGATCCCGGGCTTCGAGGAGCTGGCCGGGGTCTGGGACACCCGCGCGGCGATGGGCTGGGACACCGCCGACCCGGAGCCGGCGGCGCGCGGCGTGGTGGCGCTGCTCTCCGACTGGTTCCCCAAGACCACGGGCGAGATCGTCCACGTCGACGGCGGCGTCCACATGATGGGCGCCTGACCCCCGGCCACCCCCACGGTGCGCCGCACCCCCCGCGGCACACCCCCGCCGCCCCACCGGGTCCCCCCGCCCTGGTGGGGCGGCGGCTTTTTTCGTCGCCCTTTTCTCGGCCTTGTCGCGACGGCGCCCCGGATCGCGGCCCGGGCTCGGAACGCCCCCTGACCGGAGAATTCATCCCATGATTCTATGATGAGTCGTATGGGGGCTGACGCAGGACGACCGTACGCTCCGGTGCACTGCCCCGGTACTGACCCCCGCGCCGCGCACCCCGGCCGCCCCCGCGGCCGGGCTCGTGGCCACCGGGCTGGTGCTCGCGGCGTTCAACCTCGGACCGGCCATCTCGGGCCTGGGCCCGGTCCTCGCCGAGGCGCGCGCGGACCTGGGGATGAGCGGGGCCGTGGCCGGGCTGCTGACCTCCATACCCGCCCTGTGCTTCGGCCGCTTCGGCGTCGCCGCGCCCCGCCTGGCGCGCCGCTTCGGCCTCGCCGCCATCAGCGCGGGCCTGGCGCTGCGCGCCCTGGACGGCTCCGCCGCGCTGTTCCTGGTCACCACCGCGCTCGCCCTGGCCGGCATCGCCGTGGGCAACGTCCTCATGCCCGTGCTCGTCAAGCGGTACTTCCCCGACCGGGTCGGCGCCATGACGGGCCTGTACTCGGCGGGCTTCGCGGCGGGCACGGCCCTGGCCGCCGCGCTGACCATTCCCGTGGCCTCCGCGGCCGGCGGCTGGCGCGTTGGGCTGGCCGTCTGGTCCGCCTCGGCGGGCCTGGCACTGCTGCCCTGGGCCGTGGTCGCCCTGCGCGCGGGGCGGGACCGGCGGGAGGCCCCCTCCGTCCCGGAGGCCGCCCGGCCGCCGGGGCGGGGGAGCGGGGAGCGCCTTCCGAGCCTGGCCCGCTCGCGCACCGCCCGGTCCCTGGCCGTCCTCTTCGGGCTCCAGGCCACCGCCGCCTACGTCACCCTCGGCTGTGTGCCGCAGATCTTCCGCGACGCCGGGGTGTCCGCCTCCACGGCGGGCCTGCTGCTGGCCGTGATCATGGGCTCGGCGCGCCGCTCGGGTTCGTCCTGCCGCGGATCGCCACCCGCCTGCGCGGGCAGGGCCCGCTGGTCGCCGCCCTCGGCGTCTGCGGCCTGGCCGGGTACGCCGGGCTGGGGCTGGCCTCCGGCGGCCGGGGCCTGGGCCTGGGCCTGGGCGGTGCTGCCCGGCGTCGCCAACTGCGCCTTCCCGTGGCCCTGACCATGATCGGCCTGCGCGCCCGCACCGGCGCCGGGGTCGTGCGCCTGTCCGCGTTCGTGCAGAGCACGGGGTACCTGCTGTGCGTCCCCGGGCCGCTGCTGATCGGCACGCTGAACGACGCCACCGGCGGCTGGCACGTCCCGCTGGCGCTGATGGCGGTGCTCATGGCCGCCCAGATCGTGGCGGGCGCGCCGGCCGGGCGGGACCGCTGCGTGGAGGACGGCGACTGAGTGGGAGACTGGGGGCATGCCAGCGCTCGACCCCCACCCCACCGGCGGCCAGCGGATGCTGCTGCTGATCCTCGGCGCCATGCTCGGCATCGGCGTCCTCATCGCCGTCGTCGCCACCCTCGCCTCGCCCTGAGCTCCCGGCGCGGCCCCGCTCAGCCTTGCTCGGCCCCGCCTCGCCCGCACGGCGGCCCGCGTGCCCGGGGTGGTGCTAGCCCCCCTGTCCCCTAGGGGGTCAGGTTCAGGGAGGACTGGGTGGGTTGCCGGATGGGCCCGGCCGACGGCGGCCCGTAGCGTCGAGGTGTCGGCTTCCCCGGCCGGCGCCCCGACGGAGGGAGACGTGTGATGGCCGCCCGCGCCCAGACCCCAGGCACGCTGCCCGGGCCCGCGCCCGGCGACGGGGCCGCCGCGCGCCCCGCCCCGGAGATACGGCTGAGCTGGTGGGCCCTGGCCATGCCCGCCGTGGCCTTCGCCGCCCTGCTGATGCTGCTGCTCACCGCGGGCGGGGCGGACGCCGCCCCGGGCGCCGCGGGCGCGGAGCGGCAGCCCGCCGGGCAGCTGATGGAGCAGCTCCGGCACGTCCTCCTGCCCTGAGCGCGCGGCCCCCCGGGCGCCCCGGCCGGCACTCCCGCCGGATTCCCAACCCCCCGCGCCACGCCGCCCCTTTCGTGCGAAGCTGGGGCACATGAGCGTCGATGTTCCCCGCAGGATCGTTCTCCTCCGCCACGCGAAGGCCGACTGGCCGCAGGTGTCCGACCACGAACGCCCGCTCGCGGAGCGCGGCCGAAAGGACGCCCCCGCCGCCGGGCGCTGGCTCGCCGGAGCCGGCGTGTCCCCCGAGCTGACCCTGTGCTCCACCGCCACCCGCGCTCGCGACACCTGGAAACTGTTCGCCCCCGAGCTGCCCCGCCGCCCCCGCACGGTCTACGACGACCGGCTCTACGAGGCCAGCCTCGGCGAGCTGATCGCGGTGATCAACGAGACGGACGAGGCCGTCCACGACCTCATGCTCGTCGGGCACAACCCCGGCATCCACGCGCTGGCCGACGCCCTGGCGGGCGTGGCCGACGGCGACACCCGCGCCCGGATGAACCGCGCCGGCTTCGCCACCTCCGGCGTCGCCGTCCTGAGCCACACCGGCAGCTGGAAGGCCGTCGAGCACGGCAGCGCCCGCCTCGTCACCTACTGGGCCCCCACCGGGGGATAGCCCTCCGGCCGCCCCGCCCGCGGGAGGGTCCCCGCCCCACGGCCGGGACCCCGACGGCCCGGTCCGGGCCCCGGGCCCAGACCGGGCCCTAGCCGTGCGCGTCCGCGGCCTCGACCTCTTCGCGGGTGATCCCCAGCAGGTACAGGACGGTGTCCAGGAAGGGCACGGTCACCGCCGTGTGCGCGGCCTCGCGCACCAGCGGCTTGGCGTTGAACGCCACCCCCAGGCCCGCCGCGTTCAGCATGTCCAGGTCGTTGGCGCCGTCCCCGATCGCGACGGTCCGCGACAGCGGCACCCCCGCCTCGGCGGCGAACCGCCGCAGCAGCCGCGCCTTGCCCGCCCGGTCCACGATCTCCCCGGTCACCCGGCCGGTCAGCTGCCCGTCCCGGATCTCCAGCGTGTTGGCCGCGGCGAAGTCCAGCCCGAGCCGGTCCCGCAGCGCGTCCGTCACCTGCGTGAAGCCGCCGGAGACCACGCCCACCTGGCAGCCCAGCCGCTTCAGCGTCCGGATCAGGGTCCGCGCGCCCGGCGTCAGCCGCACCTCCGCGCGCACCTTGTCCACCACCGACTCGTCCAGGCCCTTCAGCAGCGCCACCCGCGCGTGCAGGGACTCCTCGAAGTCCAGCTCGCCGCGCATGGCCGCCGCCGTGACCGCCGTCACCTCCGCCTCGCACCCCGCGTGCGCGGCGAACAGCTCGATCACCTCGTCCTGGATCAGCGTGGAGTCCACGTCCATCACCACCAGGCGCGGCGCCCGCCGCTGGAGCCCCGAGGCGACCACCGCCACGTCCACGGACCGGGCCGCCGCCTCCGCGGCCAGCTCGCCCCGCAGCAGCGCGGTGGGCACTCCCGAGACGTCGAACTCCACGGCAGTGACCGGGTACTTGGCCAGCCGGTAGATCCGGTCGATGTTTCCGCCCGCGGCCGTTATCCGGGCCGCTATCGCCGCCGTCACCTCGGCGGTCAGCGGGTGCCCGAGCACCGTGACGTGGGAGCGGCCCGTGCCGCGCGCGGGGTTGTCCCCGATGCCGGAGATGATCTCCGCCTGGAGCCGGGCCGACTCCGCCCAGCCGTGCACCGTGGCCCGCAGGCTTCCCTCGCCGTCCCGGTCCGGCACGGTCACCAGCGCGCACAGCGTCAGCCGGCCGCGGGTCACCACCTGCTCGATGTCGATCACCTCGACCGAGAACGCTGCCAGGGTCTCGAAGAGACCCGCGGTCAGGCCGGGCCGGTCCTTGCCGAAGATCTTCACCAACAGCGTGGGTGTGGGCTCCCGGTCGGGAGCGTAGTCCGAGTGCGCGGGGATCATGGTGATCCCACCGTAACCCGGGCGAACGGCGCCGCCGTGTCGTGTCCGGCCCGTGGACACGGCGGAGAGATGAACGTCACGGTGCTGCCGAGGTCTGGCGACAGCTTGGTGACTTCCGGGGGGCGGGTTCCCGATCGGGCCTCCGGCCTGGAATAGTTCCCCCACGATCAGTCCACCATCCCTGGGCCTCCTGCGGGGAGGGTGATCGGGGGAACTAGCTTTGTGGGGCAGGGAGTGCCGGAACTCGTACTGGAATTGAACGGACAGACCTGGACACTCGATCCGACCAGGTCGTACAGGATCGGGAGGGACCCCCAGGGCGACCTGGTCCTGCAGGACGCCCGCGTCTCGTGGCACCACGCCACGATCCGCTGGGCGGGCCAGGGCTGGGTGGTCGAGGACCACGGCAGCACCAACGGGACCTACGCCCAGGGCCGGCGCATACAGCAGTTGCCCCTGGCCGGCGGCACGGTCGTTCACCTGGGCAACGCCACCGACGGCCCGCGCATGAACTTCTCCGGGGCCGCGGTGCCCAGCCCGCAGCAGGCCACCTACCAGGCGCCCGCGCCGGCCATGGCCGGCCCCCCGCCCGGGACGCCCCCGCAGCAGCCCGGCTTCGGCGGCCACCCCGCCGCCCCCGCCGGGCCCCCGCCGCAGGGCTCTCCCGTCACTTTCGGCGGCGCCACCAGCCTGCACGACCTGGCCGTCGGCCAGGTCACCCGCATAGGCCGCGCCCTGGAGAACGAGCTGGTCGTCTCCGACCTCCAGGTCTCCCGCTTCCACGCGGAGTTCCTCGCCCACCGCGACGGCCGCTTCGAGATCCACGACCTGGGCAGCCACAACGGCACCTACGTCAACGGCCAGCTCCTGCCGCGCAACGGCCGCCAGTACCTCGGGCAGAACGACACCGTCGGCATCGGCCACTCCACCTTCCGGCTGGTCGGCAGCCAGCTCCAGGAATTCGTCGACACCGGTGAGGTCTCCTTCTCGGCCCGCCACCTGACCGTCAAGGTCAACAACGACCAGCTGACCATCCTCAACGACGTCTCCTTCGGCGTCCCCGAGAAGTCGCTGATCGGCGTCATCGGCCCCTCCGGCTCCGGCAAGTCCACCCTCCTGCGGGCCCTGACCGGCTACCGCCCCGCCACCTACGGCGAGGTGCTGTACGACCACCGCAACCTCTACACGCACTTCGCGGAGCTGCGGCACCGCATCGGCCTGGTCCCGCAGGACGACATCCTGCACACGGCCCTGCCGATCCGCACCGCATTGCGCCTGGCCGCCAAGCTCCGCTTCCCCGGCGACGTCGGCGAGGCCGAGCGCAACGCCCGCGTCGAGGAGGTCCTGGCCGAGCTGAAGCTCAGCCCCCACGCCACCAAGCGCATCTCCTCCCTCTCCGGAGGCCAGCGCAAGCGCGTCTCCGTCGCCCTGGAGCTGCTGACCAAGCCCTCGCTGATCTTCCTCGACGAGCCCACCTCCGGCCTCGACCCGGGCATGGACCGCGACGTGATGCAGCTCCTGCGCGGGCTGGCCGACGACGGCCGCACCGTCCTGGTCGTCACCCACTCGGTCGCCGAGCTGGGCCTGTGCGACCGGGTCCTGGTCATGGCCCCCGGCGGCGGCGTCGCCTACTTCGGCCCGCCGGACGAGGCGCTGAACTTCTTCGGCTACGAGACCTGGGCGGACGTCTTCTCCGCCTTCGAGGAGTACCGCGACTTCGACTGGATGAGCCGCTGGCGCGGCTCCCAGCACTACCAGATGTACGCCGCCGACCTGGACGCCGTGCAGCCGCAGGCCGCGCAGTTCCAGCCGATGGTCATGACCCAGCAGAAGGCCCAGACCTGGGGCTCCCAGGTGCGGACCCTGATGCGCCGCTACGCCGCCGTCATCATGGCCGACCGCGGCTTCCTCGGCCTGACCCTCGCCCTGCCGATCGTCCTCGGCCTGGTCAGCGTCGTCATCCCCGCCGACCACGGCCTGGGCCCCGGCCCGCAGATCCGGAACGGCGACGCCAGCATCATCCTCCTCGTCCTCGTCGTCGGCATGTGCTTCAGCGGCGCCGCCAACGCCGTCCGCGAGCTGATCAAGGAACGCGTCATCTACGAGCGAGAACGGGCCGTCGGCCTCTCCCGCTCCGCCTACCTGATGTCCAAGGTCTTCGTGCTGGGCATCGTCACCATGCTCCAGGCCGGCATCATGGCCGCCATCGGCTTCGCCCCCCGCGACATGCCCCCCGAGGGCCTGGTCCTCGCGGACGCGCCCGCCGTGGAGATGACCATTGTCCTGATGGTCCTGGGCCTCACCTCCATGATGATCGGCCTGGTCATCTCGGCGCTGGTGCGCACCTCCGAGATGACGATGCCCCTGCTGGTCATGATCTCCGTGGTCCAGCTGGTCTTCACCGGCGCGCTCTTCCAGGTCCACGGCACCCTAGGCGTCGAGCAGCTCGCCTGGCTGATGCCCTCCCGCTGGGCCCTGGGCGGGCTGGGCTCCACCACCGCCCTGAACTGGCTGACCGCCCCGCCCAACGAGCTGACCCCCCAGGACCCCGACCCGCTGTGGACCAACGACGCGGGCACCTGGTTCCTCGACGTCGGCATGCTGCTGCTGCTCGCCGTCGCCTGCGGCTTCCTGGTCATGCGCTTCCTGCGCCGCCACGAACCCGAGGTCATGCGCAAGTAGGGGCCGCCGCCCCACCCCGTCCGCCGGCGGGCGCTCCCACCCGGGGGCGCCCGCCCGCGCGTCTGGTCCCCGGGTCCTAGGCCCACCGGCGCACTCCCGCCCCGCCCCGGTCCGATCCGCGACCGGGGCGGGGCACGTTACCGTCTCCCCATGGGGCCCACCTCCGGACTGGCCGCCGTCAGCGCGGCCCTGCTCGCCATGAACCGCACCCTCCAGGTGCGGGACGTGCTCCAGACCATCGTCCGTTCCGCACGCGAACTCCTGGACGCCCGCTACGCCGCCCTCGGCCTGCCCGACGGCAACGGCGGCTTCGCGCAGTTCCTCGTGGACGGGATCAGCGACCGGCAGTGGAAGGCCATCGGCCCCCTGCCCCGCCAGCACGGCATCCTCGCCGCCATGCTCCACGGCGCCGCCCCCGTCCGCCTCACCGACGTCCGCAAGGACCCCCGCTTCGAGGGCTGGCCCGCCGCCCACCCGGAGATGTCCGACTTCCTCGGCATGCCCATCGCCGATGGCCAGGAGGTCCTCGGCGCCCTCTTCCTCGCCAATAAGCGCTGCCCGCCCGCCCGCCGCCGCACCGGCGACGGCTGTGCCTTCACCGCCGAGGACGAGCAGCTCCTTCACCTCCTCGCCGAGCACGCCGCCATCGCCCTCACCAACGCCCGCCTCTACGAACGCAGCCGCGAGCTGACCATCGCCGACGAGCGCGCCCGCCTCGCCCACGAGCTGCACGACGCCGTCGCCCAGAAGCTCTTCTCCCTGCGCCTGACCGCCCAGGCCGCCGCCACCCTCCTGGACCGCGACCCCGAACGCGCCCGCAGCGAGCTGCGCCAGGTCGCCTCCCTGGCCGCCGAGGCCGCCGACGAGCTGCGCTCCGCCGTCATCGAGCTGCGCCCCGCCGCCCTCGACGAGGACGGCCTGATCGCCACGCTGCGCGCCCAGACCCAGGTCCTGGACCGCGCCCACCCCGCCCGCGTCACCTTCGTCTGCCGGGAGGCCCGCGCCCTGCCCGCCGGGCAGGAGGAGGCCCTGCTGCGCGTCGCCCAGGAGGCCCTGCACAACGCCCTGCGCCATGCCGCCCCGCGCCACGTCGCCGTCACTCTCGGGCGCCGCGGCCTGCGCACCGTCCTTCGGGTGGCCGACGACGGGGCCGGCTTCGACCCTGCGGCGGTCCGCGCCGCGGGACGCCACCTGGGCCTGGTCTCCATGCGCGACCGGGCCGCCGCCGTCGGCGGCACGCTGACCGTGGAATCGGCGCCCGGCCAGGGCACCGTGATCGAGATGGAGGTGCCCGGTGGCTGACGCCATCCGCGTCCTGCTGGTGGACGACCACCAGGTCGTCCGCCGCGGCCTGCGGACGTTCCTCGAGGTGCAGGACGACATCGAGGTCGTCGGGGAGGCGGGGGACGGCGCCTCCGGGGTGGCCCGCGCCGAGGAGCTGCGCCCCGACGTGATCCTCATGGACGTCAAGATGCCGGGCAGCGACGGCGTGGAGGCCCTGCGGCGCCTCGGGGAGCTGGGCAATCCCGCCCGCGTCCTCATCGTCACCAGCTTCACCGAGCAGCGCACCGTCGTCCCCGCGCTGCGGGCCGGCGCGGCCGGCTACGTCCACAAGGACATCGACCCCGACGCCCTGGCCGGCGCCATCCGCTCCGTCCACGCCGGGCACGTGCTGCTCCAGCCGGAGGTGGCCGGCGCCCTGCTCGCCCAGGAGGCCGCCCCCGCCCAGGGCAGCCGCGCCGGGTCGCTGACCGAGCGGGAGCGGGAGGTGCTGGCGCTGATCGCCCGCGGGCGCTCCAACCGGGAGATCGCCCGCGCCCTGGTGCTCTCCGAGAAGACCGTGAAGACCCATGTCTCGAACATCCTCATGAAGCTGGACCTGGCCGACCGCACCCAGGCCGCCCTCTGGGCCGTGCGGCACGGGATCTCCGACTGACCCCGCTACCTCCTACGACGCGCCGGGGCAAACAGAACGTCACACCTCGGGCCCACATTCATACGGTCGGGTGTATGTCACCCGAGTGGCGCAACCAGGCCGCGTCCGGACCGTTCTCCAGTGCGCGCCGCGGCACCGAGCCGCGGGCGAAACGCAAGGAAGGTCCAGCAGGTGAACAACTTCAAGAAGGCCGCCGCGATCACCCTCATGGCCGGCGGGATGGCCGCCGCCGGAGCCGGCGTCGCCTCCGCCCACACGCCGGACGCGGTGGGCAGCGCCGTCCACTCCCCGGGCGTCGTCTCCGGCAACGTGATCCAGGCCCCCGTGGACGTGCCCGTCCAGGTCAACGGCAACAGCATCAACGTGATCGGCGTCCTGAACCCGGTCTGGGGCAACGCCGGCTTCCTGGGCTGACGCACCTGGCCGCCCCGGCCCGCACGCCGGGCCGCCGCCCCGCATGACGCGTTGGGCCGAACGTGGGTATCGGGCAATCCGCCCGTGCCGTGCGTTCGGCCCGCGCGTTGTGCAGCGCGCGGCTCCGTCGCCGGGGTCGCCGCTCAGTAACGTCCAGGAGGATCACTACCCATGAACACTGCCAAGAAGGCCGCAGTCGTGCTCGCCGCCGCCGGAGCCGTCGTCGGGACCGCTGCCGGCGCCGCGTCGGCCGCGGGGGACGGGGCGGCCGGCAAGGCCGTGAAGTCCCCGGGCCTGATTTCGGGCAACGTCATCCAGGTGCCCGTGAAGGTCCCGATCCAGTTGGTCGGCAACAGCATCAACGTGGTCGGCATCCTGAACCCGGCGTTCGGCAACACCGGCGCCGCCTCCTGACGCCCGTCGGTTCGACAGCTCCCGGGCCCCCGCGACCTCTCCGGTCCGGGGGCCCGGTGCCGTCCGGGCCCCCGGGGGCCCCGCGCCCCCGCAGGCGCCGGCGCCCCCCTCGTCCCCCGTCCCCGGCCAGGGCGGCGGGGCCCGCTCCCGTCCCGGCCGGCGCCCCGCCCCGGACGTTCCCCGGAAACGGAAGCACTCAGCGCGCCGCGTGCCCCGCCGCACCGGAGGGCGCCACCCCCACCCCGCCGGGCCGCGGCAGCGCCCGCCGCTCGCGCAGCCAGCGATAGGTCATCTCCGGCCGCCCCCGGTCCTGGTACCGCGGGCTGCGCGCGGCCCGGTCCGTGAGGACCAGGTGCTCCAGGTACCGCCGGGCGGTGATCCGGGAGACGCCCACGGCCACGCCCGTCTCGGTCGCGCTGAGGCCCCCCTCGCCCGCCCGCCGCAGCGCGCCGGTGACCGCTGCCAGGGTCGCGCCCGTCAGCCCCTTGGGCAGGGCCGCCGGCCCGGGCACGCGCAGCACGGCCAGCGCCCGGTCCACGTCCTCCTGCCCCTCCGCCTCCCCGCAGGCCCCGCGGAACTCGGCGTACCGCACCAGCCGGTCGCGCAGCGTGGCGAAGGGGAAGGGCTTGAGCACGTACTGCAGGACCCCCAACGAGGCGCAGTCCCGCACCACGGCCAGGTCGCGGTCCCGGGTCACCGCGATCGCGTCGGCGCGGTGGCCCTCCGCGCGCAGGGAGCGCAGCAGGGCCAGCCCGTGGCCGTCCGGCAGGTGGAGGTCGAGCAGCAGCAGGTCGGCCGGGGCCCGGGCGAGCAGCCGACGGGCCTGGGTCCCGGAGGCGGCCGTTCCCACCACGGCGAACCCCGGCACCCGCTCGACGTAGTGACGGTGCGTCTCGGCCGTGGGCCGGTCCGCCTCGATGATCAGCACTCCAATAGGCCGGACGCCCCCGGCTCCCGGCGGCGCGGAGGGCGGTAAGGCTGGGGTGACGGCGGACCCCGCCACGCGGGGCTCGGTCCCGGGGCCGCACAGGTGGCTTCGTTCCATCAGCCCACTCCTCGATTGACGCCAGCCGGCAGCCAGGACACTACATACTCGACTGAGGGTCGACAATGTCGAACGCCTCGGTAACTTATTCGCGCGCGGAACGACCTTGCTCCGCCCGCCCCGCCATCCCCGAGGTGACTCAAGGTCGTTCACCTCGGCGGCGGCGGCCAGTCATCCCTGCCCCTGATGGGGCCCCGGCAAAGGTCCGGCGAAGAAGTGAACTCCCCAAGTGTTCGGTAATGTCGACCATGTGTCGGCATGGTACGTTCCCGGCTGCCCTGACCGTCTCGCACACCGAGGAGCCGCCAGGTCCTGTGCCACGCGTGGGTCGCGCAGGCCGTACAGAGAACGCGGGCGCGCCGCCCGCATCATCCGACCGGGCCTGATCACCACCCTCGCCCGCGCCGCGCTCGCCACCGGCGCCCCGGGCGCCACCGCCGCCGACCGCGCCCCGGATCCCGCCCCCGCGAGCACCCCGGACACCCGCGAGGCCACCCCCGCCGGCGCCCGCGCCATCCGCCGCGAGGCCGCCCGCGCCGACACCCCCTGACCCCCGGCCCCCAGGGCCCACCGGTCCCTAGACCTACACCCGCCCAGCCCGGACTCCGCCCCAGGAGCCCGGGCCCGGCGGCCCGTTCAGCCGCCCTGCCGCTCCAGCTCCTCCGCGTACGCGTTGTACGCCGCCACCCGCGCCCGCCGCGCCGCCCGCTCCACGCCCCGCAACAGCCGGTCCCGCTCCGCGATCTGGCCCGCGCTCACCGCCGCCCCGTGCGCCAGCGCCTCCTCCTCCACGCCCGCCTCCTCCGCGATCTCCACCAGCCCGCCCACCCGCTGCGCCAGCTCCAGCACCCGCACCGCTCGCGGCGGATACCCCGGCGCCAGCAACTGCCGCCCGCTTTCCATCCGCGCCCGGTACGCCTCCAGCCGTGCCATCGCCATCGGCCCCGCCCCCGCCAGGTCCAGCCGCGTCAGCGCCTCCGTCGTCTCCCGCAGCACCTCGGCCAGCTCCCGCTCCGCCTCGCCCAGCGAGGGCACGTCCGCCGGCGGGGCCTGCCGCACCGGGAGACAGCGCCACACCACCTCCGTCAGCACGTCCCCGGCCGGGCCCGCCTCGCTCACCTCCGGCACCAGCCCCAACACCGCCCTCCCCGCCGCGATCACGGCCTCCCCGGCCTCCATCGCCGCCGCGTTGAACTCCGGAGGCCCGCTCAGCCCCAGGGGATGCCCCGGCGCGGGCAACGCGATCCGCAGCCCCGCCACGCCCAGCGAACGCAGCCGCCCCAGCGCCAGCGTCAGCCCCACCGGCCCGGTCTCCTCCGGAAGGTCCACCACCCGGTGCACCGTGTCCCCGCCGACCACCCGCGAGGCCGCGTCATCCGGCGAGACCAGTCCGGCGAACAGGGCATTGCCCCAGGCGGCGAGCCGCCCCGCACGAGGTTCGTATCGCATGCCCTCTACCTTAGGGAAGGAAGCCCGGCAGACCTCCCGAGCGCCTCCCCGGACCCGGCTCCGGGCCGCGGTGGCGTAGGTTTTGCCCTGGGGAAACGACGGCAACCGCATGGGGAGAGACCGCGCGCATGAGCGATGTACTGGAGCTGGTGGACGTATCCGTGGTCCGCGACGGCCGTGCTCTGGTGGAGAAGGTCTCCTGGGCCGTCTCCGAGGGCGAGCGCTGGGTCATCCTCGGTCCCAACGGCGCGGGCAAGACGACCCTCCTGAACATCGCCTCCAGCTACCTCTTCCCCACCTCGGGCACCGTCCAGATCCTCGGCGAAAAGCTCGGCGGCGTCGACGTCTTCGAGCTGCGCCCCCGCATCGGCATGGCCAGCAGCGCCCTCGCCGACAAGCTCTCCCGCCGCCAGACGGTCCTCCAGACCGTCCTCACCGCCGCCTACGGCATGACCGCCGGCTGGCAGGAGACCTACGACGAGATGGACGAGCGCCGCGCCCGCGCCTTCCTGGACCGCCTGGGCATGAGCGACTTCCTCGACCGCAGATTCGGCACCCTCTCCGAGGGAGAACGCAAGCGGACCCAGATCGCCCGCGCCCTGATGACCGACCCCGAGCTGCTCCTGCTCGACGAGCCCGCCGCCGGCCTGGACCTCGGCGGACGTGAGGACCTGGTCCGCCGCCTCGGCCGCCTGGCCCGCGACTCCTACGCCCCCTCCATGATCATGGTCACGCACCACGTCGAGGAGATCGCCCCCGGCTTCACCCACGTCCTCCTCATCCGCCAGGGCCGCGTCCTGGCGGCCGGCCCCGTCGAGGAGGTCCTCACCTCCGCCCAGCTCTCCCACTGCTTCGGCCTCCCGCTCATCGTCGAACGCCAGGGCGAGCGCTGGACCGCCCACGGCCTGCCGCTGACCTGAGCCCCGGAGCGGCCCGCCACGCCCGGGCCGCGCCCCGGCCCCGAGCTGAGTCCCGCTCAGTCCGGCGGGCGCCCGGGCCTGTTCCCGAGGGTGCCCGTCGGACTACCATGATTTTGTGGACTTTTGGGTGTGGTGGCTCATCGCCGCCGGAGGATTCGCTATCGCGCTCGTCCTGACCGCCATGCCGGAGCTGGGCATGATCGCCGTCGGCGGCCTCGCCGCGGCCCTGACGGGCGCCCTCACCGACAGCCTGGTCGTCCAGGTCCTCGTCTTCGCCGTCGTCTCCACCGCCCTCATCCTCGCCGTGCGGCCCTTCGCCCGCAGCTCGCGCACCCAGCCGCCCGCGCTGCGCTCCGGCTCCGACGCGCTGATGGGACGGACCGCCGTGGTGCTGGAGCGCGTGGACGCCTCCACCGGCCGCATCAAGCTCGCCGGCGAGGTCTGGTCCGCCCGCTCGCTCGGCGAGGACGACACCTACGAGCCCGGCAGTCAGGTCAGCGTCGTCGAAATCGACGGGGCCACCGCCGTCGTGATGTGATGACCCCGCCACTTCACCGACAATCGTTCCAACTCAACTAGCAGCAGGGGGAGTACACGATGGACGCCATCATCATCGTGCTGGTCATCCTGGTGGTGCTGGTCGTCATCGCGCTCGTCCAGACCATCCAGGTCATCCAGCAGGCCAGCGCCGCCATCGTCGAGCGCTTCGGCCGCTACACCCGCACCCTCAACGCCGGGCTGAACATCGTCGTCCCGTTCATCGACCGCATCCGGAACCGCATCGACCTCCGCGAGCAGGTCGTGCCCTTCCCGCCGCAGCCGGTGATCACCCAGGACAACCTGGTGGTCAACATCGACACCGTCATCTATTACCAGGTGACCGACGCCCGCGCCGCCACCTACGAGGTGTCCAACTACATCCAGGCCATCGAGCAGCTCACCGTCACCACCCTGCGCAACATCATCGGCGGCATGGACCTGGAGCGCACCCTCACCTCCCGCGAGGAGATCAACGCCGCCCTCCGCGGCGTCCTCGACGAGGCCACCGGCAAGTGGGGCATCCGCGTCAACCGCGTCGAGCTGAAGGCCATCGAGCCCCCCACCTCCATCCAGGACTCGATGGAGAAGCAGATGCGCGCCGACCGGGACAAGCGCGCCGCCATCCTCCAGGCCGAGGGCGTCCGGCAGTCCGAGATCCTCCAGGCCGAGGGCGCCAAGCAGTCCGAGATCCTGCGCGCCGAGGGCGACGCCAAGGCCGCGGCCCTCCGCGCCGAGGGCGAGGCCCAGGCCATCCGCACCGTCTTCGAGGCCATCCACGCCGGCGACGCCGACCAGAAGCTCCTCTCCTACCAGTACGTCCAGATGCTCCCGAAGATCGCCGAGGGCGACGCGAACAAACTCTGGATCGTGCCCAGCGAGATCGGCGAGGCCCTCAAGGGCCTGGGCGGCAACCTCAGCCGCTTCACCGCCCCCAACGGCGGCGGCCCCGCCGACGACGGCGGCCCCGCCCTGGACAAGCCCGCCCGCCGCGAGCAGCCCCGCATCGAATAACGCCCCGGGTACCCGCCGCCCCACCGGCGCGCGCGCCCCGGAACATCGAACGGCCCCGCCCGCCCCGGCATCCACGCCGGAACGGACGGGGCCGTCCCCGTTCCCCTCGGACCCGCTCAGGAGGCCTCGGCCCCCCGTACCGCCGGCCACTCCGGCAGCGCGGCCCCGCCCCCCTGGCCGACCGCGTCCCCCTCGTCCCCCTCGTTCCACCGCACGCCCACCGCCAGCAGCAGCGCGTCCGCCGGCGTCGGCTCGAACGGCCGTACCAGCAGCCGCATCCCCGCCTGCATCGGAGTCCGGGCCGCCTTGCGGTGGTTGTCCTCCGTGCAGGCCGCCACCGTGTTCAGCCAGGTGTCCCCGCCGCCCTGGGCCCGCGGCACCACGTGGTCGACCGTGGTCGCCCGGCGCCCGCAGTACGCGCACCGGAACCGGTCACGTACCAGCACGCCCCGCCGCGACCACGGGGCCCGTTGTCGGAAGGGCACCCGCACGAAGCGCCGCAGCCGGATCACCTGCGGCACCGGCAGCTCCACCGCCGCGGCCCGCACCCGCAGCCCCGGGTGTGCGTGCTCGACGTCGGCCTTCTGCTGAAGCACCAGCACCACCGCACGCCGCAGGGACACCGTCGCCAACGGCTCGTAACTCGCGTTGAGTACAAGGGTCTGCCGCATCCCGCCCACCTCCCGGCCGCATCCCCGCCCCTCGGCGGGCCGCAACCACTCTGCCGCCGCCCGCAGGGCCCGACAAAGCAATTTCCGCCGGACGGGAGGCGAACATCAGGCCGCGCGAGAGGCGGGGGAGGGAGGCGGGAAACGTCCTCAGGTGGAGGCCGGGTTCTCGTACGTCCCGATCAGATGCGCCCGCCCGAGCGCGTGGAAACGCAGCATGAAGCCCACCACCGCGGGCGTCGCGCCCGCATCCGGCCCCAGTTCCTCGCCGTCCACCGCGTACACCGTGAAGACGTACCGGTGCGGCCCGTCCCCGGGCGGCGGCGCCGCGCCCCCGAACTCCCGGTCGCCGTAGTCGTTCCGCACCTGCACGGCCCCCGCCGGCAGCCCGGCCCCGTCCGCGGTGCCCGCCCCGGCCGGCAGCTCGGTCACCGACGCCGGGATGTTGAACACCACCCAGTGCCAGAACCCGCTGCCCGTCGGCGCGTCCGGGTCGAAGCAGGTCACGGCGAAGCTCCTCGTGCCCTCCGGCGCGCCCGACCACCGCAGGTGCGGCGAGGAGTTCCCGCCCGCCTGAACCTGCGTGTCCTTCAGCGGCCCCCCGTCCACCAGGTCGTCGCTCACCACCGTGAACGACGCCACCGGCGGGTGGAAGTCGTGCGGCAGCGGACGCCGCCCCAACTCGGCCATGGGATCTCCCTCTCTCCGACCTTCTCCTTGATCCAACGCTGCCCGCGTTAGCCTAGTCAGCCGCCATGTACCTCACGGACCAGCCACTCCCCAGGACCTTCTTCGACCGCCCCGTCCTGGAGGTCGCCCCCGACCTCCTCGGCCGCACCCTCGTGCGCAACCTCCCCGACGGCCGCGTCACCGTGCGCCTGACCGAGGTCGAGGCCTACAACGGCGAGGCCGACCCCGGCTCCCACGCCTACCGCGGTCGCACCCGCCGCAACGCCAGCATGTACGGGCCCCCCGGACACACGTACGTCTACTTCACCTACGGCATGTGGCACTGCGTGAACCTCGTCTGCGGCCCCGAGGGCTTCGCCTCCGGAGTCCTGCTGCGCGCCGGCGAGATCCTCACCGGCGCCGAACTGGTCCGGCTGCGCCGCCCCACCGCGCGCAACGACGCCGAGCTGGCCAGGGGACCGGCCCGCCTCGCCACCGCCCTCGACGTCGACCGCCCCCTCGACGGCACCGACGTGTGCGGACCCGACCCCGGCGCCCCGCTGCGCCTCCTCGCCGGAACGCCCGTACCCCGCGCCTCCGTCGAGCAGGGCCCGCGCACGGGCGTCGGCGGCGAGGGCGCCCTCCAGCCCTGGCGGTTCTGGATCCCCGGCGACCCCTCCGTCAGCCCCTACCGGGCGCACCAGGGGCGCCGCAGGCGGTCTTGACTTGACGCCGGGGGACGTGAGCCGTAATGTTGGTCGAGTCGCCTCACGCGGAGAGCGGTTTCCAGCAGTCGCAGGACTCGCTGAAGACGCTCCGCAGGCGCACCACCATTCAGCTCAGATCTCCCCACCGGGAGTTCTTCGGCACGCCGAAATCGGGTCCCCCGGACGCGGATTAGGTCGTGACCGGGAGGTCGGCTAATATGGTGGCACACCGAAGGGAAGCCGCCCGGGAATTGCCCTGGGAGAGCGACCGTTCCTTGAGAACTCAACAGCGTGCTTTTGGATAGTCAACGCCAAGTTTTTTGTTTTGCTTATGGATCATTCACGGAGAGTTT
>NZ_JAVREN010000056.1:0-33221 GCF_031845405.1 Streptomyces boetiae
CACCTCGGCGGCGAGGCTGGCGGCCGCCGCGGCGCGCGCTGCGAGCCCCACGGCGCCCTCCTTCAGGGCGGCGCGGACCGCCGCGGCCACGGCCGGGGCCTCCGCGGCGGGGAGGGCGCGGGGGGCGGGCGGGGCGGGCGGCGTGGCCATCCGGGCGACGGGCCCGGCGGCGGTGCCGCCGCCGATGCCGATCCCCTGGGACACGGTGGGCATCGCTACTCCTTGGCGTCGCCGGCGGCGGTGGGGGCGGGCTGGGGGTCGGCGGCCTCGGCGGCCGGGGCGTCGAGGTCCTGGGCGACGAGCGCGGCCAGTTCCGCGACGGCCGCCTCCGCGCCCTCGCCCTCGGCGGCGAGGACCACGGACTCGCCGGCGCCGGCGCCGAGGGCCAGCACGGACAGCAGGCTGCCGGCGTCGACCGGGGCCCCGCCCTCGCGGGCGATGGTCACCCGGACCGGCTGCCGGGTGGCGGCCTGGACGAGCAGCGCGGCGGGGCGGGCGTGCAGGCCGCTGCGCGATCCTATGACGACGGTGCGCTGGGGCATATCGACTCCAAGGGGATTCACCGGCGGCTGGGCCGGATGTGGTCGGGGATCCGGGGTGTTCAGCGGACTCGGGGGTGCTCGGCGGACTCGGGGGTGTTCAGCGGGGCGTAACGGCCGCGGTGGGGCGGCGTTCCGGCGTGCGGGAGGCCGGGGGTCCGGCGGGGGCGGCTCCGGCCGGGGCGGGCGCGGGGGCGTCGCGGCGGGCGTTCTTCAGCAGGACGACCAGGGTCGCGCTGAGCAGCGTGCCGGCCGCGATGGCCACCAGGTAGAGAAACGGGCCGCCGATCAGCGGGACGACGAAGATCCCGCCGTGCGGGGCGCGCAGCGTGGCGTCGAACGACATCGACAGCGCGCCGGTCAGGGCGCCGCCCGCCATCGCGGAGGGGATCACCCGCAGCGGGTCGGCGGCGGCGAAGGGGATGGCGCCCTCGGTGATGAAGGAGGCGCCCAGCACCCAGGCGGCCTTGCCGTTCTCCCGCTCGGCACGGGTGAACAGCCCGCCGCGGACGGCGGTGGCCAGGGCCATGGCCAGGGGCGGCACCATGCCGGCGGCCATCACCGCGGCCATCACGCGCAGGCTGCCGTCGCTCGCCTCGGCGAGGCCGCCGACCGCGAAGGCGTAGGCGACCTTGTTGAGCGGGCCGCCGAGGTCGAAGCACATCATCGCGCCCAGGACGAGGCCGAGCAGGACGGCGTTGGACCCGGACAGGCCGTCGAGCCAGTCGGTGAGGGCCCGTTGCAGCGCGGCCAGCGGCTCGCCCACCACCACGAACATCAGGAAGCCGACGGCCGCGGAGCCCAGCAGCGGGATGACCAGCACGGGCATGATGCCGCGCAGCGTGGCGGGGACGTCCAGGCGCTGAACGGCCATCACCACGCCGCCGGCCAGCAGGCCCGCGACCAGGCCGCCGAGGAAGCCGGCCTCGATGGCGACGGCGATGGCGCCGCCGACGAAGCCGGGCACGAGGCCGGGCCGGTCGGCCATGCCGAAGGCGATGTAGCCGGCCAGCACGGGCACCAGGAAGCCGAAGGCGGCGCCGCCGATCTGGTTGAACAGGGCGGCCCAGCTGTCGGCCTCGGTCCACACGAAGTGCTCCGCGACGGAGGGGGCGCCGGCGATCTCGTACCCGCCGATCGCGAAGGAGAGGGCGATCAGGAGCCCGCCTGCGGCGACGAAGGGGACCATGTAGCTGACGCCGCTCATCAGGTAGCGGCGCAGCCGGGAGCCGAAGCCCTCGCCCGGGGCGGCCTGCGCGGCCTCCTCCGGGGTGCCGCCCGAGGCATTGCCGCGGGCGGTCGTCCCGCCGCGACCGGCCTTGGCGCGGACCTCGGCGATCAGCTCGGCGGGCCGGTTGATGCCCGCCTTCACGCCGACGTCGACGGTGGGCTTGCCGGCGAAGCGGGCGCGCTCGCGCACCTCCACGTCGTGGGCCAGGATCACGGCGTCGGCCGCGGCGATGACGGCCGGGTCGAGCCGCTTGAATCCGGCGGAGCCCTGGGGCTCGACGACCAGCTCGACGCCGGCCTCCCGGCCGGCCCGCTCCAGCGACTCGGCGGCCATGTAGGTGTGGGCGATGCCGGTGGGGCAGGAGGTGACGGCAACGATCCGGAACGGGCGGACGGGCTCGCGTTGCCCCTCCGGCACGGCCGCCGCTTCCGGCGCAGGGTCCCTCGCGGCCTCGGGCTCGGGGCCGGTCCCCGCCTCCGGGACCTCCCCGGCGGGGGCCTCGGCCGGGGCGGCCCCGGCCGCCGGGGCCTCCTCGCCGCCGATGAGGGCCGCGGCGGCGGCCGGTGCGCTCTGCGCGCGCAGCGCGGCGGTGAAGGCCGGGTCCATCAGGCGGCGGGCCAGCCCGGAGAGGATCGCCAGGTGATCCTGGTCGCCGCCGGCCGGGGCCGCGATGAGGAAGATCAGGTCGGCCGGGCCGTCCGGGGCGCCGAAGTCGACGCCCGCAGCGCTGCGCCCGAAGGCCAGCGTCGGCTCGGTGACGTGCTCGCTGCGGCAGTGCGGGATGCCGATGCCGCCCTCCAGGCCGGTGGGCATCTGCGATTCGCGGGCCGCGACGTCCGCGAGGAACGCGTCGAGGTCGGAGACGCGGCCGACGGCCGCCATGCGGGTGGCGAGGGCGCGCGCCGCCGCCTCCCTGGTGTCGGCGGACAGGTCGAGGTCGACCAGTTCCGCGGTGATCAACTCGGCCATCACGCGGCTCCTTTGCTCGCGGTCCGCCCGGTGAGCGGGATCGGGGACGTGTGGAGGGGGAAGGGACGGGGAGAGAGGCGGCGGCTCATGGCAGGGGTCCGGTGAGCGCGTCGCCCAGGGGGCGGTCGAGGGGGACGTCGGCGGTGGTGACCACCGCGGCGAGGTCGAGGTCGGCGGGCACGGGCATGGCGCTGCCGGGCAGCCCCACGGCCGCCGCGCCGTGCGCCACCGCCGCGGCCAGCGCCGCGGGGCCGTTCCCGCCCTCCGCGAGGAAGCCGGCCAGCGAGGCGTCGCCCGCGCCGACGTTGCTGCGCACGGCGGCCACCCGGGCGTGGCCCCAGTAGGTGCCGGCCTCGGAGACCAGGATCTGGCCGTCCGCGCCGAGGCTGGCCAGCACGGTCGCCGCGCCGCGGGCGCGCAGCTCCTCGGCCGCCTTGACGGCGTCCCCGACGGTGGCCAGGGGGCGGCCGACGGCCCCGGCCAGCTCCTCGGCGTTCGGCTTGACGACCTCGGGCCGCGCGGCGAGCGCGGCGAGGAGGGCCGCGCCGGAGGTGTCCAGGGCTATCCGGGTGCCGGCCCGGTGGGCGCGGGCGACGAGTTCGGCGTACCAGGCGGGCGTCACCCCGCGCGGGAGGCTGCCGCAGCAGGCGATCCAGTCGGCCCCGGCCGAGCGGGAGCGCACGGCCTCCAGCAGGGCGCCGGCCTCGGGCGCGGTCAGCTCGGGGCCCGCGGCGTTGACCTTGGTGAGGGTGCCGTCGGGCTCGACCAGAGTGACGTTGACCCGGGTGGAGCCGGCCAGCGGGACGCCCACGGCCTCGATGCCCTGCTCGCCCAGCAGCCGGGCAAGCAGCGCGCCCTCGGGGCCGCCCAGCGGGAGCACGGCGGCCGTGCGGACCCCGGCGGCGGCGACGGCGCGGGAGACGTTGACGCCCTTGCCGCCGGGCTCGACCCGGTCGCCGGCTGCGCGCAGCACGGCGCCGCGGCGCAGGCCGGGCACCTCGTAGGTGCGGTCCAGGCTGGGGTTGGGGGTGACGGTGAGGATCATGCGCGCACTACCTCCGTGCCTCGCCGTTCGATCGCCAGGGCGTCCTCGGGGGCCAGGCCCGTGTCGGTGATGAGCAGGTCGACGTCCCCCAGGCCCCCGAAGCGGGCGAAGTGCCGCTGCCCCTGTTTGGCGGAGTCGGCCAGGAGAACGGTGCGCCGTGCGGCGGCGACCATGGCCCGCTTGACGGCGGCCTCGGCCAGGTCGGGGGTGGTGAGGCCGCCGTCGAGCGAGAAGCCGTTGGTGGCCAGCAGCAGCAGGTCGGCGTTGATCTCGGCGTAGGCGCGCAGGGCCCAGGCGTCGACGGCGGCGCGGGTGCGGTGACGGACGCGGCCGCCGACCAGGTGCAGGGCGATCCCGGGGTGGTCCGCGAGGCGGGCGGCCACCGGCAGGGAGTGGGTGACGACGGTCAGCGAGCAGTCGGCGGGCAGCTCGGCGGCCAGCCGCGCGGTGGTCGTCCCGGCGTCCAGGATGACGCTGCCCTCGGCGGGCAGCTCGGCGAGGGCGGCGCGGGCGATCCGGTTCTTCTCGTCGGCGGCGACGGCGTCCCGCTCCGCGAGGTCGGGCTCGAAGTCGAGACGGTCGGCGGGGATGGCCCCGCCGTGCACGCGCCGCACCAGCCCCGCCCGGTCCAGGAGCTTCAGATCCCGCCGCACGGTCTCGGCGGTGACCTGGAACGCCTCGGCCAGGGACAGCACGTCCACCCGCCCGCCCTCCCGGGCCAGCCGCAGGATCTCCTGCTGACGCTCCGCTGCGTACATGTGGTTTTACACCCGCTTCACTGCCCGAACATGTTGATTACGCGGCAGCTTACGCCCGGATCTCCGAGAAGTAAACGGATTCGGGCATGGAACGGGCATGAGCGGGCGCACCGCGCGGGAGGCGCCCCGCCGCCCGGGCCGGCACCGTCGCGTTTCCGTCCGAGAAGCGGTTCCCGCCGGGCGCGGGCCCCCGGGAAAGCACCGGGAAAGGCCCTGCAGTCGCCCCGTGACACGGGCCTGCCGGGCGGCGCGGTCGGGAAGGATCGAGGACCCGGAGGGCTTTCGACGTGGGGGGGACGGCATGGCGCAGTTCGAGAACGCGTGCGGCGAGTGCGGTTACACGACGGGCTGGTGCTCACAGTCCGAGGCGGACGAACGCCTCATGCGCCACTACCTCGACCGCCACCCCACCGTCCCCCCGGGCGGCGCGCATCGCGTCCGCGACGGCGACCCCAGCGGCGGAGGCTGCGGCTCCTGCCTCCTCGTCCTCGTCGTCCTGATCGTCCTCCTCGCCATCCTCAGCAACAGGTGAGCCCACCGGCGACCGGCCGCCGGAGGCCCCGGACGCCGGCCGCACGCGGCACTGCGTCGCGTATCCGGGCGAACCGCCCCTCCGCTTGAGCACGACCGGTGAACGTCCCATCCATGTCGCCGTGTCGCTCGCCTTGCCCGCCCACGGCCTGTCCGGCCCCTCGGCGACCTCGCCTTCGACCGGGCGCCGGCGGACGTGGCGACGACCGGGCTGGTCCCGCGCCGGGACCGGAGGCGAAGGTGTACTCGGTGGTGATCTCCGTGCTGACCAGCCGGTACTCGGCCTCGTCCGCCGGCACCTCGAAGCGGGCCCGGTCCAGGGGAACCTGCCAGGTGCGGTGCTCCTCACCGTCGCGGTAGCGCGTGTCGTCCCCCAGAAGGTGGAGAGCCGGCAGCCCGGTCACGGTGATCGGGGTGCCGTAGGGCTCGGGGAAGTCGTGCCGGATCTCCCTACTGACCGCGAGGCCGGCGAGTCCTGCCTCGTCGTCGGGCACGGCCGTGCTGATCGCGCGCGGGGCCGGGTCGTCCACGTCGGTGATCCGGACGTCGTCGCCGAACCGGGTGGTGCGAAGGGCCGTCGGCCCGGGGCCGTCGCCGAACAGGCCGATGTGACGGCCGTCGGCGGCGATGACCACGCGAGGAGCGGACGCCCCCCCGCGCCCTCAGAATGCGCCGGGGGCCGGCCGGTCGAGCGGGGGCGCGGGGGACGCTCATCACCGTTGACACGGTGCCCGCACCGCGCACGCGGGACGGCACACCGTACGGCCGCAGCGCCGCGAGGGTGGTGGCGGAGTGCGCGCTGAGGGGAGGATGCGGGGGACGTGCGAAGTCCCCAGGTCACGATGCGTGCCGTGGGGTGCGGCGGCGAGTCCGAGGTGGGGTTGTGCGGAGCTATGGCGGGGTGCTGCTCGGGAATCTGGTCTTCGCCGCGGTGTGCTGCTTCCCTGGCCCGCTCGCCCTCGTCGTGGGCTGGGTCGCGTGGAGCGAGGGCGAGGACTGGGCCTGGACGGTACTCGTGGGCGGGCTCCTCATGTCGGCGGTCATTCCCTTCGTGGCCGTCAGGAGCGCGCGGAGCCAGTTCCCGAGGATCACGCGCGCGGACCAGGTGAGGGAGAAGGATGTTCCCCTGGCGGAGGACTCCTTCGTGCTGTGGGCCCCGCGCTCGCCGGAGGGGCATCCGCAGGCGCGGCTGGTGCGCGCGGACGTGCTGGAGGCCTCCCTGGTGCGGTACAGCCCCTCGGGTGAGGGAACGTTCACCACTTGTTCCGGCCAGGCGACCCCCGACGAGTTCACGCCGCTGGTCAGGCTGCGGCTGCGGGTCCACGGCGAGGAGGAGGGCGAGGAGGGTGGCCGCGCAGCGCCCTGCTGACGGGCACGCGGAGCTGCCGGGTGGTCGGCCTGGAGGGCAGAACGGCCGAGGTGACCCGGCGCCCGGAGCGCCGGCTGCGGCAGATGCGCACCGCGCGCGAGGCCGGGGGCATCGAGATGGACGGCGACACGATCGACCTGCGGCGCCTGGACGCGCGGACGGCCGCCCGTTACACCGAGGTGGCCGAGCGGGACCGGGCGCACCCGGAGGAGCCGGCGCCGGTGACCGAGCCGGGGGAGGAGGCCCGGTGGCTCGTGGACCAACTCCCGGGCGAAGGAGCGGGGTTCGGCTCCGTCCGGCGGGGGTGGTCGAGGCGCGGGGGCATGCTGGTGCGCGGCCGGTTCCTGAGGATGACGGCGACGGACACCTTCCAGGACCACGGCCCGGTCCCCGAAACGGTGCTGCGCGTCCATCCGGCCGACGGCACGCCACCCGTCGACGCCCCCGGCGGCTGACGGTGCCGCTGGACTACCTCGCCGTCCTGCACCGCACCCGGGACGTGGTCCTGTGCGCCGCGCCGGACGGCAGGTCCTTCGTCGTGGACTGGGTGCGCACCAACCTCCTCGCCGGCACCGCCGCCGCCGGGGTGATCCTCCCCGACGGCCGGGAGGTCGCGCTGGCGGGCCGCCCCGCGGCCGTCTGGGCGGTGATGAACCTGCTGGCCTCGCAGGGCCTGTCGAACCCGGGCCCCGTCCTGGACCTGCGCAGACGCGGGATGAGCGGGCTGGCGGGGCCGCCGGCGGAGGCCGTGGGCATGGCGGTCGCGTAGGGGGCGCGCCTTCGGCGGCCCGCGTTCACCCGGCGGGCGGGTCGGTCAGTTTCGGAGAAGCCGTGGGGCCCGGCGGCGGCCTAGCCTCGGGGCAGTACCGCAGAGGGGCACCGCACGGAAGGAGACCGCGATGAGCGAGACGGAGTTCACGGCCGAGGAGCGCGCCGCGATGAAGGAGCGCGCCAAGGAGGTGCGCAAGGCCCGCCGCGGCTCGGCCAAGGCGGACGGCACCGCAGACGTCCTGGCCAAGATCGCGGAAATGGAGGAGGGCGACCGCGCCCTCGCGGAGCGGGTCCACGCCCTGGTCACGGACGCCGCGCCGGGGCTGGCGCCGAAGCTCTGGTACGGGATGCCCGCGTACGCGAAGGACGGCAAGGTGCTCTGCTTCTTCCAGTCCTCGGGGAAGTTCAAGTCCCGCTACTCCACGCTCGGCTTCAACGACCCCGCGAACCTCGACGAGGGCGCGATGTGGCCGACCGCCTACGCCCTGACCGGCGAGCTGGGCCCCGAGGACGAGGCGCGGATCTCAGAGCTGGTCAAGCGGGCGGCCGGCTGAGACCGCCCGCGCGAGGGCCGGGGCCGGTCCGGCGGTCGCCAAGAGCGTTCAGGGCAGCGGCTGTTCCGTCCAGATGCACTTGCCGCTGGGGGTGTAGCGGGCGCCCCAGCGCTGGGCCATGGCGGCGACGAGCTGGAGGCCACGGCCGCCCTCGTCGGCGGCGGAGGTGTGGCGGATGTGCGGGGTGGTCAGGCTGCCGTCGGAGACCTCGACGATGAGCGAGGTGCTGCGCAGCAGGCGCAGGTGGACGGGGCCCTTGGCGTGGCGGACGACGTTGCCGACCAGCTCGCTGACGATCAGCTCGGTGGTCATCTCCAGGTCCCCGCCCAGGTTCCAGGCGGCGAGCTGTTCGCGCACGTGGTCGCGGGCCTCGCCGGCGGCCACCGGGTTCTCTGGCAGCCGCCAGGTGGCCACGTCCCGCTCGTCGAACTGGCGGGTGCGGGCCAGCAGCAGCGCAGCGTCGTCGGTGGTCTCCTCGCGGCCGGGCAGCAGCCGGCCGGTGAGGGATTCGCACAGGGCGTCCAGGTCGCCGGTCCGCCCCTCCTCCACGGCACGGGCCAGGAGCCGGGCGAGCTGGCCGATGCCGGTGTCGATGTCGCGGGCGCGGGACTCGACCAGGCCGTCGGTGTAGAGGGCCAGCAGGCTGCCGTCGGGGAGGGTGGTGCGGACGGTGTCGAAGGGCGGGGCGGCGATGCCCAGCGGCGGATTCGGCGCGTGGGAGGGCAGGGTGACGCGCCCGTCGGGGTGGGTGAGGGCGGGCGGGGGGTGCCCGGCGCTGGCGTAGTGCAGCTCGCCGCCGACGGGGTCGTAGATGCCGTACAGGCAGGTGGCGAAGCGGTCCTCCCCCAGCTCCGCGACGACATCGTTGAGCCGCCCGAGCACGTCGTCGGGGGCGAGTTCGAGGTCGGCCAGGGTGCGCACGGCCGTCCGCAGGCGGCCCATGATCGCGGCCTGGGCCATGCCGTGGCCCATCACGTCCCCGATGACCAGCGCCAGGCGGGCTGAGGAGAGGGGGATGACGTCGTACCAGTCGCCGCCGACCTCGGTGGCGCGCCCGGCGGGCAGGTAGCGGGCGGCGGTAGCCGCCGCCGGGAGGGAGGGCAACGCCCGGGGCAGCAGGGCGCGTTGCAGCTCGCGGGCGCGGGTGGCGGCGTCGTCGAAGAGACTGGCGCGCTCCAGCGCCTGGGCGATCAGGCCGCTGAGCGCAGTCAGCAGGGCCCGGTCGTCGTCGTCCAGGCGGCGGGGGCGGGCGAAGGAGATCACCGCGGTGCCGATGTCGTGCCCCGAGACCGTCAGCGGCAGGAACGCCCACGCCTGCTTCCCCGTCGCGGAGGCCAGCCCGGCCGACTGCGGGTACTGGCGCCGGTAGCTGTCCATCGACTCGAAGAACTGCGGGGTGCGGCTGCGCATCACCGCGCCGATCGGCGTGGGCGCGTCGGCCGGCATCCCGTGCACCCGCCCGCGGAACTCCTCCGAGTAGCCCACCGAGCCGACCACCCGCGTGCGGCCCCCCTCCACCGCGTACACCACCAGGCCGGCCGCGCCGAAGGCCGGCAGCAGGTGCCCGGCCACGGCCTCGACCACGTCCTGCGCGGTGATCGCCTCGGCCAGCGCCCGGGTCAGCCGCGCCACCAGCGCCGCCCGCTCGGCCGCCGCCCGCTCGGCCGCCTGCCGCAGCCGCCGCTCGGTGATGTCCGTGATGTACAGCGTCAGGCCGCCGTCCGGCACCGGCACCAGGCGCAGGTGGTACCAGCGGTCGCTGCCCGGCCAGGCCGCGTCGAAGCCCGCGGGCTCTCCCCCGGCCACCGCCTCCCGGCAGCGCTCCACCAGGCCCGGCACGTCCCGGACCCCGGGAACGTCCCACAGCAGGCGGCCCGTCAGCCCGCCCGGGGAGCCCAGGACCCGCTCGGCGGCGACGTTCACGAACTGGATGCGCCAGTCGGCAGCGACCGCCAGGAAGCCGTCCGTCATGTGTCGCAGGGCGTGGGCGACGGGCTCCAGCGCCGCGTGGGCGGCCGTGTTGTCGTGGAAGCGACCGCGAAGGCGGACCGCCTCGCCGTCCTCGTCCAGCAGAACCTTGCCGCGCGAGTGGAGCCAGGCGTAGGAGCCGTCCGCGCGCCGCACCCGGTACTCGGCCGCGTAGGAGCCGCGGCCCCGGATGGCCTCCTCGGCGTTGTGGACGAGGTAGGGCTGGTCGTCGGGATGCACCCGGTCGGCCCAGTTCTCCACGAAGTCCACGGGCTTCTGGTCGATGTTCATCGTGGTCAGGAAGGGCTCGTCGATGGTGAACTGGCCGCTGCCCAGGTCCCAGTCCCAGCTCCCGGAGACCGCGCCCGAGGCCGGGGGCTTCGGCTCCCGCTGGGTCTCTCCGGGCGGCCCCGAGGGCCGCCCGCCCTCCCCCGGACCCTGGCCGTCCGGTCCGCCCTCCCCGTCGCCCGCCGCGCCCCGGCCGCTGCCCTCGCCCCGGCCGTCCCCTTCCCCCTCCTCGGTCCCGTCCCCCTCGTCCTCGCCGAGCAGGGCGGGCGAGAGCCCCTCGGGCCGGGGCGTGGTCAGCCGCAGACGCCCCGCGGCCCACCGGCACAGGCTCTGGAGGAACGCCCACTGCTCCTCGTCGGGCTCAAGGCCCGGCGCCGTGATCACCGAGAGCACGCCGAACGGCCCGTCCTGGCCCGGCAGCGGCACCGCGGCGATGCCCGCCCCGGACGGCAGGCCGCTGCCCGAGGTGTCCGGCGAGGGCTTCCCGGCGGGCTGCTCGGGGACCTCCAGCCGGGGCAGGAAGACCGGAACGCCCTCCTTCACCGCCCGGACGGGCGCGGCCGGGCCGGTGTCGGCGATGGTCTCCCAGGCCCGGACGAACGCCCCCGGCAGGCCCGTGCTGACCACCAGCCGCAGCGCGCTGCGGCGGACCGTGACGAGCAGGTGCGCCATGGCGCCCAGGCCGCCCAGCTCGGCCGTGGCGTGCAGCATGGCGGTCAGCAGCACATCGGTGTCGCCGCGGTCCTCGGCCACGGCCGTGAGCATGCGCAGCCGGGCGGACCGCTGGGCGGACGGCGCCCCCGGCTGGCTACGGATATCGGCCACTCCCTGACTGTATGCGCAAGTCGCCGGACACGCCCCGCGCGGGGTGGCGGCCGGATGGCCCGGGCGGCCCACGGCCGCGTTCCGGGGGCCGGGAGGACCATCGGCGCGCCGGTGACCGGGTCGGGGACGACGACGCAGGGCAGGCCGAAGACCTCGCGGATCAGCCGCGCGTCGACGATGTCCGCGGGGGCGCCCTCCGCGACGACGCGGCCCTCGCGCATCGCCACGAGGTGGTCGGCGTAGCGGCAGGCCTGGCTGAGGTCGTGGAGGACGGCGACGACGGTGCGCCCGCCGTCGCGGAGCCGGGCCGGCAGGCTCAGGAGCCGGTACTGGTGGGCAAGGTCGAGGAAGGTGGTGGGCTCGTCCAGCAGCAGGCAGGGCGTTTCCTGGGCGGGGACCATGGCGATCCACACGCGCTGGCGCTGCCCGCCGGAGAGACACTCCATCTCGCGGACCGCGAGGTGGAGACCCCGGCGACGCCATCGCCTGCCGCGGCGACGAGCCGGCGGGCGAGGGTTTTCCGGGGGCGGTGAGGGTCTGGGGAAGGAAGCCGGCCTCGCGGGCGAACGCCTTGGGCCGCCAGGGGGCGACGTCCCGGCCGTCGAGGGAGACCGTGCCCTCCTCGGCGCGCAGGAGGCGGACGAGGGCGCGCGGCAGCGTGGACTTGCCGCAGGCGTTGGCGCCGACGACGGCGGTGAAGGCGCCGTCGGGAACGTCCAGGCTCAGGCCGGTGGAGACGGTGCGCCGACCGTAGGCGAGGGTGATCCGCTGCGCGCGCAGGCGGGCGGGGCGCCGCGCGTGCTCGGGGGCCGGTCCGGGGGCGCGGACGCCGGCTCGGGCGCCGGGGCGGGCGGGGACGTGGTCACGGCCGGCGTCGCCCACCTCGTCGGCTACGCCAGCCCTTCGGCGTTCATCGCGGCCTTCGCCCGGGAGTACGGGCACACGCCCGGCCGCCACCGGGCCGCCTCCGGTCCCCGGGGCAACCCCGCTCCGGCGCGGGCGCGTCGAGGCCCCCGGCTTGGCGTACAGTGACGGGCGCGTAGCGCCAAGTACGGGCGGGTGAGGGGGAGATGGGCGTGGAGCACGACGGTGCGGTGCCGCCCGGGATCGACGTGACGCGGCCGAGCGTCGCGCGCGTGTACGACTACCTGCTCGGCGGCAAGAGCAACTTCGCGGCCGACCGCGAGCTGGGCGACGTCTTCAGGACCCGCTTCCCCGGCGCCGACGTGATCGCCCAGGACAACCGGCGGGCGCTGGCGCGGGCCGTGAGCGCGATCGCACGGGCGGGAGTGCGGCAGTTCATCGACATCGGCTCGGGCCTGCCCTCGGCCGACAACGTCCACCAGATCGCCCAGCGGCACTCCCCCGGCGCGCGGGTGGTCTACGTCGACAACGACCCCGTGGTCCTGGCCCACGGGCAGGCGCTGCTGGAGGAGAACGCCGACACCGCCGTGGTCTCCGGCGACCTGCGCGACCCGGCCACGCTGCACGCGCACCCCGTCACCCGGAGCCTGATCGACTTCGACCGCCCGGTGGGCCTGATCCTCTCCGCCATCCTGCACCACCTCCAGGACGCGGAGGACCCGGCCGCCGTCATGCGCTTCTGGCGCGGGGTGCTGCCGGAGGGAAGCTACGTGTTCATCTCCCACTTCCGCAGTCGCGAGGACGCGGAGTCGGCACAGCTCCAGGCCGTACTCCAGGGCTCGCTGGGCCGGGGCCGGTGGCGCACGGACGCGGAGATCCGCAGGCTGTTCGAGGGGCTGCGCGTCCTGCCCCCGGGGATCGTGCCCAGCGCCCGCTGGCGCCCCGACGCCCCGCCCGGGGGCGACCTCACGCTCTGGCAGCACCTGATCGTCGCCGGACTGGCCACGACCGGGGCCGGGGACGAGACCGGGGGCGGAACTGGGGACGGGACCAGGACCGGGGCCGGCTGAGGGGCGCTGCGCCGTATTGACGCTGGTGGCCGCCGGTATCACAGTGGTGGCGGCCGGCGGCGCCGCCGGCCGCCGCCCCAGCGGGACGGGGACAGGGATGACCCAGCGGCCGGGCCGCCCCGGGGCGGCCCCCCACGCCCGCGGAGAGGCGCGATGAGCACCGCCGCCGGCCGTTCCCCGGAGGAGCGCGCAACGGCCGGGCGCGCGCTGGCCGAGCTCCTGCCCGCCGCCCTCGTCGACCCGCACATCCACCAGTGGGACCCGCTCACCACCCGGCGCGAGGCCTCCGGGCGGGCGCGGCTGCTGCGCCCGCTCCCCGCCCTGCCGCGGGCCCTGCGCCGGGTCGTGCCGCTGGCCGACCGGGAGTTCGTCGGGGACCCCCGCCACGTGCTGCGGCCCTACCTGCCCGGCACCTATGCCGCCGACTGCGGCGGCCTGCCGGTGGCCTCGGTCGTCCACGTCGAGGCGTCATGGCCCGTCCGCGATCACCTGGACGGCGTCGAGGAGACCCGCTGGCTGACCACCCTGCCCTTCGGGCGCGACGGGGCCCCGCGGCTGGGCGGCATCGTGGCGCGCGTGGACCCCCGGTGGGAGGACGCCGGGGCGGTGCTCGACGCCCACCTGCGGGCCAGCGAGCTGGTGCGCGGCGTGCGCCTGAGCGCCTCGCACCACCCCGACCCGGGCGTCCGCGACTTCACCGACGCCCCGGCGGCGTACGCCGAACCGGCCTTCCTCGACGGCTTCGAGGCCGTCGCCGGGCGCGGGCTGAGCTTCGAACTGTGGTGCTACGCGCACCAGTTGCCCGCCGCGCTCGGGCTGGTCCGCCGCTACCCCGAGACCACCTTCGTCCTGGACCACTACGCCACCCCCGTCGGCCTGCTCGGTCCGCGCGGGCGGCACACCGGGCGTTATCCCCACCAGCGCCGCGAGCAGCTGGCCGCGTGGCGCGAGGACCTGGCCGCGCTGGCGGAGCACCCCAACGCCGTGGCCAAGCACTCCGGGCTCGGCATGCCGTCACTGGGCGAGGAGCGCCGCGCCGCGCTCGGCCTGCCCGAGGTCAACGGCCCGGGCGCGCGGGCCGCGTTCGTGGACGCCGTCGCCCCGCTGATCCGCCACCTGCACGCCTGCTTCGGGCCCGGGCGCACGATGTGGGCCTCCAACTACCCCATCGACAAGCCCGGCCTGACCCTGCCGGCCACCGTGGGCCTTCTCCTGGAGGTCCTCGGCGCCGAGGCCGACCTCCCCGCGCTGACCCACGACGTGGCCCACCGCGTCTACCGCCTGCCCGCCCCGGCCCCGGACCTCACGCGGGAGCCGGGCTGAACCACTGGGGAGTGATCTCCGCCCGGGCGATCCGCCAGCCGTCGGGCGTGCGGGCGGCCGTGGCCGCGAAGCGCAGGCCGACGGTGCGGTGGGGGGCCCGGCCGGCATGGAAGAAGACGGTGACCGTGTGGGCCGTCAGCGAGGCCGTGTCGCCCTCGGACTCGGCCAGGACGTCGCTGGTGAAGTGCTGCGTGAGCTCCCCGCCTGGGCGCGGCGCGGTGACCAGCTCCCTGATGGCGGCCAGGCCCTCGAAGCGCCCGCGCGGGCTGCGGACGACGGCGTCCTCGGCATAGATCGCGCCCCCGTCGCCCGCCTCCGGGTCGTCGAGCCAGTGCGTGAGGCGGGTCAGCAGGTCCGCGACCTCGAGGCGGTCGCGCAGGGGGTCGGTGGCGCTCATGGGATCCTCCGGGGATGCGTGGATATTGGCCGCACCAATGTTGGCGCGGCCAATATACCTCGCACTGTTGGCCATGCCAACAGTGGGCTAGGCTCCCGGACCGTGGACAACGCACCCGACCGCCTCGCCGGCCGCCCGACCTGGCTGCTGGGCCAGCTCGCCGGCCGCGTCCGCCACCTCGTCACGGAGGGCTTCGCCGCCGCCGGCGCCCGCGGGTACCACTACCGGCTGCTCGCCGCCCTCGCGCAGTTCGGCCCGCAGAGCCAGGCCCAGCTCGGGGCCCGGTGCCGGGTCGACCCCAGCGACGTGGTCGCGGCGGTCGGCGAGCTCGCCGACCACGGCTACGCCACCCGGACCCCGGACCCCGCCAACCGGCGCCGCAACCGGGTCGCCATCACCGAGGCGGGCGCCGCGCACCTCCGCCTTCTCGACGGCGTCCTCGACACGGCCCAGGACGCGTTCCTGGCCCCCCTGACCCCGGACGAGCGCCGGCAGCTGACGGACCTGCTGACCCGGCTCCTCGCCCACCACAGCCCCGGCAGCCCCGGCACCGCCCCCGAGCCCCCGCGCTGAGCCCTCCCGGCGGCACCCGGCCCGGGAGGACCCGACCGACAGACCCGCCCTGAGAACCCGCCCGGAAAATACCTCGCCTGGGATGTAGAGATCCCGCGTCCGGCTCCGACCAGGGGCCGGCAGGACGCACGAGGCGCCTGCCGGAAGTGCCGCCGCGGCGGCCCGGAAGAAGGAGCACGGTCATGGGCAAGGTCATCGTGGGTCTGTCCGTCTCGCTGGACGGCATCGCCGGCGGGAACGGCGAGGAGGACTTCTGGCCGGTGCACGAGGCGGTCCTCGGCTGGGTGTTCCCCCTGGCCGGGTGGCGGCGGGCCCAGGGCATGGAGGGCGGCGAGGACACCCTCGACTCGCGGATCTGGACGGGCGACTACGCGCGGATCGGCGCCCAGGTCGTCGGCCGGACCATGTACGACTTCGGCGCGGAGCACTGGGGCGAGAACCCGCCCTTCCACGCCCCGGTGTTCGTCCACACCCGCCGCGGCGGCGAGCGGATCGAGAAGCTCGGCGGAACGAGCTACACCTTCGTGACCGAGGGCATCGAGGCCGTCGTGAAGCGGGCGCGGGAGGCCGCCGGGGAGAAGGACGTCCTGGTCGCCGGCGGCGTGCGCACCGCCCGGGCGGCGCTCGCGGCCGGGCTGGTGGACGAGGTCCAGCTGCACGTCGCCCCGGTGGTGATCGGCCACGGCCTGCGCCTGCTGGACGGGATCGGCCAGGTCCGGCTGCGGGCCACCCGGGCCGTTCAGGGGGAGAACGCCCTCCACCTCGGCTACGACGTCCTGCGCTGAGCGGCGCGGGACCGAGGGGGACCGCGCCGGGGCGGCGCGGGCCCGGTCCTCAGGCGCCGCCGCCCGCGGCCCGGCCGGTCAGGTGCCGGCGCTCGGCCTCGTTGCCGGCCGAGGCCGCGGCGGCACGGAAATCCTCGGAGGCGCCGGCCAGGTCGCCCAGGCGCTCCTTCAGGTGCGCCCGCGTGGCCAGGAGGCGGTGGTGGTGCGCCAGCCGCGCGTCGCCCGCCAGGTCGTCCAGCAGGCTCAGCGCCGCCCGGGGCCCGTGGACCTCCGCGACGGCCACCGCGCGGTTCAGGCTCACCATCGGGCCCGGCGCGACGCGTTCGAGGAGGTCGTAGAGCCCCAGGATCTCCCGCCAGTCGGTGTCGGCCGGGCCCGCCGCGGCGTCGTGGACGGCGGCGATGGCCGCCTGGAGCTGGTAGGCGCCCGGCGGCCCGGACGACAGTGCCCGGGTGACCAGCCCGGTGCCCTCCTCAATCATGTCCCGGCGCCAGAGGGAACGGTCCTGCTCGGCGAGCGGGACGAGGTCGCCCGCCGCGGTGGTGCGCGCGGGGCGCCGCGCCTCGCTCAGCAGCATCAGCGCCAGCAGGCCCGTCGCCTCCCCGTCCCCGGGGAGCGCGCGCACGGCCAGCCGAGCCAGGCGGATCGCCTCGGAGGACAGGCCGCCGTCGGTCAGCTCGGCGCCGGTCGAGGCGGTGTGCCCCTCGGTGAAGATCAGGTAGAGCACGTGCAGCAGCGCGGCCAGGCGCTCCTCCCGGTCCCCGTCCGCGTCGGAGAAGGTGGCCCCGGCGTCCCGGATCGTCTTCTTGGCCCGGCTGATCCGCTGCGCCATCGTGGCCTCCGGCACGAGGAACGCCCGGGCGATCTGCGCGGTCGTCAGCCCGCCGACCGCCCGCAGGGTCAGCGCGATGCGGCTGGGCACGCTGAGCGAGGCGTGGCAGCACAGCAGCAACAGGCGCAGCGAGTCGTCCTGTTCGCCCTCCGGCGTCTCCCCGGGGCCCGGGGCCTCCTCCGGCGGGGCATGCGCCGCCTCCCGCTCGCGGCGCGCGGAGCCGGAGCGGACGTCGTCGATCCACCGGCGCGAGGCCACGGCGAACAGCCAGCCGAACGGCCGCTTTGGCAGGCCGCGTTCGGGCCAGTCGGCCGCCGCGGCGATCAGCGCCTCCTGCACCGCGTCCTCGCAGGAGTCGAAGGCGCCGTACCGGCGCAGCATCGCGCCCAGCACCCGCGGCGCCAGCTCGCGCAGCAGCTCCTCCACGGCCGGCGCGGGCGCGGCCCGGCCCGCCCACGGCGGGCCGGGCCCGCCTGGGCGCTCGCCGCCCGGGCTCAAGCGCCCGGCCCGTCGCCGTGCGCGATGGGCCACACCTCGACGGCCCGCTCGGAGGCGAAGGGGATCTCGGCCGCGACCTCCAGTGCCCGGGCGCGGTCGGCGCACTCCAGCACGTAGGCCGAGGCGATGTACTCCTTCGTCTCCAGGTAGGGGCCGTCGGTCACCGCCACCGCGCCGCGCCGCACCCGGACCGTGCGTGCCTCCCCCTCGTCCGCGAGGCCGAACGCCCCGGCCAGCTCCCCGGTCGCGCGGAACTTCTCGTTGAACGCCTCCTGGGCGGCGACCGCCTGCGCCCACTCCTGCGCCGAGTACGACGCCCACATGTCCCGGTTGCCGTAGATGATCGCCAGGAACTTCGCCATCCGACTCGCCCTTCCCGCACCCCGTCGCCCTGCCCGCCCAGCGTAACGGCGTGCCGCGCGGGGCGGCCGGGGGCTCGGGGGACGGGGGACGGAACCGTCAGGAGGCCACGGCGGACTCCCCCGGGGCCGGGTCGGGGAAGAAGTTGCCGTGGAAGCCGAAGGGCATGCGGTGCGGGGCGTGGGCGCGGGCGAGTTCGCCGAGGTCGCGGGCGTCCAGGACGAGGAGGAAGGAGGCGTCCCGCTCGGGCTCGAAGACCACGGCCAGCACGACCCCGGCGTCCTCGGCGCCCCTGCCCGGGGCGGGCACGAAGACCGGCTCCCCGGTGAGGCAGCCGGGCTGGTGCCAGTGGGCGGTGGTCCCGTCGGTGACGTCGAGCTTGGTGATGGTGGTGACCGGCCCGGCCCCGGTCTCGACGGCGCCGGAGCCGTACGCGTAACGGTAGGGGCGGGCGTTGTCGGCGCCGTAGTTGATCCCGGGCCACTCGAACGCCTCCTGGCTGGGCGTCTCGCGGCGGGTGCGGCCGGAGGCCCCGAGGCGGTAGCGGTGGAACGTCGCGGTGGGGATGGGCGTTCCGCGCACGCTGAGCGCGTCGAGGTAGAGGGAGTCGATCAGCGAGGGGTCGGAGTAGCCGCACAGGTCGACGACGATCTCGCCGCCGGGGTCGTCGTAGGCGTTGACGGTGTGGAAGAAGAACATCGCCTCCGACTCCCAGCGGCCCTTCAGCTCGCCGGTGTGCCGGTCCAGGACGAGGAAGGTGGTGGGCTGGTCGGGCCGCCAGCGGTAGTTCTGGATGAACGGCTTGCGCCCGGCCGCCAGCTCCAGCGGATTGACGCGGAAGGGCGATTCGACCACCACGATGTGCCGCTCGGTGAGGGCGAAGCTGTGCAGGTAGGAGGGCCGGGCGACGGGGACCTTCGCCACCTGGCGGAAGCCGGTGGGGGTCTGGCGGTAGACGCGGTAGGAGCTGCGCAGGCCGAAGTGCACCTGGGTGCTGATCATCGAGCCGGCGCGGTCGAAGTGGGGGTGGCCGGTCGGGGAGAAGACGCCGCGCCCGGGCGGGTCGTAGGCCACGCCCAGGGTCTCCAGCGTCTCGGGGTCGAAGGCGACGGGGAGGGGCGTCTCGGTGAGGGCGACCAGCCGGTCGCCGAGGCGGATGACGTTGACGCTGGCGTTGTCGGTGTAGCGCGGGTCGAAGAGCGTGGCTATGGGCTGGGTGAGCTTGCGGCACGGATCGGAGGCGAACTCGCGGTAGCCGATCCGGCCGTCCTCGCGCAGCGACTGGTAAGCCTTCGTGCGCAGGAAGCGGTTGGCGTAGCTGACGCGGCCCTCGGTGAAGGCGAACTTGTGGAGCATGGCCAGCCCGTCGAGCAGGTGGCGGGCGGCGCGCGGGCCCGTTCCCCAGTGCGCGGGGCCGTTGCGCACCAGCGTTCCGGTCAGCCACTCCGGGACCTGCCCCTCGACGGCCAGCGCGTCGACGGACACCTCGTTCTCCTGGGGTGCGCACCACCGGGCGAACTCGTCCGTCGCGGGCACGGCGCTGATCCCGCCTAGCTGGATCTCGTCCATGTAGACCTCCATCCGATAGTCGATGATGGACTATTGCATGGACGGCGACTCGGAGACAAGGGGTCCGGGGAGGGACGGGTATGCTCGGCTCATGCGCCTGACCCCGACCAGTTACATCGTTCTCGGCCTGGTGCGCTGGTCGCCCGGCGCGACCGCCTACGACCTGGAGCGGACGATCAACGCGACCGTCTCGCACATGTGGACCATCCAGCGTTCGCAGGTCTACCGGGAGCCGCCCCGGCTGGCCGAGGCCGGGCTACTGACCGCCGAGTCCGGGGGCGACGGCCGCACCAAGACCCGCTTCACGATCACCCCGGCCGGGGAGGAGTCGCTCAACGCCTGGCTGGGCGAGGCCGTCTCGGAGATGCCGCAGCTGCGCGACCTGGCCATCCTCAAGGTCTTCTTCGGCGCCGGCCCCCAGGCCCTGGCCCGCACCCGGCTCCTCGCGCACCAGGCGCGGCTGAAGGAGTACGAGTTGCTGCGCGAGGCCGGCGGCGTCGCCCAGTCCGGCCCGCGCCTGGCCCTGGAGGCCGCGATCGCCCACGAGCGCACCTCGATCCGCTACTGGTCCGACCTCGCCAAGTCCCCCTCCTGAACGCCCGCCCTCGCGGCCGGACTTGGGGGGGCCGCGCGGAGCGCGGCCGGAAGGGGCCGGTCCGGGGAACCGGTCAGGATTCGAGAAGCCGCCGGGCGCGGGCGGTGCCTAGCGTGGCGGGCATGGGCATCAGCATTCACGCGTGCTTCCTGCCGCACGAGGACCCGGAGGCCACGCTGGCCTTCTACCGCGACACGCTCGGCTTCGAGGTCCGGGGCGACGTCGGGCACGACGGGCTGCGCTGGATCACCGTGGGCCCCGCGCACCAGCCGGGCACCTCGCTGGTGCTGGAGCCGCCGGCCCTCGGGCCCGGCGTCACGGAGGCCGAGCGCCGCACGGTCGCCGAGATGATGGCCAAGGGGACCTTCGCCGGGCTCCTGCTGGCCACCGCCGACCTGGACGCCACCTTCGCGTGGCTGCGGGCCCGGGGCGCCGAGATCGTGCAGGAGCCGGCCGAACAGCCCCACGGCGTGCGCGACTGCGCCGTCCGCGACCCCGCGGGCAATCTTATTCGCATCCGCGAACTACGCTGAGCCGGACGGCGCCCGGAAGGGCGTTGTCAGTGGCGGCTGGTTAGATCGACCCAGGCGACGCCACCACGGCCGCGCGGGCGGCCCGCCCCACCTTTATGGAGACCACGATGACCAAGCCCACGAGCCCGGAGGCGCACTCCCCCGCGCCCCATGCCGCTGACAGCCACGCCATGATCCGCGTCCAGGGCGCGCGGGAGAACAACCTCAGGGACGTCAGCGTCGAGATCCCCAAGCGCCGGCTGACGGTGTTCACCGGCGTCTCCGGCTCGGGCAAGAGCTCGCTGGTCTTCGGCACGATCGCCGCCGAGTCCCAGCGGCTGATCAACGAGACGTACAGCGCCTTCGTCCAGGGCTTCATGCCGACGCTGGCGCGGCCCGAGGTCGACCTGCTGGAGGGGCTGACCACGGCGATCATCGTGGACCAGGAGCGCATGGGGGCCAACTCCCGCTCCACCGTCGGCACCGCGACGGACGCCAACGCCATGCTGCGGATCGTCTTCAGCCGCCTGGGCGAGCCCAGCGCCGGGCCCTCGTTCCACTACAGCTTCAACGTCCCCTCCGGCGCCTGTCCCCGCTGCGAGGGCATGGGCCGGGTCAGCGACATCGACCTCACCCAGCTTTACGACGACAGCAAGTCGCTGGCCGGGGGCGCGCTGACCATCCCCGGGTACACCCCGGACGGCTGGATGGTGCGGATCTTCACCGGCTCCGGCTTCCTGGACCCGGACAAGCCGATCCGGGATTACACCGAGACCGAGCTGCACGACTTCCTCCACCGCGAGCAGACCAAGGTCAAGGTGGAGAACATCAACATGACCTACGAGGGCCTGATCCCCAAGGTCCACAAGTCATTCCTCTCCAAGGACCGCGAGGCCATGCAGCCGCACATACGGGCCTTCGTGGACCGGGCGGTCACCTTCACGGCCTGCCCCGAGTGCGGCGGCAGCCGGCTGAACGAGGCCGCCCGCGCCTCCCGGATCGCGGGGATCAACATCGCGGACGCCTGCGCGATGCAGATCAGCGACCTGGCCGAGTGGGTCAGGGCGCTGGAGGCGCCCTCGGTGAAGCCGCTGCTGGCCACGCTCCAGCGGACCCTGGACTCCTTCGTGGAGATCGGCCTGGGGTACCTCTCGCTGGACCGCCCCGCGGGCACGCTCTCGGGCGGCGAGGCGCAGCGCACCAAGATGATCCGGCACCTCGGCTCCTCGCTCACCGACGTGACCTACGTCTTCGACGAGCCCACCACCGGCCTGCACCCGCACGACATCGAGCGGATGAACGGCCTGCTGCTGCGGCTGCGGGACAAGGGGAACACCGTGCTGGTGGTGGAGCACAAGCCGGAGGCCATCGCGATCGCCGACCACGTCGTGGACCTGGGCCCCGGCGCCGGCACGGCCGGAGGCACCGTCTGCTTCGAGGGCACCGTCGAGGGGCTGAGGGCGAGCGACAGCCTCACCGGCCGCCACCTGGACGACCGGGCCGCGCTGAAGGAGACGGTCCGCAAGCCCACCGGGACGCTCCCGATCCGGGGCGCCTCCTCGCACAACCTGCGGGACGTGGACGTGGACATCCCGCTCGGGGTGCTCGTCGTGGTCACCGGCGTGGCCGGCTCGGGCAAGAGCTCGCTGGTGCACGGTTCGATCCCGCCCGGCGCGGGCGTGGTCTCGATCGACCAGGGCGCGATCCGCGGCTCGCGCCGGAGCAACCCCGCGACGTACACGGGCCTGCTGGACCCGATCCGCAAGGCGTTCGCCAAGGCGAATGGTGTCAAGCCGGGCCTGTTCAGCGCCAATTCGGAGGGCGCCTGCCCCAACTGCAACGGCGCCGGCGTCATCTACACCGACCTGGCGATGATGGCGGGCGTGGCCACCGTCTGCGAGGAGTGCGAGGGCAAGCGCTTCCAGGCCTCGGTGCTCGATCACCGCTTCGGGGGCCGGGACATCAGCGAGGTGCTGGCGATGTCGGTGACCGAGGCCGAGGCGTTCTTCGGGGCGGGCGAGGCCCGCACGCCCGCGGCGCACGCCATCCTGCGGCGGCTGGCGGACGTGGGCCTGGGGTACCTCAGCCTGGGCCAGCCGCTCACCACGCTCTCGGGCGGCGAGCGGCAGCGGCTGAAGCTGGCCACGCACATGGCGGAGAAGGGCGGGGTCTACGTCCTGGACGAGCCGACCACGGGCCTGCACCTCGCCGACGTCGAGCAGTTGCTCGGCCTGCTGGACCGGCTGGTGGACTCGGGCAAGTCGGTCATCGTCATCGAGCACCACCAGGCGGTGATGGCGCACGCCGACTGGATCATCGACCTGGGCCCCGGCGCGGGCCACGACGGCGGCCGGATCGTCTTCGAGGGAACGCCCGCGGACCTCGTCGCCGCCCGCTCCACCCTCACCGGCGAGCACTTGGCGGAGTACGTCGGCGCCTGAGCCAGGGCCCGGCGCCCGGCCGCGGGGCGGTCGCGTCCCTTACGGCGCGACCGCCTTGCGCAGCGTGCGCAGGCACAGGCTCAGCGCCTCGTGCTTGGTGTCCCCGGCGCGGGAGCGCTGCCAGGCGACGTAGAGGAGGGACCACAGCACCTGGGAGATCCAGTCGGGGTCCAGCCCGGGGTCGAACGCGCCCTCGGCGTGGCCGCGTTCGACCAGGCGGATCAGGGCGCGGTCGGCCTCCGTGTCCTGCTCCCATCCCTCCCAGCTCCAGGCCGCCACCAGGGTCTCGTCGAAGACGAGGCTGAGCACGTCCCCCAGCTCGAACAGCTCCTGGCACAGCCGCTCCAGCGCGGCGAGCGGGGCCCCCTCCTCCGTGCGGGCGCGCCCGGTGGCGGCGGTGGCCTTCTCCAGCGCGTCCGCGCCCAGGGCGCGCAGCAGGTCGGAGCGCTCGGCGAAGTACCGGTGGACCGTCGTGCGGCCGACGTCCGCCGCGGCGGCCACGTCGGCCAGGGAGGCCGCGGGGTTCTTGGCCAGCACGGCGGCGGCGGCGTCGAGGATGGCCCGTCTGGTGCGGTTGCGCGTCCCGCCGCCCGTGGTTCTGCCGGCGACCGTGTTCATGGCCCATACGGTAGCGCGGCTTCCCGGCGAAACTCCTTTGACGACTACGGAACACTCATGTTCCACTACGGACCATGTTCACTCCGGAGAGTCTGCGGATCCTGTGGTCCTTCGCCCGGCCCCACCGGCGGGCGCTGGCCGGCGGCCTGCTGCTGGCGCTGGCCGCCTCGGCCATGAGCCTGGCCACGCCGATGGTGACCAAGGAGGTCCTGGACGCGCTCGACGAGGGCGCCTCGCTGGGCGGCCCCGTCCTCGCGCTGGCCGGGCTGCTGGTCGCCGGCTCGGTCCTGTACTGGGCCGAGTGGGTCCTGCTCGGCTCGGTCGGCGAGCGCGTGGTGCTCCAGGCGCGGGAGTCCGTGGTGCGGCGGTTCTTCCGGGCCACCGTGCCCGCCATCAGCGCCCGCCCGCCGGGCGAGCTGGTCACGCGGGCGGTCTCGGACACGGTGCTGCTGCGCGAGGCGGCCTCCTCCAGCGTGACCGGGCTGATCAACGGCGCGGTCATGCTGGTGGGAACGCTGGTGCTGATGGCCGTCCTCGACCTCGTGCTGCTGGGAACGACCGTGGCGGCGGTCGTGGTCGTGGTCGTGCTCTTCGCGGTGCTGATGCCGGGCATCGCGAAGGCCCAGGAGCGGGCCCAGGAGCACGTCGGCCGGCTCGGCGGCACGCTGGAGGGCTCGCTGCGGGCGATCCGCACGGTCAAGGCCGGGGGCGCGGAGGAGCGGGAGTCCGAGCGGATCGCGCGGGACGCGCGGGCCTCGGCCCGCCACGGCGTGCGCGCGGTCCGGCTGGAGGCCACGGCCTGGACCATCGCCTGGTCCGGCATCCAGCTCGCGGTCATCCTCATCCTCGCGATCGGCGCCTGGCGGGTGAGCGAGGGGCACCTGGAGGTCTCCAGCCTGATCGCCTTCCTGCTCTACGCCTTCGGGCTGATGGAGCCGGTCACGGAGCTGTCGCAGAACCTGACTGCGCTCCAGTCCGGCCTGGCCGCGGCGGAGCGGATCAAGGAGGTTCAGCGGCTGCCCGTGGAGAGCGACGGTCCGGGCGCGGGGTCGCCCGCGGGCCGCGCGGAGGGGCCGGTGGTCGAGCTGCGCGGGGTCACCGCCTCCTACGCCCCGGGGCGCGAGCCGGCCGTGCGGGGCCTGGACCTGGCGCTGCCGCGCCGCGGGCACGTGGCCATCGTCGGCCCGTCCGGCGCGGGCAAGACCACCGTCTTCTCCCTCCTGCTGCGCTTCCTCGAACCGCAGGGCGGCGAGCTGCTGCTGGACGGCGTTCCGTACGAGCGGCACGGGCACGCGGGAGTGCGCGCGCGGCTGGCGTACGTGGAGCAGGACACGCCGCTGCTGCCCGGCACCCTGCGCGAGAACCTGCTGCACTCCCGCCCGGACGCCGGGGAGGAGGAGGTGCGCCGGGTGCTCGCGGACGTGCGGCTGGAGGGGAAGGTGGCCGCGCTGCCCGGGGGCCTGGACACGGAGCTGTCCGCCGCCGCGGTCTCGGGCGGGGAGCGGCAGCGGATCGCGCTGGCGCGGGCGCTGCTGCGGAGGCCGGACGTGCTGCTGCTGGACGAGGCCACGGCCCAGCTCGACGCCCTCACCGAGGCGGCGGTGCACGACTGCGTCCGGCGGCGCTCGCGCGAGGGCACGGTGGTGACGATCGCGCACCGGCTCTCCACGGTCACCGACGCGGACGAGATCGTGGTGATGGAGGCCGGGCGGATACGCGCCCGGGGCGCGCACGGGGACCTTCTGACGCGGGACGCGCTGTACGGGGAGCTGGTGCGGGCCCTGCGGATGGCGGACACGGCCCCGACGCCGTAGGCCTACCGCGGCCGTCCGCCGGCGCGTTTCCCCCGCCCGCGCGGACGTCCGCCGCCGCGGGGGCGGGGGGCCGCCCCGGTATAGTGGCCGCGGCCGTGACGATGGCGCGACGAGCGGGGAAGCGCGTTGGGGAGCCCGGAGAGAAGAGCCGACGAGCGGCAGACCCGGCAGATCCGCAGCGACTATGTCGCCAGCCGCAACGCCCTGCTGCGGGCGGCGGAACGGCTGCTGGCCGAGCGCCGGGACGTGAACTTCAGCCTCGCCGTGCTGGCGAAGGAGGCGGGCGTCTCCACCGCCACCGCCTACCGGCACTTCTCGGACATCCGGCAGGTCTTGCGGGCCTACTACGAGAACCTGGTGGACGAGCTGATCGAGGAGATGTCGGCCGTGCCCGCCGACGACCCTCCGCTGGAGAGGTTCGAGAAGGCGTGCCGGGTGTGGGTGCGGCAGGCCGCGCGGTGGAGCCGGGCGGCGGTCTACATCCGCTCGGCGGACGGCTTCCTGGCCCGGCTGCGGGGCAAGGACGCGATGGTCACCCGCCTGTACGAGGTGCTGGCGCCGTTCACCCTGGACCTCATGCGCGGCGGCGAGATTCCCACCCAGACGCCGGAGTTCGCGGTGCTGGTGTGGGAGACGCTGTTCGACGAGCGGGTGGTGGTGGACCTGATGGACAGCCTGCACTGGTCCACCGACCGGATCGCGGCGGAGCTGACCCGCAGCGCGCTGGGCGCGCTCGGACGCCGCGACGCGTAGCCCCGCGCGGGGCGGCCGTCACCGGGGGGCGGGCTCCCCCGGCGCGCCCGCCGCGGCGGCCCGTTCCCGCGCCAGCTCCCGGTCCAGGACACCGGCCGGTTCCTCGGGCACCATCTGGCGCATCGGGTGGACCCGGACCTCCTCGAACAGCCCGGCCACGCAATAGGGCTCGGCGGCCAGGAAGGCCTCGGCCTCGGCGCGGGAGGCCGCGTTCAGCGCGAACACCGACCCGACGGGCTCGCCCTCCTCGGAGAGCAGCGGCCCGCCGAAGACGACGCGGTCGCGGGCCGCGATCATGTACTCCAGGTGCTCGGCGCGGGTGGCCCGGCGCAGCGGCAGGCCGCCGGGCTTGTCCTTGCAGTAGACGAGTATCAGCATCGGGGCTCCTCGGCGGATCTGCCCGGCAGGGTGGTGAACGAGATCCAGGCGCCCAGCAGGTAGACGGCGGCGTTGACCGCGAGCGCGCGGACGATTCCGGTGTGGGTGGAGTCGCTGGCGGCGACGATGCCGCCGAGGGTGGCGACGCCCAGGCTTCCGCCGATCTGGCGGGCGGTGTTGTTCAGGCCGGAGGCGAGCCCGGCGCGTTCCGTCCCGACCGCGCCGACCGACACCGCGATGAGCGCGGGCAGGGTCAGGCCGATGCCGGTGCCGCACAGCGTGGCGGCGGCGACGACCGGGGCGGTGTGCCGGTCCGCGGCGGCGAGCGCCACGGCGGCCCCCGCGACCCCCGCCACGGCCAGCCCGGCGGCGGCGGGCAGGCGGCTGCCCCAGCGCGCGGCGGCCCGGCCCGCGAAGGTGCTGACGGCGATGTAGCCGGCGAAGAGCGGGGCGACGCACAGCCCGGCCATGCCCTCCTCCATGCCCGCGACCCGCACGAAGTACAGGCTGAGGAGGAAGAGCAGGCCGAGGGTGCCGAAGTTCAGCAGCAGCGCGGCGGCGTTGGCCCCGCCGAAGGGCCGGGAGCGGAAGAGGGCGAGGGGAACGAGGGGGGCGGGCGCCGTGCGCTGGGAGGCGAGGAAGGCGGCGGCGAGCAGGAGGCCCAGCGCGAGGGCGGCCCATCCCGCCGGGGAGGCGCCCCGGGCGGCGGCCAGGCTCTCCACGCCCAGGGCGACGCCGGTGAGAGCGCCCAGCGCGAGGGCCTGGCCGCGCCAGTCGACCGGGCGCCCGGCGGCCGGGGGGCGGCCGAGGGGGACGACGCGGGCGCCGAGGGCCATGCCGGCCAGGCAGATGGGCAGGTTGATCCAGAACATCCAGCGCCAGCCGAGCCCGTCTACCAGGACGCCGCCGAGGGTGGGCCCGGCGACCAGGGCGAGTCCGGCGACCGCGGACCACAGGCCGATGACCCGGGCCCGGCCGGGGCCGTCGAAGTGGTGGACCAGCAGGGAGAGGGAGGAGACCAGGACGGCCGCGCCGAAGACGCCCTGCACGGCGCGGGCGGCGATCAGCACGGCGGCCCCCGGGGCCAGGGCGCAGGCGGCGGAGGCCAGGGTGAAGCCGAGGAGCCCGGCCAGGAAGACCCGGCCCCGGCCCAGGACGTCGCCCAGCTCGCCGAGCCCGAGCATGCAGGCCGCGTAGCTGACGAAGTAGGCGGCGACCACCCAGGTGGCGGTGGAGGTGCCGGTGCCGAGGTCGGCCTGGACGGCGCTGACGCCGATGTTGACGACCGTCAGGTCGAGCTGGGTGACGAACAGGCCGACGCAGGTGACCAGCAGCATCGAGCGGTCCCGCCACCGGGCGGCGGCGGGCCGGGCCGGGGCGGGGACGGCCGTCGCGTCGCTCATGCGGGCACCCCGAGAGCGGCCGGGCCGGGCGCGCCGGAACGGCCGGCGGGCGCGAAGGGGGTGGCGCCCAGGTCCTTGACGCGCACGCCCATGCCCCGCAGGCGGGCGGCGGCGCGCTCCAGGCTCGCGGCGCGGGAGGGGGGCAGCAGGCACTCGACGAGGAAGTAGTAGTGGCCCAGGCCGGTGCGGGTGGGGCGGGACTCGATGTGGGTCAGCTCGATGCCGTGGTCGGCGAAGACCCGCAGGATGCGCAGCAGGGAGCCGGGCCGGTTCTGGGGCTGGAAGCAGGCCAGCAGGGCCCGCCGGGGCTCGCGGGGGCCGGCGGCGCCGAGGCCGAGGACGACGAAGCGGGTGACGGCGTCGGGGATGTCGCCGATCGCGCGCCGCGACACGGTCACCCCGCGCACGCCAGGCGCGTTGCCCGCTCCGGCGGAGGCGATGGCGGCGGTGGTGCCGCGCCGGTCGCGGGCGACGGCCTCCAGGGCGGCGGCCGTCGAGGCCGTCTCGCGCACCGTGGCGGCGGGCAGGTGGGCGCGCAGCCAGCCGCGGCACTGGGTGAGGGCGTGCGCGTGGGAGGCGACGCGGCGCACGTCGCCCAGCCGGGCGCCGGGGCGGGTCCACAGGCACATCTCGACGGGCAGGGCGATGTCGTCGCGGATGCGGACCTCGGAGGCGGAGGCGGCGAGCAGGTCCAGGGTGGGGCCGACCAGCCCGGCCACCGAGCTCTCCCAGGCCAGGACGCCCAGCTCGACCGAGCCGCGGGCCACCGCGCCGATCACGCTCTCGGCGTCCGCCAGGGGGATGTGGGCGCGTTCGGCCAGCGCGGGGTGGGTGAGCGTGGCCTGATGCGTGAAGGTGCCGGGAGGGCCCAGATAGCCGACCGCGCCGACCGGGTCCTCGGTCGCATTACCTGAGAAATTCTTCACAGTACATGGATGATGCCCGGGGGCATCACGCCGCGTCAAGGAGGGCCGGAGGCGGCCGTTCCGAAGCGGCTCGGCCTTGTTACGTCGGCGCAAACTTCTAGTTTCGGCCCTTCCGCCCGGCACCCGGCGGTCTGAATCCTGAGGGTGCTAAATGATGTGTGCTTCTCAGATAATTATCCGGAAGAAGAGGAGATCCGTATGCCTTCGGGGGAGAGACGTGACGAGACGGCGCGGCTGAGACGGAGTCTGGGGCGCGGCGACCTGACCGCGATGGGCGTGGGCACGATGGTGGGCGCGGGGATCTTCGTGACCACCGGGATCGCGGCGGCGCAGGAGGCCGGGCCGGCCATCGTCCTGTCGTTCGCCCTGGCCGGGGCCGTGTGCGTGCTGGTGGCCCTGTGCTACGCCGAACTGGCCGCGATGGTCCCGGTCTCGGGCAGCGCCTACACCTACACGCGGCACACCCTGGGACCGGCCACCGGCTTCCTGGTGGGCTGGACGCTCCTGCTGGAGTACGTGGTCGCGGGGGCGGCCGTGGCCATCGGCTGGTCGGGCATGCTCGGCGCGGCCCTCGACGACCTCTTCGGCGTCGCCCTCCCCCGGGCCCTCACCGCCGGGCCGACGGCCGAGGGCGGGGTGGTGAACCTTCCGGCCGTCCTGATCGTCGCGCTGACAGTGCTGGTGCTGGCCGGCGAGGTGCGGTTCACCGCCCGGGTCACCAAGGCGCTGGTCGCGCTGACGGTCGGCGTGCTCGTCGTCGTGATCGCCGTGGGCGCGCCGAACGTGACGGCGGATCACTGGACGCCGTTCGCCCCCTTCGGGCTCTCGGGGGTGATCGGCGGGGCGGCGCTGGCGTTCTTCGCCTTCCTCGGCTTCGACGTGGTCGCCACCTCCGCGGAGGAGAGCCGGGACCCGCGGCGGGACCTGCCGTTCGCCATCATCGTGTCGATCCTGGTGGCCACCGGGCTCTACATGGCGGTCAGCGCGGTGCTCACGGGCGTGGCGCCCTACCCGGACCTGAACAACGCCACGCCCGTGGCCACCGCCTTCGAGGCCGTGGACGCGGGGTGGATCGGCTCGGTGGTGCTCATCGCCTCGGTGGTGGCGCTGACCAAGGGCCTGCTGATGATCCTGTACGGCCAGACGCGGCTGCTGTTCGCGATGTGCCGGGACGGGCTGCTGCCGCCGTCGCTGGCCCGCACGGCGCCGCGGACGGGGGCGCCGGTGCGGCCCGCCGTGCTGCTGGGGCTGCTCGGGGCGCTGATCGCCGGCTTCACCTCCATCGAGGTGGTGGCCGAACTGACCAACATCGGCGCGCTGTTCGCCTTCGCCGCGGTGTGCGCCGGGGTGCTGGTGCTGCGCCGCTCGGAACCGGGCCGGGAGCGGCCGTTCCGCACCCCGCTGGTGCCCGCGCTGCCGCTGGCCGCCCTGGGCGGCTGCGCGCTGCTGGCGAGCACCCTGGCCGGCCTGACCTGGCTGCGCTTCGCCGCCTGGCTGGCGGCGGGCCTGGCCCTGTACGCCGCGTACGGCCGCACGGCGCCGACGCGGGCCCGGGGGGCCCGGTCGCCGGGAACGCGCCCCGCCCGGGACGGCTCGCGGCCGGGGGCGGCACCGTCCCCGGTTACTCCGCGCCGGACCGGCGTGGAGGCACCGCAGCCGGAGGCGGCCGTGGCCACCCCGATCCGGCCGGGAGCGGGCCCGTCCGCCCCGGGCCCCGCACCCGAGGAGTCGCGTTGACCGACCTGAGCACACCCGCAACGACGGACCCCGCCCTGCGGGCGGACCCAGCCGAGAGCGCGGAAGCCGCCCTGCGGGCCGACGCGGCCGGCCCCACGATGTACCCGCAGGAGTCCGGCTTCGCCGCGCTCGGGGAGATCAGGGACCTGGCCCTGCAGCAGCTCTCCCCCGACGTCGTGGACTATCTGGAGGGCGGCGCGGGCGCCGAGGCCACGCTGCGGGCCAACCGCACCGCGTTCGACCGGTGGGCGATCAGACCCAGGCCGATGAGCGGGGTGAGCGCGCCGGCCACGGCCACCTCCTTCCTCGGCATTCCGCTGGCCGCGCCCCTGCTGACCGCGCCGTTCGGCGGCGACGGCCTCTTCCACGACGGCGGGCACCTCGCGGTGGCCCGCGCCAACGCGGCCTGCGGCACCGCCTCGATCGTGCCGGAGGCCGGCTCCTACTCCTACGAGCGGGTCGCCGAGGAGGCCCCGCGGGCGGCCCGGATAGCCCAGCTCCACCCGTTCGACCACTTCGGGGAGCGCGCCGCGCGGGCGAAGCGGGCCGGGTACTCCGCGCTGTGCGTGACCGTCGACTGCCCCACGGCCGGCTTCCGGGTGCGCAACCGCGTCAACCGCTTCAACCCCGACCTCGGGTACTTCGCGGGCAACAACGAGGGCGCCGACGCCCCGCAGGTGGCCGAGATGTTCGAGCGGCTGCTGGGCCTGTCGGCCCCGGCCTGGGACTGGGCGCGGCTGGCGGAGGCCGCCGGGCGCTGCGGCCTGCCCTGGATCGCGAAGGGCGTCCTCACGGCCGAGGCGGCGGAGCGGGCGATCGAGGCGGGCGCCTGCGCGCTGGTGGTCTCCAACCACGGCGCGCGGCAGCTCGACCCGGCGCCCGCCAGCCTCGACGCGCTGCCCGAGGTCGCGGAGGCGGCGGCCGGGCGCGTGGAGATCGCCTTCGACAGCGGCGTGCGCACCGGCGCGGATGTCTTCACCGCGCTCGCGCTGGGCGCCGACGTGGTCCTGCTGGGGCGGCTGGCCGTGTACGGGCTGGCGGCCGGCGGCGAGGTCGGGGTGCGGCGCACCGTCGAGCTGGTCGTCGAGGAGCTGCGCACGGTGATGATGCTGGCGGGCGTCGCCTCGGTCGGCGAGCTGGGCCCGCGCGACGTGCTGCGACGGCCGCGGTGAACGCCCCGGGCGCGCAACGCCCCCCGGCGGCCCCGGCGTTCGCTCCCTACGGCGCGGGCGGCGGAATCGTCGTCACAGCCGGCGTCGCGGCCCTCGACCCCACCACGCTGCGCCCCCTGCATCCGGGCTTCGAGGAGCAGGCGGCCTGGGTGCTCGACCGCCTGGACGCCGTGCTGGACGCGTCCGGCGCCGGGCGCCGCGGGCTGCTGCGCGTCGAGTGCTTCCTGGCGGAACGCCGGTGGTTCGGCGCCTGGAACGCCTGCTTCGCCCGGCACTTCGGCGCCGAGGCCCCGGCCCGCACCACCCTCGTGTGCGAACTCCCCGTCGCCGGGCTGCTGATCGAGGTGCAGGCCACCGCCGCCCTCGCCGCCGCGCCCGCCCCCGACGTCCCACCCACTCGAAGAAGGGACCGCAGCTCATGACGTACTCCTCCACCCCCAACTCCCCCCTGCGCCTGGGCGACCTGCTGGAGGGACAGACCGCCTCGCACATCGTCATCGCCGCCGACGACCTGGGCTGGTGGGATCAACTCCTCGGCGGCGCGCGGGCGATCGTTCCGGCCACGGGCCTGCAGCGCTCGCTGGCGCAGGCGCTGAGCCGCATCGGCTGGCTGGAGCCCGCGGCCGAGGGCGCCCCCGGCTACCGGCTGACCGCCGAGGGGCGGGAGATAGCGTTCAACCGGGGCTTCGTGCGGGTCACGACCCTGGGCTGGGAGCCGACCTTCCGCGCGCTGGGCGCGGAGGCGGCCGGAGCCGACCGGATCTCGGCCAGGACCGCGCCCGGGGAGGTGGCCGCCGGCTGCACGGAGATCGCGCACCGGCACCCGGAGACGATCAAGGCCATCGCCGCCCGGATCGCCGTGGACGAGGCGCCGGGGACGACCATCGACCTCGGCTGCGCGGACGGCGGCCGGATGCAGGTCATCGGCGAGCTGGCCCCGCGCGAGTCCCTGGTCGGCGTGGACATCGAGGCGGGCGTGATCGAGGCGGCGCGGCGGCGGCTGGCCGGGACCGCCCTGGCCGAACGCTTCCGGCTGAGGTCCGGCTCGGTGCTGCCGGGCGGCCCCGGGGCGGGGCTGCCGGAGTGGCTGGACGACGGGGTCCGCCGGGACGTGACCACCGCGATGACGTTCTTCCTGCTGCACCAACTGGCCACCGAGCGCGGCGGTATCGACCGGGTGCTGGCCGGCTGGGGCGAGTGGTTCCCGAACCTGCGGCGGCTGGTGATCGGGGACGTGGTGCGGGCCTCGGGGCGGCACTGGCACGAACAGCCGTGGTTCGCGCCGACGTTCGAGTTCTACCACGAGGTCACGGGCGTGAAGACGTGGTCCGTCGAGGAGTACGCGGCGGCCTTCGCGGCGACCGGCTGGCGGGTCGCGGAGCACCACGACGCGGACCACGCGGTGTTCGAGACCTGGATTCTGGAGCGCTGAGCGGGGGCCTCGCCCGGCGGCGGCCGGGCGAGGCCGCCGGGAGGCGCGCGAGCCTGGGAGAGGCCGGCCGCCGGGTCAGCCGCGCAGGATCAGGACGACGGCGGCCGTGGCGAGGGCCAGGGACAGGGCGGCGAGGCCGACGGCGAGGCGGTGCGGGCGCAGCGGGGCCGGGAGCGGCAGGACGGCGTCGGCCGACCAGCGGCCGGGGCCGGCCAGGGCGAGCGCGGCGGCGCCAAGGCCGTAGAGCAGGGGCAGCTCCACGCCGGCGGGGGCGAAGAACCCGGCGTCCCAGTGGACGGCGACCATCGCGTTGACGGTGGT
>NZ_JAVREN010000057.1:0-32910 GCF_031845405.1 Streptomyces boetiae
CCCCCCTCCCACCGCGCCGGCGGGCCCGGCGGCGCGTGGCACGCCGGGAGCCGGAGACGGCTGGCGCAGGCGGCGGGGCAGCCCGGAGCCGGTGGTGCCGGGGGCCGCGGGGGCGGGCTCGGGGGCGGGCTCGGCCGGCGGCGGATCGTCGGGGGCGGGGGCGCGGCCCACGGTCCTGCCGTGGTCGGCGACCAGGACGGGGGCGCGCCGGCGCTGGGGCAGGGGCGGCGCCCCGGCGGGTGGGGCGGGCTCGCGGGCGGCGGCGTGGCCGGCGGCGTCGGGGGCGCGGTCCGCGGTGGCGACCGGGGCCTCCAGCTCCACGGGGCCGTCGCCGCGCCGGTTCGGCAACGCCGGCCTGCTGGGGGTCTGCGCCAGCGGGCGCTCGGCCGGCTTCTGGGGGGCGTCGGAGAGCAGGTCGCCGGGGATCACGGCAACGGCCGTGGTGCCGCGGTAGGGCGACTCGCGCAGGGACACGCGTATGCCGTGGCGCTCCGCGAGCCGCGAGACGACGAACAGGCCGATGCGGTCGGTGTCCGAGAGCTGAAACTCGGGGGTGCCGGCCAGGCGTTCGTTGATGTCGCGCAGCGCGTCGGCGGTCATGCCCAGGCCGCGGTCGTGGATCTCCAGCGTGAAGCCGTGCGGGACGCGCTCGCCCGAGACCTGCACGGCGGTGTGCGGCGGCGAGAACACCGTGGCGTTCTCCAGCAGTTCGGCCACCAGGTGGATGAGGTCCGCGACGGCGCCGCCGGCCACGGCCAGGGGCGGGAGGCGGCGGATCTCGATGCGCTCGAAGTCCTCGACCTCGTCCACGGCGGCGCGGACCACGTCCATCAGCAGCTCGGGCTTGCGCCACTGGCGGGCGGGGGCGGCGCCGGAGAGGATCACCAGGCCCTCGGCGTGGCGCCGCATGCGGGTGGTGAGGTGGTTCAGGCGCTGGAGGTCGGCGAGGTCCTCGTCCTTGTCGGCGCGCTGCTCCAGGAGTTCGAGCAGGTTGATCTGGCGGTGCAGCAGGACCTGGTTGCGGCGGGCGAGGTTGACGAAGACCTCGGAGACGCCGCGCCGGGTCTCGGAACGCTCCACCGCGGCCCGGACCGCCTCGCGCTGGAGGGAGTTGAGGGCGCGTCCGACCTGGCCGACCTCGTCGGGCGGGTACTCCAGCAGCGGGGCCTCGGTGTCCACGTCCACGGGCTCGCCCGCGGCCAGGCGCAGCATCACGCCGGGGACGCGGACCTCGGCGGCCTCCTTCGCCTCCTGGGAGAGGGTGCGCAGATCCCGGGCCAGGCCGCGGCCGTTGCGCCAGGCGATGACGACGGAGACGCAGACGGCGGCCAGCCCGAGGCCCGCGATGAGCACGGCGCGCACGATGACGGAGCGGTCACCGGGGCCGCGTTCGGCGCGGTAGCGCTCCAGCGCCTCGGCGTCGAGGGCGGCCAGCCGGTCCAGGGCCTGGCTGCCCGCCTCGTTCCACTGCCGGGTCAGGAGGGAGGTGATGGAGGTCGAGGTGTCCGACAGGAGGACGGTCTCCAGGTCGCTCAGGATGCGGCCGGGGCCCGACTCCCAGAAACTCTCGTGCGCCCGGCGGTCGGTCTGCGGCAGCTCGGGCAGGAGCCCGTCGTAGGCGCGGTCGCGGGCCTCGATGAGCGCGGTCAGACGCTCGGTCTCCTCCCGGGAGAGCCGGCCGGCGGCCAGGGCCCCGGCCACCATCGCGTCCTCCTGGGAGAGCTGTTCGCGAGCCAGGGCCAGGCCGTTGACGGCGCGGGCGTGCCGGTCGAGGCCGGGCTCGGGGACCGGCTCCAGGACGGCCAGGAGCCGGAAGCCGGGGTCGGCCAGGTCGCTGTAGGCGTCGAGCGCGGTGACGGTGGTGAGGGTGCCGGTGCGGACCTGGTCGCGGAGCTGCTCCAGGCCGTCCAGGGCGCCGAGGAAGGCGTCGAGCTGGTCGCGGGCCTCCTCGTCGAGGCCGCCGCGGCTGCCGTCGGCGCGGTCGCGGATGAGCTCGACGGCCTCGTCGGTGCGGCGGTGGCTGTCGCGCGTGCCGCTGTGCTCGTCGGTCAGGCGCGGGTCCCCGAGCCGGACGAGGGTCTGGCGGCGCTCGCGCTGCACGGCCTGGAGGACCTGGCGGGCCGGATCCGACAGCGCGTCGGAGGCCGAGGTCTCGGCGAACACCTCGCGGGCCCCGGGCACGGTGATGGCCGACGCGAACGCCCAGACCGACACGAGCGACAGCAGGGGCACCAGGACGAGCGCCCCTATCTTCCGTCGGATCGACTTGCCGCGAAAGCGCATGCCCTCCCCTTGAGTTCTCCGGCCGCCCGGCGGTGTCGGGCACCGTCCGGCGACGCGAGCCTACTACCGGCGGGTCGGCGGCCCGCGTATCACCCGGCGGCTGAGCGGAGTTGACTGGCGGAGCGCATCATCCTCGTCGGTCCGGCGCGGGCACGCAAGGCGTCCGCAGGTTCTACCATGGCTGTGCCACGCCATTCGCCGCATCTCACCGTGCAGGGAGCCAGGGCGGTGTACGCGAAGAACCGCATGCCGGACCCGGTGCGCGCCGCTGCGGTGCGCGCAGTGATCATCATCGCTCTGACGCTCAGTCAGGTCGTGGTCGTGCTGCTGTGCACGCTGGCCGGCTCCTGGCTGGCGTTCCCCATGACGCTGTCCTCGGTCGCGAGCACCTTCGTGGCGACCTGGGCGGTGCTGGACATCTGGATCACCCGGCAGGAGTGGCGGCAGCGCAACGGCGTGGTGTCCGTGCCCAGCAGTGCGGCGCGGGACCGGCCGCGGCTGCTGCGCCGCGACTGACGCCGCGCCGGCGGACGTGCGCTCATCCCTTCTCCGGCTGGCCGGCGGGGGCCGGGGCGGGGCGGGGGCGGCGGAAGACGCGGGTGGCGGTGATCTCACCGTGCGCGGCCTCCGTGCCGGACTCCTGGCGGGGCAGTCCCGGCCGCAGGTGCTCCTCGACGCTGATGTACTTCAGGCCGGCGCGCAGGTCCGCGTCGTTGCGCAGCCGGATCACCAGGGGGAACTCGGCCAGCGCCGTGGTGTCGAACAGGCCGGTGGTGTACAGCAGCTGTACGCCCAGGGCGTCGGCCACGGCGCGCTGGAGCTCCAGCAGGTAGGTGGCGTTGGCCCGGCCGATGGGATTGTCGAGGAAGAGGGTGCCGGCGTGGCGGTGGCGGTCGCGGCCGCGGTCGTTTCCGCGCAGGGCAGCCATCGTGCAGTACAGGGCGATGGCGGCGGTCAGCAGCTGGCCGCCCGAGAAGACGTCGCCCATCTGGCCGACGGGGACGCGCTCGGCGCGCAGGACGGCGTCGGGCTTGAGGATCTCCACGCGGACCCCGCGCGGACCGAGGGCGGCGCGGACGCCGCGCAGCAGCAGGGACATGCCGTCGCGGCGCAGGTCGGCGTTCTTGCGCAGGGCGGCGCGGGTGGTCTCGTCGATGACCTCGCCCAGGCGCTCGGCCAGGGTGGCCTGGTCGGGGTCCTCGAAGCGGATGCGCAGGAACTCCTGGCCCGACCACTCCCCCAGGCCCTCGGGAAGCCGGGAGAGGCGCTGGGCGGAGCGGAGGGTGTCCAGGGAGGACTCCACGAGGCCGCGCAGGCGGTCGACGATGCTGTCGCGGTTCCTCCCCAGCTGGGCCAGCTCGTCGGTGAGGACGCGCAGGCGGGGGCGGAACGCCTCGGCCCAGGCGGCGGCGTGGGCGGGGAGGGCGGAGGCGGGCAGCTCGCGGACCTGCCGGCGGGCGGGGGTGCGGACCTGCTCGTAGCGGGTGGAATTGGCGTGCCGGACGAGGGCGTCGCAGGCCTCGCGGACGGCGGCCTCGGCGGCGGCGGTCTCCCCGGCGCGGGCGCGCAGCTCGCGGCGGGCTCCGGCGGCGGCCTCGCGGGCGTCGGCGAGGGCGCCGGGGAACGCCTCGGGCGGGGCCTCGGGGCCGGGCGCGCCGCCGTCGCGGTCCTGGCCGGACGGGGGGTCGCGCAGCAGGTCGCCGAGCTGGGCGGCCAGCTCCTCGAAGCCCTCGGCGCCGTCGCGGGCGGTGCGGTGGTCCGCGCCGTACTCCTCGTGGGCGGCGCGGGCGGCGCGCAGGTCCTCCTCGCGGGCGGCCAGCTCGGCGGTCGCGGTGCGCAGCAGCTCGCGGGCGCGGTCGGCGCCGTCCGGGGTGCGCTCGGGGGGCAGGTCGATGTGCGCCTCACCCTCGGCGGGGGCCAGACGCTCGGCCTCGGCGCGGAGGCGGCCGAGCTGCTCGCTGGCGGCGGAGGCGCGGGACTCGAGGAGCTGGACGAGGGCCTCGGCGCGGGCGGCGGCGGCCTGGCGGGAGGGGCCGTCGGCGCCCTCGGGGCCGTCGAGCAGGCGGGCGGCGCGGGTGCGGACCTTGGCGCCGAGCCGGTCGAGGGCAGCCAGGGCGGCGGACTCGTCGCCTTCGGCGCGGGCCTGGTCGGCGCGCAGGTCGGCGCCGACGCCGACCTTCTCGTAGACCTGGGAGGCGGCCCGGTACGCCTCGCGCAGGGCGGGCAGGGAGGCGCGGGCGCCCTCGGGGGCGGCCTGTCCGGGAGGAGCGTCCTCGGGGGCGGCGTCCTCGGGGGCGCCGGAGATCTCGGCGCGCTCGGCGCGCAGGGCGCGGGCGGTGCGGCGGGCGTCGTCCGCGGCGCGCTGGGCGGCGCGGCGGTCCTCGTCGGCGGCGCGGGCGCGGGCCAGGCACTCTGCGGCGCGGGCCTCCGCCTCGGCCGCCTCGGCGGCGAGCGCGGTGCGGCGGGCGGCCCAGCGGGGGCGTTCGCGCAGGCGGGAGGCGAGCCCGGCGAGGGCGTCGGCGGCGCGCCGGGCGTGCTGGGCGGCCTCCTGGCGGCGTTCGAGCTGGGCGGCGGCCTCGGCCGCGGCGTCCTCGGCGGCGGCGCGGGCGGCGGCGCGGTCCTCCCGCCGGCGGCGGGCCTCTTCCTCGGCGGTGACGGCCCGCTCGGCCTCGGCGGCCAGCTCGGCCAGGCGCCCGGCGGGGCAGCCGGCGCGCCAGGAGGCGAGCCGGGCGGCCAGGGCGCGGTCGGCGGCGATCCGGGCGGCGAGGTCGCGCAGGTCGGCGTCGCGGCCCGCGGTCCGCTCGCGCAGGGCGTGCCGCTCGGCGTCGGCGGCCCGCTCGTCGTGCATGGCGGGGTTGGGCGGGACGAGGAAGAGGCCGGGGTCGCCGCCCGGGGCGCCGGGCGGCGGGGTGGGGGCCAGCAGGGCGGCGGCGGTGCCGACGGCGACGGCGGAGCGGGGCAGCAGGGCGGCTCCGGCCAGGATCTCTCGGGCCCGCGCGTGGCTGCCGGGGTCGGTGATGACGACGCCGTCCACCAGCTCGGGGCGGGCGGCGAGCACGAGGGCGTGGTCGGCGGGGGCGACGGCCTGGGCGAGGTAGCGCCAGCCGGGGAGGGCGGGGATGCCGTGCTCGCCGAGGAAGGCGACGGTGGCCAGGACGTCGGGGCCGGGGGGCAGCTGGCCGCCGTCACCGAGGGCGGCGAGGATGCGGGCGTCCTCGGCGGCGGCGGTGCGCAACTCGAACAGCCGCCGCTCGGCGTCCGCGACGCCCTCCTCCAGCAGCCCGGCCAGCGTCTCGGCGCCGCGGTCGAGCTCCTCGGCCGTCAGGGCGTCGGGCGGCAGGCCGAGCAGCTCGGTGAGGCGGGGCTCGGCGGCCAGGACGGCGGCGGCTTCCCGCTCGGCGGCGTGCGCGGCGCGGGCGGCGGCAGCGGCGTCGGAGGCGCGGGCGGCGGCCAGCTCGGCGCGGGACTCCTCGGCGGCGGCCTCCCGCGCCCCGGCCGCGGCGCGGGAGGCGGCCTCGCGGGCGCTCTCCCAGGCGGCGACGGCGGCCTGGGCGGCGTCGCCCGCGGCCAGGGCGGCCCGGGCGGGGTCGGCGTGCGGGCCTGTGTCCTGGAGCCAGCCGGCGGCGACGGCCTGGGCGGTCTCCTGCTCGGCCTCGGCCAGCCGCTGGCGCAGGTGCTCGCTCTCGCTGCGGGCGCGCTGGGCCCCGGTGGCGGCGGCGGTGGCGTCGCGGTGGGCGGCCTCGGCCTCGGCCTGGAGGGCGGCGGAGCGTTCCTCGAGGGCGGCGGCGGCGCTCTCGCCCCCGGCCGCGGCGGCGTGCAGGGCACGGAGGAGGGCGGCGGCGGCCTTGCCGCGGGCGGCGAGCGCGGGGGCGGCGTCGCGTTCGGCGGCGCGGATGGCGGCGGCGACGCGGGCGGAGCGGTCGGCCGCGGCGCGGTGGGCGAGCACGGTCTCGGCGGCCTGCCAGGCGGCGTGCAGGGTGCGGGCGTCGCCCAGCTCGCGGCGTTGGGCGGCGGCGGCCTTCTCGGCACCGTCCAGGGCGAGGCGGGCGTGCCGGTACGCCAGCTCGGCGGCCGTGCGGGCGGCCAGGCCCCGGGCCTCCTCGGCGGCGGTGACCCGGCCGGCGGCCTCGGCGGCGCGGCCGGCCAGGGCGGAGGCGCGCGAGCGCTCGGCGTCCGCGCGGGCGGCCAGCCGGCGGGCGAGGGCGCGGGCGCGGTGCTCGGCAGCGGCGTGCACGGCGCGGGCGGAGTCGCGGGAGGCGGCGGCCTCGGTGACGCGGGCGAGCAGGTCGAGGGAACCGGCGGTGAACTCGCGCTCGGCGGTCAGCTCGGCGCGGCGGCCGAGCTTATGGGCAAAGCCGTGGACGAGGTCGGCCAGGCCGTCGGTGTCGCGGGTGTCGGTGACGGCGCGCAGGAGCAGGTCGGTGAAGTCGGAGTCGTTCTTCACCGCGAACAGGCCGGCGGCCTCGCCCTCGTCGGCGTTCATCTCGCGCTGGTAGCGGAAGAGTTCGGGGTCGAGGCCGAGGCGGGAGAGGTGGGCGGTCCAGCGCTCGTGGACCTCCTCCCAGACGACGTCGAGGTGGGGGTAGGCCTTGCCGGTCTCGACGAGGACGTCGCGGAAGCCCTTCATGGTGCGGCGCCTGCCGGTGGCGCCGGAGGTGCCGCCGGCGGCGGGGCGCAGGGCGGTGGACTCGGCCACGGGCAGGGAGTCCAGGCTCATGCCGGGGCCGGGGCGGAAGGTGTACCACGCCTCGGCGAACTTCCGCGGGTCGCTGGAGACCTGACGGCCGCGCCACTCGCTGACCTTGCCGGCCACGACGGTCTCGCCGGTGCGGGTGTGCTGCCACTCCAGGGCGACGTGGCCGCAGTCGTCGGCGAGGAGGAACTTGCGCAGCACGCCGGAGGAGGCGCCGCCCAGGGTGTTGCGGTGGCCGGGGAGCATCACCGAGAAGATCAGCTTCAGCAGGACGGACTTGCCGCCGCCGTTCTCCAGGAAGAGGACGCCGGCGGGGGCCGGGCGCAGGGGCGGGCCGGCCGGCTCGTCCTCGAAGAGGTCAGCCTGGGCGGGCGCCGGCTCCGGCACCGGGTCGCCGACGCCGCGCAGGTCGAGCACGGTGTCGGCGTAGCGGGCGCCGGCCGGTCCGATGGAGTAGAGGCGGATCCGGGACAGCTCGTACATGGCGGGACTCTCGGGGGTCGGCGGTCGGGTGCGGGCGGGTGGTCGGTGGCTGGCGGGCGCAGCGGGATCAGGGGGCTCAGCGGTGGAAGGGGAGGCCGGCGCCGTCCGCGAGGTCGTGGTCGGCCTCGCCGGCGGGCGGCAGCAGGGAGCCGGTGCCGTCCGCGACGGGGACGACGCCCAGGGCGAGCAGCTCGCTCATGGCGGCGCCCGCGGCCAGGTCGCGGACCTGGATCTGGTACCGCGGGGTGGTGCGGTAGGAGCCGCCGGACTCGTCGCCGGTGCGCTGGAGGAAGCCGGAGTCGGCCAGGAAGGCGACGGCCTTGCCGACGATGCCGGTGGTGGAGGCGGCCAGCCGGCGGGCGTCCTTGGTGGCGCCGGTGGTGCTGCGGCGGGCGTAGACCCGCCAGGCGGCCTCCAGGCCGGGGGCGTCGGTGGCGGGGTCGGTGTTCTCCCCCTGGGTCTCGGCGCGTTCGGCCAGGCGGTGGCAGGCCTGGCGGACGAACGCCTCCACGCCGTTGACCGTGATCCGGCCCAGGTATCCGTCGTCCGCGAGGTCCGCGGGGCGGGGGAAGGCCAGGGCGGCGACGGCGAGGTGGGCCAGGCCGTGCAGGAAGCGGTCGGCGGTGTCGGAGGAGGTGCGGCGGGCGTACTCGCCCATCCGGACGGCGAAGACGGAGTCCTCGGCCGCGGCCAGGGCCATCCCGGCGCGGGGCGAGACCTCCAGCACGATCAGGCCCAGGCCGGCGGCCACGGCGTCGGCGATCCGGCCGAAGGCGGGCTCCTCCAGGTAACGGCGCAGCAGAGCGGCGTACTCGGCGTCGCGGGCGGCGGGCAGCCGGGGCTGGAGGCCGAAGGCGACGAGGCGGGCGGCGTCCGCGGCGTCGGCCGCGGTGAGCGGGGGCGCGGCCCGGCCCGCGGGGGCCGCGGCCTCCGCGGGCGCGGTGGCCGTGCCGAAAGGGGCGTCCGTCATGGTGCCTCCTGGGGGGCGGGGGCCGGTCCGAGCAGAGCGGTGCCGACGATGAGGTCGGCGCCGCCGAACTCCTCGTCGTGCAGCGGGGTGCCGTCGTCCACGGCGAACAGCAGGCGCCGCTCGCCCTGCCGGTGGGCGGTGGAGACGGGCGGGCTGGCGGCGTGGGCGGCGAGCAGGGCGACGAGGTGCGGAAGGCCGGGGTCGGCGCGGCGGGCGTCGGCCAGCAGGCCCGAGAGCCGCCGCGGCGCGTCCTCGGGCAGCCGCAGCAGGTCCAGGGCGGCGGCCAGCTGCTCCTCGCTGAAGCGGCTGTCGTCGGGGGTGGCGACGAGGTCGGGCTCGGGCAGCTCGGCGCCCAGGTGCTCCCGGGGCACGGGCGGGGTCAGCAGCAGCTCGGCGAGGTCGGCCAGGCGGACCGCGGCCGGGGGGCGGGGGCCGGTGCCGCGGGCGAAGTAGGCGTCGGTGACGCGGACGGCGGACTCCAGCGGCAGGGGCAGCAGGGGCGCCAGGAGCTGGCCGTAGAGGTCGGTGCCGATGCGCGCGGCGGGCGGGGCGAACGCCTGCCGGTCCTGCTCGGCGCGGAAGAGAGGCCCGGCCTCCAGCAGCCGGGTCTGGAGCTGGGTGTGGCGGCGGATGCAGTCCTTGACGATGTCCACCAGCTCGGCGGCGCGCAGCTTGTGGCCGGGCTCGGCGGCCTCGTCGCGGGCGCGGCGGATGTTGGTGAGGATGGCGTTCTCGTGCCGGTACCGGTCGGCGATGTGGTCCAGGGCCTCGGCGATGAGGTCGGGGACGGCCTGGAGCCAGTCGACGGCGCGGACGTTGCGGCGGGTGGTCTCCAGGGTGCGGCGCAGGGTCTCGGCGTACTGGACGGTGCGGTACCTGGCCTGCTCGGCGGCGAGCTGGGCGTCGGCGAGGCGGCCGCGGCTGATGAGCACCTCCAGCTTGACCTCGGCGGCGATCTGGGCGCTGGTGACGTCCGTGTCGAGGGCGCCGACCAGGACGTTGACCGCCTCGTCGGTGGTGCGCAGGTACACGCCGCCGCCGGGGCCCGGGACCTCCTCGATGAGCTTGAAGTCGTAGTCCCGGCGGACGTAGGCGCCGTCGGGGCCGAAGGTGCCGTAGACCGCGCGGAAGCCGCGGTCCACGCTGCCGACGTTGATGAGGTTGTCCAGGACCCAGCGGGCGACGCGCTCGTGCTCGGCGGCGGGGCGGGCGGGGGCCTGGGCGGCGACGCGGGGCAACAGGCGGGCGACGACGTGCTCGTGGTCGGCGCCGGTGTCGAAGTCCATGCTGAGGGTGACCAGGTCGATGGCGGCCAGCGCCACCTCGGCCATGGCGTACGCCCCGTACTCGCCCGCGAGGTTGGCCTTGCGGGCGTCGAGGTCGTGCAGCGGGGCGGTGCAGGCCAGGGCGCGCAGCCGCCGGGCCAGCCCCTCGTCGGCGGCCGGCCCGGGCGCGGGCCTGAGGCCGTGCGGGGGGCCTGCCGTCCGGTCTGTCGCGGTCACGTGGTCACCTTAGGCGCTGCCACTGACAACGGCCGACAGGCGCCGTCGGCCCAGGCCGGCGCCCGGTGGGCGCGGCCGTATCAGCCGCGGTCCAGGAGCTGTTCGGTCCAGATCGTCTTGCCGCTGGGGGTGTAGCGGCTGCCCCAGCGGTGGGCGAGCTGGGCGACGAGGAACAGGCCCCGGCCGCCCTCGTCGGTGGGGCGGGCGCGGCGCAGGTGCGGCTGGGTCTCGCTGGGGTCGGAGACCTCGCAGATGAGGGTCTCGTTGCGGATGAGGCGCAGGCCGATGGGGCCGCCCGCGTAGCGGACGGCGTTGGTGACCAGCTCGCTGACGATCAGTTCGGTGGAGAAGGCGTTGGCCGTCAGCTGCCAGTCCTTCAGCTGGGCCAGGACCCGGTCGCGGGCCTGGCCGACGGCGGCCGGCTCGGCGGGGAACTCCCAGCCGGCGGTGGCCCCTTCGGGCAGGGCCTGGACGCGGGCGGCGAGGAGGGCCACGTCGTTGGCGGGGGCGCGGCCCGGCAGGAGGGCGTCGAGGACGGACCGGGAGACCTCGGCCGGGGGGCCGGCGGCGCGCGCGGCGGCCGTTACCCGTTCGCACAGCAGGTGCAGCCGCCGCTCGCGGGCCTCCCCGCCGCCCGCGCCGTCGCCGCGACCGCGCCCCGGGGGGCCCGGGGCGCTGTCCCCGGTGATCAGGTCCTCGCCGAAGAGCAGCAGCAGGCTGCCGGGCGCGAGCGGGAAGCGGAGGGTCTCGAAGGGGCTGCCGCCCACGCCCAGCGCGGGCCCGGCCTTCAGCGGGACCAGCTCGGCGTCCTGGCCGGGCCCGGCCACCACCGGCGGCAGGCGGCCCGCGCCCGCCGCCGCGCACTGGCCGCTGATGGGGTCGTAGACGCAGTACAGGCAGGTGGCGCCGACCGCGCCGCCGCGCGGGGCGCCGGGGGCGGGCTGGGTGTCGGCCAGCCGGATGGCCAGGTCGTCGAGCCGGCCGAGGAGTTCGTCGGGGGTGAGGTCGAGGTCCGCGAGGGTCTGCACGGCCGTGCGCAGGCGGCCCATGGTGGCGGTGGCGGACAGGCCGTGGCCCGGGACGTCCCCGATGACGAACGCGACGCGGGCCGAGGAGAGGGGGATGACGTCGTACCAGCTGCCGCCGACCCCGGCCGCGGTGCCGGCGGTGACGTAGCTGCCGGCGGTGCTGGCGGCGGAGACGTCGAAGGTGGGGCGCGGCAGCAGGCTGCGCTGGAGGGTCTCCAGGGTGCGGTGCTCACGGGTGTAGCGGCGGGCGTTGTCCACGCTCAGGGCGGCGCGGGAGCCGACCTCCTCGGCCAGTTCGGCGTCGGAGCGGGTGAACGCCGGTCCGGCCGCGGCGCGCCACAGGGAGAGGAAGCCGAGCACCTGGCCGCGGGCGCGCAGCGGGAAGACGATGCGGGAGCCGGGCGCCTCGGGCAGCAGCAGGCCGTTCTCCTCGGTGCCGTCCCCCTCTCCGCCGGTGCCCTCCTCGACGGGCCGGGTGCGGGGCACGTCCTCGTCGTCCTCCGCCGGGGTGCGGCCCTCGGCGGCGCGCACGCGGGGCGCGTGCTCGACGCGGAAGGTCTCCCCGACCCGGCGCACGCCCGCGGGCCAGCGTGTGCCGGCGTCGGCGACGGTGGCCGCGACGCGGCGGACGGGGGCGCCCAGGAGCACGGCGCCGGGCTCGTCCCCGGCGAGCACCGCCTCGGAGAGGTCGACGGCGGCCAGGTCGGCGAAGCCGGGCACCAGCACGCCGGCCAGCTCCTGGGCGTTGCGGACCACGTCGAGGGAACGGCCGATGCGCTGCGCCGCGGTGTGCAGCAGGGCCATCCGGCGGCGGGCGGCGTGCTGGTCGGTGACGTCGGTGAAGAGGCTGACCAGGCCGAGGGGCCGCTCCTCGTCGTCGGTCAGCCGCAGGCTGGTGAGGGCGCAGACCCGCTCCCGTGTGCGGGCGTGGGCGAAGCGGGCGGAGTGCTCCCAGTAGATGAGGGGCTCGCCGCCCTCCATGACCTCGCGCAGCCGGGCGAGGATCTCCCCGGCGTCCTCGGGGATGACGAGGTCGGCCAGGTCGGCGGGGAGGTCGAGCCGGGAGGGCTCGCCGGGGACCGGCACGACCTCGGCGGGAACGACGTTGGTGCGGGTGATCCGCAGCGTCCGGTCCTGGATGGCCAGGCCGACGCGGGACTGGCGGAAGAGCGCGTGCAGCAGCGCCCGGTCCTCGGCGGCACGGCGGGCGGCGGAGGCGTGCAGGAGGGTGACGGCGTGCCGGGGGCGGCCGTCGGGGTGCAGCGGCAGGGCCTCGATGCGGACGGGAACGGTGGCGCCGCCGGGGTGGCGCAGGGTGGCGCCGGCGAATCCCGGGCGGTCCGCGCGGGCGCGCCCCGCGGCGCGGGCCCAGGCCTCCGGCTCGGTGAGCAGGCCGGGGAACGGCTGTCCGTGCAGGTGCTCGGGCGGCAGGCCGGTGAGGCTCCTGGCGCCTGCGGTGGAGGCCAGGATCTCGGCGTCCGGGCCGAGCACCAGGATGGCGGCGCCGGGCCCGGAGTCGTCGGGGCCGCCGGGATGCGGACTCGCGTTCACGTTCCTCCTCGGGCCGGCGGGCGCGGCGTGCCCCTGGCGCCGGGCGGCCCCGGCGGTCTCACCCACTGTCGCGGACGGCGGGCCGGGCGGCGACTCCAGCGGGGCCCGGCGGGGGGCGGGCGCGGGTGCGGGCGCGGGCGCGGGTACGGACGGGGCAGAGGGGAATGGCGGGGCTGCCGGGATGCGGCGGCCGGGGACCGGGGGTGCAATGAGAGGGCGGGGGAACGCGAGGCGCCGGGCGGGGGGACCGGCGCGGGCCGGGAGGAGGCGTGGCGATGACGGCTCCGCGACGGCTGCTGCGGGTGCTGCCGGACGGGTACCGGGACCGGCTGATGGCGGTGGCCCGGGAGGTGTCCTTCGCGCAGGGCGAGCGGATCTTCGAGGAGAAGGGGCGCGCCGACCGGTTCTGGATCCTGCGCTCGGGCACGGTGACGCTCGACCTGCGGCTGGCGGGCCCGCGCCCGACGGGCGTCTCCTCGCTGGCCAGCGGCGACCTGCTGGGCTGGTCGTGGCTGTTTCCCCCGTACGAGTGGGACTTCGGCGCGGAGGCGCTCAGCCCGGTGCGGGCGTACGAGTTCGACGGGGCCTCGGTGCAGGAGCTGTGCGACGAGGACCCGGCCTTCGGCTACGCCCTGCTGCGGGCGATCGCGGAGATCCTTGCGTTCCGGGTGCGCGCGGCGCGCACCCGGCTGCTGGACCTGTTCGCGCCGGGCGCGCACGGGTGGTGAGGGCGGGCGCCCCGGGCGCCCGCCCTCGTCCGTTCCCCTCGATCCCGCACGTCCCCCTCAGTCCCCCGCCAGGCCCGCGGGGTAACGCCCGGCCTGGCCCCCGTGCGCGGTTTGACCGCGCGGGTGCGGCCTGGCGTTTCTCGCACCCGGAACGGCCGACCTGGGGCGCGTGGCCGCGCTCGGTACGCCGGGGGCGGGCGCGGGGGCGCCGTTCGGCGCGGGCAGGGCGCGCAGTGCGGCGCGGGTCGCCTCCCGGGCGGCGTGGTCCAGGGCCTCCTGGGTGCCGGCGCGCCGGTGCCTGCCCTCGGCGACGGCGAGCCGGAGCAGGCCGGGCAGCAGGTCGGTGGAGCGGGCCAGGACCCAGCGGGTGCCGCGGGTGGCCAGCCACCAGGCCCCGGCGGAGCGGGTGGGCGGCGGGTGGTCCGGGGCCGCGGGCGGCGGCGGGCCCAGGGCGAGGCCGCGCTCGGCCAGCCGGGCGTGGAACTCCCGGGCCAGCAGCCGGTGTCCCAGTTCGCTGGGGTGGAGCCGGTCCACGCTCCACGCGGCCGGGTCCTGGGTGAGCGGATGGTGCGCCAGGTGCGCGTGCACGGCGGCGTAGCGCCGGGAGAGGTGGTGCACCACGTCGTTGAGGGCGTGCATGCGCCGCGCGAGGGGGCCCGTGAGGGAGCGCGGCAGGCGCAGGGAGCCCCCCGGGTCGGGGAGGCAGGCGGTGAGCACGACGGTGCCGCGCGCGGTGAGGGCGCGGAGCACCGCGTCCAGGTCGCGGGCGGCGCGGCCGATGTCGAAGGGCGAGCGCAGGGTGTCGTTGCCGCCGACGATGACGGCCGCCAGGTGCGGCCTGAGGGCGAGCGCGGCGGCAAGCTGCGGCCCGGCGGCGTCGGCGGTGCGGGCGCCGCTGCGGGCGAGGTTGGCCACCCGCACGGGCGCGCCCGGCTGCGGGAGCGAGGCGGCCAGCAGCGGCACCCAGCCGCGCCACCCGCCCTCGGGCCGCGGGTCCCCGAGCCCCTCGGTGAGCGAATCCCCCAGCGCGGCGAACCGCAGAAGTCCCGCGGCGGCCGGGGCCGGGCCCGGGGGCGGCGATTCCCTTGCCGCTGCCGGGGCCGGGGGCCCGGTGAGGGGGCCCCGGGCCGGCGGGCCGGGGGGCGGGGCGTGCGTCACCACGGCCGACCGCCCGCGGGGCGGGACGCGGGGGGCGCGCCGGGGCGCGCCGCGCGCCGCGCGGCGGACGGGGGCGCCACGGCGTGCGGCACCTCCAGGGCGTCGAGGAACGCGGCTACGGCCGCCGACCAGGGGAACTGCTCGGCGCGCTTTCGCGCCGCGGCGCGCCGGGCAGCGAGCGGGCGCGCGAGCAGGCGCTGGACGCCGTCCGCGAACGAGGCGCCGTTCCCCGCCGCGGCCGTTCCCGCGGACCCCAGCAGGGCGGGCACGGCGGAGCGGGCGCTGGCGACCACGGGCGTACCGCAGGCCAGCGCCTCCATGGCGGCCAGTCCGAAGGTCTCGGCCGGGCCGGGCGCGAGCACGATGTCGGCGGTGGCCTGGAGCACGGCCAGGTCGGCGGGGTCCCCGATGTGCCCGGCGAACCGGACGGGCAGCCGCTCGGCCGCCGCCCGCTCCCGCAGCCGGGCCCCCAGCGGCCCCTCCCCCGCCACGACCAGGGCTGCGTCCACCCCGCGGCGCCGCAGCTCGGCCAGCGCGTCCAGCGCCGGCCCGGGGCGCTTCTCCGGGGAGAGGCGGGAGCACATCACCAGCAGCACCTCCGCGCCCCCGGACAGCTCCGTGCGCAGCGCGGGGTCGTGCAGGTCGGGCCGGCAGCGGCGCAGGTCCACGCCCAGCGGCGCGCGCACCACGTTCCGCGCCCCGACGCGGATGAACTCTCGGGCCGCCCACTCGGTGGTGCAGACCACGCGCGTGTAGGCGTGCGCGGTGCGGAGGTTGAGCCGGTCGGCGGCCCAGCGGCCCAGGCCCTCGGGGACGCCCCAGGTGGCGATGACCCCGTCGACGCTCTCGTGGGAGACCATCACGGCGGGGACGCGGTGGTGGCGGGCCCACTCGCCGGTCCAGCGCAGCGAGGTGCGGTCGGAGACCTCCAGGCGGTCGGGGGCCAGCTCCTCCAGCAGGCGTCGCAGGCGCCGCCGGTCGGTCAGCACCCGGTAGCCGCCGGTGCCGGGCAGGGTCCGGCCGGGCAGGGTGATGACCCGGCCCTGCGCGGTCATGGCGTCGCCGGGCGCCTCGCCGGGCACGATCAGCACCGGCTCGTGGCCGGCGGCCAGGTACCCGGCGCCCAGCTCCCGCAGCGCGGTGCGCAGGCCGCCGGAGGCGGGGGCGACGAAGTTGGCCAGCCGCAGGATGCGCAGCGGGCGGCCCGTGGCCGCCTCCTCGCCGCCCGCGCCCGGCGGGGGCGCGGGGACGGGAGCGGGGGCGCCGGGGCGGGCGGACGGGGAGCCGGCGGGGGGAACGGAGGCGGACGTGCCCTCCCCCACCGGGTTCTGCGGGTTCCTCACCGGACGGCCACCGCCCGGGCCTCCAGCAGCTCCTCGTAGTGGTTCAGCAGCTGGTCGCCGACGGCCTCCCAGCTGCGCCCGGCCACGGCGTCCCGGCCGGCCCCGGCCAGTCCGGCGCGCAGCGCGGGCCGGTCGCGCAGGGTGCGCACGGCCTCGGTCACGGCGTCCTGGTCGCCGGGCGGCACGAGCAGCCCGGTGCGGCCGTGGCCGACGAGGTCGAGCGGGCCGCCCACGGCGGGCGCCACGACGGCGACGCCGCTGGCCTGCGCCTCCTGCACGGTCTGGCAGAAGGTCTCGAACGGGCCCGTGTGCACGAAGACGTCGAGCGAGGCGTAGATCCGCGCGAGGTCCTCGCCGGTGCGCCGCCCGAGGAACTCCGCCCCGGGCAGGGCGGAGCGCAGCCCGGCCTCGCTGGGCCCGTCGCCGACGACGACCAGGCGCACGCCGGGGAGCGCGGCGGCGCCCGCCAGCAGCTCGACGCGCTTCTCGGGGGCCAGCCGCCCGACGTAGCCGACGAGCAGCTCGCCGCCGGGCGCCAGCTCGCTGCGGAGCGCCGGGTCGGCCAGCCCGGGGCGGAAGCGCGCGGTGTCCACGCCGCGCGGCCACAGGCGCAGGCGGGGAACGCCGCGCTCCTCCAGGGCGCGCAGTGAGGCGGTGGAGGGGGCCAGGGTCAGGCCCGCCGCCCCGTGCACGGCGCGGATGCGGCGCCAGGCGGCCTGCTCGCCGGCGCCGAGGTAGGTGCGGGCGTAGCCGGCCAGGTCGGTCTGGTAGACGGCGACGGCGGGCACCCCGGCGCGGGCGGCGAGAGCGGCGCCGCGCGCGCCGAGCACGAAGGGGCTGGCGAGGTGGACGATGTCGGGCCGGTGGGCCGCGAGGGCGGCGGCCGGCTTGCGGCTGGGCAGGGCGACCCGGACCTGGGGATAGCCGGGCAGCGGGAGGGAGGGGACGTGCACGACGGGAGCGGGGCCGTCGTGGGGGGTGCGGACGCCCGGCGCGGGCGCCGGCGCGATCACCAGGGGGTGGTGGCCGCGGCGGGTGAGGTGCAGAGCGGTCTGCAGGGCGCAGTGGGCGACGCCGTTGACGTCCGGGGGGTAGGACTCGGTGATGATGGCGACTCGCATCGGGGAGGTGCGCATAGGGCAGTTGTGACCGGCCCCGGCCATCCCCCGCCCACATCCGCGTGGCCGTTCGGGAAACGTCCCATGAGCATCCGCGCCCCCGGCTCAGCCGGTCGCGCGCCCGCCGAGCCGCCCGCGCACGGCCGTCTGCACCCCGGCCTGCTCCGCGGGGTCCGCGGCCAGGCGCCGCAGCCGTTCGACGACCCGCTTGTCCACGGTCGCGGCGTGCAGGGCGGCGACCTCGCGGGTGTCCTCCTCGCAGTCCCACAGGCACTCGATCGCGAAGCCGGTGGGAAAGGCGGGGTCGGTGGCGGCCAGCGCGCGCGCCGTGTCCCCGCGCAGGTGCGAGGAGGAGGTCTCCCGGTACACGTGCCGCAGCACGGGAACGGCCGCGGTGACGGCCAGCCGGCCCGCGCCCTCGACCAGGGGCCGCAGCTCCCTGGCGTCGCTGCCGTGGACGCGGACGGCGCGCAGCAGCGCAGACAGGACCAGGGGCGCGTCGGCGCGCTCCCCGCAGCCGGCGACCATGGCGGCTGCGGCCGAGCCGAGGCGGTCGGGGCGCGCGGCCCAGTGCCGGGCGTGGTCGAGCGCGCCCCGCGCGCGCATCCGGGAGAACGCCGTCACCGCGGCCGTCGCCACGTCCGGGTCGGGAGCGTCGGCCCCGGCCTCGATCAGCGCGAACACCTCGGGGTCGGCGCGCTCGGCCAGGTGCCGCAGGGCGGCGGCGCGGGCGGCGGGCGGGCCCTGGGCGGCGGCGGCCAGCAGCTCGTCCCGGTCCCCGGGCCCGGCCACGGCGCCCAGGCAGCGGGCGGCGGCGGCCTCGCGCCACTGGCGGGGGGTGTGCTCGTAGCCCTGCTGGGCCCAGTCCAGGACGGCCCGCACGCCCCAGCCCGGCTGCGGACCCGGGGGGCGGAGCTGGCGCTGCCAGCGGTCGAAGTCCCCGCGCTCCAGGGCGCGTTCGAGGCGGGCGCGCTGGGCGGGGCGGCGGCTGTCGCGGGCCCAGATGCGCCAGGGGCGCGGCTCGAAGGAGTCGCGGACGGCGGCGGTCAGGGCCGCGTCGCCCTCGGGGGTGGCCGGGAAGCGGGCCAGGATCGCGGGGGCGAGGGCGCGCAGGCCGGCGTCGTCGTCGCGGACGGCCAGCTCGTCCAGGGCCCAGCGCCAATTGCTGCCCTCGGCGGCGTAGCGGCGCAGCAGGGACAGGGCGCGGCGGTTGCCGTAGGCGGTGAGGTGGCCCAGGACGGAGAGGGCCAGGCCGGTGCGCTCCTCGTCGGTGCGGCGGGCGTCCTCGGGGTCGTGGAGGTGGGCGGCCACCGCGCCGAGGCCGGCTCCCAGCTCGGCGTAGAGGCGGGCGTAGTAGAGCGAGCGGTGCTCCAGCTGCCAGTCCCGGCGGGGGTCGTGGAGCACGCAGTGCTCCAGCGCCGCGACGGCCTCGGCCCGGGGGGCCGCGAGCGCGTGCAGCCACCCGTCGCCGCGCCCTCGCTGGAGGAGCCCGAGGAGGGTCCCGCTGGGCGCTATGTCGGTTTCGGTCGGACTGGCGAACATATGAGTCAGCATCCGGTGCGTGCGATCCGGTGGCAACGGGATTTCCGTCGCCCGGCTCCTTGCCGTTGTCCGCCGTTCTACACCCCCCGGGGCGCGGCGCGCGCGGGAACCGGTGCTCCGGCGGGCGGCTGAATCTCTCACCGGGCGGGGAAGGCTGTGCAACAGTCTGGAGTCGTTCCGCGCCGATACGCTCCGGCTCTCCCCCCAGCCCTGGGGGTGCCCCCAGACGACGTCTGGGGGAGGCTGGGTGGTGCCCCCTGACCTGACCGCGCCGCACCGGGGATCAGCGATGCTTTCCTCCCACAACCCGGACCACCCCGCGAACGACGCCCAGGACGGCGTTCCCGGAGGCGTCCAGGACGGCCTCGCCGGGGACGTCCCCGCCGGGGCGACGCTCGACGACCTGATCGCGCGGACCCGCAGGCTCCGCGACGACCTCGACGCCGCGCGCCGCGGCGAGCCCGCCCAGGGCGCGGCCGGCGGGCTGCGCCGCGCCGCGTGGGAGCTGGCCGCCGACCGGCTGGCGGACGTCGGCGAGCAGCTGGACCACCTGCGGTCCGCGGGCGGGGCGGAGGGGCGGGCGCGGCTGGGGATGCGGATCGGCAGCGCCGAGTGGAACCTGCTGACCGATGGGGTGGTGTGGTCCGAGGAGCTGTTCGCGATCTTCGGCAGACCGGTGCAGGACGGGCCGCTCACGCTCGACCAGCTCCCGGCGATGCTGCCGGCGGAGGACCAGCCGGCGCTGACCGCGGCCGTCACGGGCTGCCTGGTGGACGGGCGGCCGGTGGACTGCGAGTTCCGGATCACGCGGCCGGACGGCTCGCTGCGGACGGTGCAGATGGCCGGGGAGCCGGTGCTGGACGACGGCGGCGGCACGGTGGCGATGTGGGCGATGATCCGCGACGTCAGCGAGGTCCGGCGCAGCGGCTCGGCGGCCCCCTCGGACGCGGACGGGGGCGACGAGGAGCTGCGGCGCCAGCGCACCTTCGCGCGGGCCGGGCACGGGGTGGTCATCGAGCTGGAGGACTCGGCGCTGGCCCCGTGGCTGGGCTCGTCGGGGACGGGCCGGGGCGGGGGGCGGCCGGGCTCGCTGGAGCTGGCGGCCCGCTGGCTCCCGGCGCGGCCGGGGACGCCGATGAGCGGCAAGTGGTACGACTCGATGGAGCTGCCGGACGGCGGCTCGCTGCTGAGCGTGGGCGACCTCTCGGGCCGGGGCCCGGCCGCGGCGGCGGGAACGGCCACGGCCCTGGGCGCGGTCCGGGGCATCGCGCTGACCGGAACGGACCCCGGCCGCCTGCTCGGGCACCTCAACCAGCTCCTCGACCGGGGCGTTCACCCGGTGCTGGCCAGCGCGCTGTGCTGCCGCTACGACCCGGGCGGGCGGCTGCTGACCTGGGCGCAGGCCGGGCACCCCGCGCCGCTGCTGTGCCGGGAGGGCACGGGCTGGGCGCTGCCGCGCCCGGCCGGGCCGCTGCTGGGCGCGATCACGGACGCGGACTACGAGCAGCGGACGGACAGGCTGGAGCCGGGCGATGTGCTCGTGCTCCACACGGACGGCCTGTTTTCGGACATCTCGCCGGGCGGCCGGTCGGGCCACGGCGGCGATGTGCGCCTGATCGCCCTCGCGCCCCGGCTGGCCGAGGCGGCCAGCGCGGACGAGTGCCTGCGACTGGTGATCGAGGAGTGCGGCGAGACGTCCCGCGACGACGACGCCTGCGTGCTGATCGCCCGCGTCCGTCCCTGAACCCGGCCTTGCCTGCCGGGGAAGCGGCCCCTTTTGGCCATCCGCGCGGCGCCCCGGCCCCGGCGCGGAAACGGCCCGGCCCGCCGTCGCGGTGGGCCGGGCCGGGAGTGCGCGCGTCAGGCCGGGTGGGGCGTGGGGAGGGACTGCTCGATGTCGGTACGGAGGGTCTGGATGGGGGGGTGGTTCGCGTAGGCGCCCGTGAGGCGGTACATCTCGCGCAGGCGGTCCCAGGTGCGGTGGGAGGAGTTCTCCCCTATGGCCGCCAGCGCCAGGCGCGCGGAGCGGTCCGCCTCGTCCGGGTCGCCGGCCAGGAAGCAGGCGGAGGCCAGGGTGAGCTGGTCGAAGATGCGCGACCTGCCGCGCGCGCCGTCGCGCAGCGTCAGCGCGCGCCGGGCGTGCCGCTCGGCGCGGCGCGCGGCGGCCGGCTCGTGCTCGGCCAGGGTGCGGTAGGCCAGGGCCTGCATCCCGTGCAGGTCCGCCTCGTCGAAGAGCTGCATCCAGCTGGGCGGCGGAACGTCCGCCCGGTCGGAGACGAACAGCTCCTCCGCCTCGCCCAGCAGCCGCCGCACGGCCTGCCCGTGGCCCAGGGACGCCTGCGCCCAGGCCTCGATCGTGGAGAGCATGGCCCGGGTGCGGGGCAACGCCTCCTCGCCCATGCCGGAGCGGGCCAGCTGCATCAGGTCCAGGGCGTCGTCGGGCCGCCCCAGGTGCACCAGCTGCCGGGCGGCCCGGGAGAGCGCCTCCCCCGCGCGCGGCCGGTCGCCGCCCTCCCGGGCGGCGTGCGCGGCGATGACGAAGTACTTCTGGGCGGTGGGCTCCAGGCCCACGTCGTGGGACATCCACCCGGCCAGGACGGCGAGGTTGGCCGCGACGCCCCACAGCCGCCGCTGCAGGGCGTCGGGGTGGCGGTAGGCCAGCATCCCGCCGACCTCGTTGAGCTGGCCCACCACCGCCTTGCGCTGGAGACCGCCGCCGCGGGCGGCGTCCCAGGCGCGGAAGACCTCGACCGAGTGCTCCAGGGCCTCGATCTCCTCGGCGCCCACCGGCGCGGCCTCGTAACGGTCGAGCCCGGCCGGATCGGCCGGGTGTGCTGCGTGGGAGGGGCCGGCGGGGGGGCCGGCCCAGTCGTGCAGGGCGTCGCTGAGTGCGGAGCCCGCGGCGAGCGCGGCGCCCGCGCCCACCATGCCGCGTCGGTTCAGCATGAGGTCCATTCCCGTGAATTCGGTGAGGACCGCGGCCGTGCGCCGGGGGGGCCACGTCAGTCCGTACGCGGACGGCCGTTTCCCCGCGTCCCCTGGCCGGCGCAACCCGAGATCCTCGATGGTCACGACACGGCCGAGGCGTTCGGTGAACAGAGCGGCCAGCACCTCGGGCACGGGGTCGCGCGGGGTCTCCCCCACGTCGATCCAGCGCCGCACCCGGGAGGTGTCCGTGGCCAGTTGAGGGTGGCCCTGGGCCGCCGCCTGGCGGTTCACCAGCCGGGCCAGCTCTCCCTTGGACCAGCCGGTCAGCCGGAACAGGTCGGCCAGTCGGGTGTTGGGCGTTCTGCGCACGTCAAGCCCCCAGGATCTCGGCTGAGTTGACAGTAACCGCCGCGCAACGCCGCCATGACAATTCGCCAGGGTTCGCCAGCCCCCGCCAGGTGGTGTGCCACCCGCGCGGGGGAGTGGTGTAGACACCGCGCCTCCCCGGTCCGGGGACTCCGGCATTTCCCCAGGGTGCCGGGGCCCGGGGCCGGGGACGCCGTGAGCCTTCCGGCCCCCACCGGCCCGCGGCCGGCACACGAAGGGACCTCGCCCGCCTATGTATCCAGCACCCACCCCCGTGATCGGCCGGCCGCGCCCGCCGCGGCCGGGCGGCCAGCCCCTGGCGGGCCTGGACGCGCGTGCCCGCCCCCGGCCGCGCAGGGCCGGGCCGCCGGCCGCCGGTGGCCGGCTGGACCTGTCGGGCGCGCGGGGGGCGCGGCTGCGCTCCGCGCTGGCCGCGGTGCACGAGATCTGCCCGGACTTCACGCCGGTGCAGGTGCTGCAGGACGCGGGCGGGGCGGTGGCGTTCCTCGGCACGACGGGGGGGCGGGCGGTGGTGGCGCGCTCCGTGGCGGACCCCTCGGGGCCGCGGGCGGAGCGGCTGCGGCGGGAAATAGGCGCTCTGCGGCGCTTCGCCCGGCACCGCCCGCCGGTGCGGGTGCCGCGCCTGGTGGCCGATGACCCGCAGGGGTGCGCGCTGGTGACGGAGTTCGTGCCGGGGCGGCCGGTGGCGACGGCGCGGGGCGCCGGGGTGGCGCCTGCGGGTCCCGACGTGCGGGCCGTGCTGGGCGCGCTGGCGCGGGTGAACGCCTGGCGACCGCCGCCGGGCGCCTTTCCCGAGCCCGTCAACTACCCCGCGCGGCTGGCGCGCTGTCACGCGCTGGGTCTGATCACGGACCGGGACCTGAGCGATGTGCAGACGCTGCTGCTGGGGCTGGCGGGCCGGGGGCGGCCGGAGCCGCGGCAGTTCTGTCACGGCGGGCCGCTGCTGCCTCAGGCGCTGCTGACGCCCGCCGGTCCTGTGCTGCTGGGGTGGGAGGCGGCCGGCTGGTACCTGCCGGGGTACGACCTGGCCTCGCTGTGGGCCGTGCTGGGGGACGCGCCGCTGATCCGGCGGCGGATCAGCCAGAGCGCGCAGTCCGCGGGTCCGGCGGGCCGGGACGCGTTCCTGCTGAACCTGGTGCTGGTGCTGACCCGGGAGATCCGGCGCCGCGAGGAGGCGGTGCGGCGCGCTATGCGGCGCCCGGCTGCCGGGCCCCCGGCGCCGCCGGAGGGCGGGGTGGCCTACGGGGAGGAACAGCGGCTGCTGCTGCGGCGATTGCAGGAGGACTGGACGCTGGTGCGCAAGGCGGTGCGGGCGGCGGTGGGCACCCGGTAGCGCGGGGCCGCCGGCTCTCCGCGCCGGGGCGCCGCCGGGTCAGCGCTGGAACATCTCGGCGGGCAGCGGCTTGAGGAGCTGGTAGAGGTCGTCGGTGATGGGGCGCTCCCAGCTGGCGATGGTGACCAGGACCCCGTCGCTGCGGTCGAACTGCACGCAGGAGATGCGCCCCTCGGTGAGCTGGACGCGGCGCACGATCAGGAGATTCCCGTCGTGCATCACCGGGACCTCCTCGGTGCCGGTGGTGCGGACTTCCTCGTCCATCTCCAGGGCAAGCAGAAGCTGATGCACCTCGAAGGGCACCTCTCCGTCGGCGACGTCGCGGGCCGGGGACCCTTCGGGGAGGTTGCCGATGACCATGGCCGGGCCGCGCCCGCCGAAGAGGTCGTAGCGCAGCACGACGCCCTGGCAGCTGCCGTCGGGCGCGGGCAGCAGCCCGGCGCCCAGGACGCCGGGCCAGTCGCCGGGGTCCATGGCCAGCACGTCGAAGTCGGGGCCGGCCGGCGATGCGGCGCCGCGGCGACGGAGAAACGACATGGCGCCATGGTACGTGGGCGCGTTCACCCCTCGGGCGCCGTGCCGTCGCGCAGCTCGGCCACCTGCCGGTACAGCTCGACGGCCTCCCCGGCACGGCCCAGCTGCTCCAGGCAGTGGGCCTCGTCGTTGCGGCTGGCCAGGGCGTCCGGGTGGCCGGGGCCCAGGACCCGCTCGCGGGCGGTGCGCACCTCGCGGTACTCGGCCAGGGCCTCCTCCCAGCGTTCGAGCCAGCCGAGGGCGACGGCGATCTCGCGGCGGCTGACCAGGGTGTCGGGGTGCCCCGGGCTGAGCACGCGGGCGCGCAGTGCGTACACCTCGCGGGCCTCGGACAGGGCCTCCTCCCAGCGGCCCAGGCGCCCCAGGGTGATGCCGCGGGCGTGCCGGGCGCGCAGGGTCTCGGGGTGGGCGGGGCCCTCGGCGCGGGTCCAGGCGACGACGAGCGTGCCGTACAGGTCCAGGGCCTCCTCGCGCAGCCCGAGGCGGCCCAGGGCGATGCCGGTCTGGTAGCGCGTGCCGAGGGTGTCGGGGTGGGCGGGGCCCAGGACGCGCTCGCGGGCGGCGGCCACGCGCCCGAAGAGGTCCAGGGCCTCCTCCCAGCGGCCCAGGCGCCCCAGGGCGTAGGCGGTCTCGTGGCGGCTGAGGAGGGTGTCGGGGTGCTCCTCGCCGAGGGCGCGGGCGCGCGTGGAGGCGAGCGCGGCGTGGACCTCGTGGGCCTCGGCCCATCGCCCCAGGCGGCCCAGGCTCTCGCCGGCGCGGTGCCGGCTGGCCAGGACGGCGAGGAACTCCGGGGCGGGGCCCGCGCCTTCGGCCGGGAGCTGGGCCAGCGCGGTGTGGCCCTGGGCGGCTGGGTCGGGGCGGCCGGGCAGGCCCGTCCACTGGCCGGTCAGCCCCGCGGAGCGGTCGGGGGGCGGCGGGCGCAGCGGCCAGGAGCCGCTGGCGCGGGATCCGGCGCGCATGCCGCGGGTCCAGTCGGGCAGCCGCTCGGGCGGGCGGGGCACGGGAACCCGGGGCAGCCCCGCGGCGGTGCCCCGGCGCGGCGGGCGGGGGCCGCCGGGGAGCCCGGAGCCGTCCGTGCCGTGGGGGCCGGGCGCGGGGTAGGGGCCGGCCGGGGCGAGCGGGGCCGGCGGGGCGGCGGTGAGGGCGGCCAGGCGGCGGGCGTGGCCGACGGCGTCCTCGGGGCGGTCGTCGGGGTGCTTGGCGAGCAGCGCGAGGATGAACTCCTCCAGCTCCGGCGGCAGGTCGGGGCGGTGGGCGCGCGGGGGCTCGGGCGGGGTGTCCCGGTGCCCGATGAGGATGGCCCAGGGGTCCCCGAGGTCGAACGGCGGGGCGCCGGTGGCGATCTCGTAGAGGACGCAGCCGAAGGAGTAGAGGTCGCTGCGGTGGTCCAGGGGCGTTCCGGCGATCTGCTCGGGGGACATGTAGTGCGGGGTGCCCATGGCCATGCCGGCGCCGGTCAGCTTGGCGCTGAGCCCGATGTCCTCCGCCAGCCGGGCGATGCCGAAGTCGCAGATCTTGACCGTGCCGTCGGCCAGGCGCATCACGTTGGCGGGCTTGAGGTCGCGGTGGATGATGCCCTGGCGGTGGGTGTAGGCGAGTGCGGCGGCCACCTGCTCGGCGATGTCCACGACCTCGGCGGCCGGCAGCGGCTCGGAGCCGCGGGCGGTCAGGAGCTGGCTGAGGTTGTGCCCGTCCAGCAGCTCCATGACCAGGAAGAGGACGCCCTCGGACTCGCCGAAGTCGTGCACGACGGTGACCCCGCGGTGCTGGAGCCCTGCGGCGACCCTGGCCTCGCGGCGGAAGCGCTCGCGCAGGGCGCGCAGGAAGGGCTCCTCCTGCCGGGAGCCCAGCGGGTTGAGGCACTTGACGGCCACCGGCCGGCCCAGCGACTCGTCCCGCGCCCGCCAGACCTCCCCCATGCCGCCGCGCCCGATGAGTTCGAGCAGCTGGTAACGACTCTGGATCAGCGCGCCGTCCGCCATCGTCCGCGTCCCGCCCCCCGTCGGCCAAGCCCGGTGTCCCCGCCCCCTCGCGGTCACCAGTATGACCGTCAGGCGGGGACGTTCCCATGCCAATTGGCGGAAATTGTAGGCGCGCGGGTGCGCGGGGTCACGCTCCGTCGGTGCGCCGGGCAGCCATTCGATTCGAACGAACGTACTATTGAGGGGTGGACACCAGCCGCTTTCCCCAGGACCTGATCGCCGCCCAGCACGCGTGGTACGACCTCGACGAGCGGCTGGCCCGCCTGCCCGCCCGCCCCGCCGGGGACCCCGGCGGGGCCGTGGACGACGGGGAGCGGGAGCGCAGGCTGCACGCCAGGCTCCAGGAGTTGTCGCTGTACATCGCGGGGCACCCGTTCTGGGAGACGCTGCCCGGCGGCGTGGTGGCCGCGCGGATCGAGCTGAAGCGGAGGGTCCGCGCCGAGCGCGCGGCCCGCGCCGGCGCGCGGGGCCGGCCCCGGGCGGCCTGAGCGGCACGGCCCGGGCCCCCGGCCGGGCCCGCCCCTCGGGTCTTCCGCGCCCCGGGGCCTTCTGCCCGCGCGGCCCGCCCGGGGCGTTTCCCCTCCCCAGCCCCGGCCGTTTCCCCCGTGCCCGCGGCCGGGCGTTCACCCGGACGGGCCCGCACGGCCCGCACGGGCGCCGGGGCCGGGCGAGGATCGACTCGTCCGCGTCCGGCGACCGGGGGAAGGGGTGCGCAGTGGACCTGGAGTCCATCGCCGACGAGCTGTACGGGCTGCGCCCCGGTGAGTTCACCGCCGCGCGGAACCGGCGCGCCCGGGAGGCGCGCGAGGCCGGGGACCGCCCGCTGGCCGACCGGGTCGGCGGCCTGCGCCGCCCCACCCTGGCCGCCTGGGCGAGCAACCTGCTGGTCCGCGGCCTGCCCGAGGAGGCCGGCCGGCTCGCCGAGCTGGGCGACGGGCTGCGCGAGGCCCAGGAGAGGCTGGACGGCGACCGGCTGCGGGAGCTGGCCTCCCGCCAGGGACAGGTGATCGGCGCGCTCTCCGCCCAGGCCGGGCGGCTGGCGGCCGAGGCGGGCCGCCCGATCGGCGAGGAGGCCCGGCGCGAGGTGGAGCAGACGCTGCGCGCGGTCCTGGCCGACCCGGACGCCGCCCGGGCCTGGGCCACCGGCCGGCTGGTGCGCCCGCTGCCGCCGCCGGGGGACCTGGGCGGGGACCTGTCCGGGGCGACCGCGGACGCCGGTCCCGGCGCCCGGCCGCGCGAGGCGGCGCGGCGCCGCGAGGACCGCGGGGACCGCCGCCGGGCGCGCCTGGACCGGGCCCGGCGCGCCGCCGGCGAGGCCGGGGCCGAGCTGGAGGAACGCACGCGGCGGCTGTCCGAGCGGGAGGCGGAGGCCGGGGAGGCCGGGCGCCGGCAGGACGGGGCCCGCGAGGAGGCCGGGCGGCTGGCCGGGGAGCTGCGGCGCGCCGAGGCCGCCGAGCGCGAGGCCGGGGCCGGCCGCCGGGAGGCGGAGGACCGGGCCAGGCGGGCGGACCGGGCGGTGCGCGAGGCGCGCCGCCGCGCCCGGGACACGCAGGCCCGGGCCCGGCGGCTCGGGGACGAGGACGCGCGCCGGGGCGCGGCGGCGGAGTGACGGGAGGCCCGGGATGGCGCGACCGATCTGGAGCGGGGTGCTGACCTTCGGCCTCGTGACGGTCCCGGTGGGGCTGTACACCGCGACCGAGGACCACACGGTGCACTTCCGGCAGGTGCAGCGGGGCACCGCCGACCGGGTGCGCTACCGGCGGGTCAACGAGCGCACCGGCGAGGAGGTCGCCTCCGCCGACATCGTCAAGGGCTACGACCTGGGCGGCGGGGACTACGTGGTGGTCGAGCCGGAGGAGCTGGACCGGATCGCCCCGGGCACCTCCCGCGTGATCGACGTGCGCGGCTTCGTGGACCTGGCGGACGTGGAGCCGGTGTACTTCGCCCGCACGTACTACCTGGCGCCGCGCGGCGAGGAGTACGGCGAGGTGTACGAGCTGCTGCGGCAGGCGCTGGCCGAGGCGGACAAGGCGGGCGTGGCCACCTTCGTGATGCGCAACAAGGAGTACCTGACGGCTGTGCGCGCCCAGTCCGAGGTGCTGGTCCTGCACACCCTGCACTGGGCGGACGAGGTGCGCGACCCCCGGCAGGAGCTGGCGCCGCTGCCGGAGCGCACCGGCGCCGGGGAGCGGGAGCTGAGCACCGCCCGGCAGCTCATCGACGCGCTGAGCGTGGACTGGCGCCCCGAGGCCTTCCACGACACCTACGAGGAGCGCGTGCGGGAGCTGGTGGACGCCAAGCGCCGGGGCGAGGAGGTCGTCTCGGAGGCCGGCCCGCCCGAGGCGACCAACGTCGTGGACCTGATGGACGCCCTCCGCCGCAGCGTGGGCCGGGCCCAGGCCCCGGGCGGCGAGGGGGCGCAGGAGCGGCGGGCCGGACGGACGCGGGGACGGAAGGACGGGAAGGACCGGCGCGGGAAGGACCGGCGCGGGAAGGACCGGCGCGGGAAGGGCACGAAGGGCCGGAAGGGCGCGAACGGCGGAAGAGACGAGCGGCGCGCCGCCCCGAAGGGCGCCCGCGAGCCCGCCCCCGAGGAGGACCTGTCCGCCCTGAGCCGGGACGAGCTCTACCGCCGCGCGGGCGAGGCGGGCGTCCCCGGCCGTTCCCGGATGAACCGCGCCCAGCTCGCCGAGGCCCTCGCCGGCGCGGCCGGGACCGGGGGCCGCCGCGCCTCCTGAACGGCCGCCGCCCGCGCGCCCGGTGCGGCGCGGGCCCGGGAGGCGCAGAATGTCCGGGTGACCGGCCGCCAGACGGGAGAGGAACGCCCATGACCCGCGAGACGCGCATCCCCGGACCCGACCACCCCATCACCACGGAGCCCGCCCGCGCGCGGGTCACCGTCCGCGCCCACGGCCGCGTCCTGGCGGAGACCACCGACGCCCTGGTGCTGCGCGAGGCCCACTACCCGCCCGTCCACTACCTCCCGCCCGGGGCCATGGACCCCGCCCTCCTGCGGCGCACGGAGACCCGCACCTACTGCCCCTACAAGGGCGAGGCGGGCCACTGGGCCGTGCTGACCCCCGACGGCGAGATCGCCGACGCCGCCTGGAGCTACGACGCCCCCTGTCCGGCGGTCGCGGAGATCGCCGGACGCCTGGCGTTCTACCCCTCGCGCGTGGAGATCACGGTCGAGGAGACCGCGGCCGAGGGGGCTCAGGCGTGAGGATGCTGATCAACGTCCCGGAGCGGGTGGTCGCGGACGCCCTGCGCGGGATGGCCGGGGCCCACCCCGAGCTGGTGGTCGACGTCGAGCGCCGGGTGATCGTGCGGCGGGACGCCCCCGTGGCGGGCAAGGTGGCCCTGGTCTCCGGCGGCGGCAGCGGCCACGAGCCGCTGCACGGCGGCTTCGTCGGCCCCGGCATGCTGGACGCCGCCTGCCCCGGCGAGGTCTTCACCTCCCCCGTTCCGGACCAGATGGTGCGCGCCGCGGCGGCCGTGGACAGCGGCGCGGGCGTGCTCTTCGTGGTCAAGAACTACACGGGGGACGTCCTGAATTTCGAGATGGCCTCCGAGCTGGCCGAGGAGGAGGGCGTGAGGGTCGCGCGGGTGCTGGTGGCCGACGACGTGGCCGTCACCGACAGCACCTACACGGCCGGGCGGCGCGGCACCGGCGGCACGCTGTTCGTGGAGAAGCTGGCAGGGGCCGTGGCCGAGGCGGGCGCGCCGCTGGAGCGGGTGGCGGAGGTCGCGCGGCGGGCGGCGGAGCGCTCGCGCAGCTTCGGCGTCGCGCTCGGGGCGCCCTCCACGCCCGCCAAGGGCGGGCCGACGTTCGACCTCCCGGCCGGGCAGCTGGAGCTGGGCATCGGCATCCACGGCGAGCCGGGCCGCGAGCGGCGCGGCAGCATGACCTCGGGCGAGATCGCGGACTACGCGGTGGAGGCGCTGGTGGAGGACCTGCGCCCGGCCGCGCCCGTGCTGCTCCTGGTCAACGGCATGGGCGCGACGCCGCTGCTGGAGCTGTACGGGTTCAGCGCGGAGGTGCAACGGGCCCTGCGGGAGCGGCGGGTGGCCGTGGCCCGCACCCTCGTCGGCAACTACGTCACCTCGCTGGACATGGCCGGGTGCTCGGTGACGCTGTGCGAGGCGGACGAGGAGACGCTGCGGCTGTGGGATGCCCCGGTGAGCACCGCGGCGCTGCGGTGGGGCCGTTGAACGCCGGGGCGGGCGGCGGCGTGGACGCGGTGCTCGTGCGGCGCTGGCTGGCGGAGGCCGCGGCGTCCGTGGACCGGGAGGCCGGGCGGCTGACGGAGCTGGACTCCGCGATCGGCGACGCGGACCACGGCAGCAACCTCCGCCGCGGCCTGGCCGCCGTCGCCGCGGCCCTGGAGGGCGAGCCGCCGCCCTCCCCCGGCGCGGCGCTGCGGGCGGCCGGGCGGACGCTGATCTCCACGGTCGGCGGCGCCTCGGGCCCGCTGTACGGAACGCTGCTGCGGGCCGCCGGGAAGGAGCTGGGGGACGCGCCCGAGGCGGGGGGCGAGGACCTGCGGCGGGCGCTGGGCGCGGGCGTGGACGCGGTGTGCGCGCTGGGCGGGGCGGCGCCGGGGGACAAGACGATGGTGGACGCGCTGCGGCCGGCCGTTGAGGCGCTGCCCGACCTGGCGGCGGCGGCCCGCGCCGCCGAGGCGGGCGCCCGGGCCACGGTCCCGCTGCGCGCCCGCAAGGGCCGCGCCAGCTACCTGGGCGCGCGCAGCGAGGGCCACATGGACCCGGGCGCGGCCTCCACGGCCCTGCTGTTCGCCGCGCTGGCCCGGGCGGGCGGGGCCGAGGAGGGGCGGGCGGCGATGGCTGAGGCGACGGGCGCGGGTCCGGTCGGGATCGTGCTGGTCTCGCACAGCCGGGAGGTCGCGGAGGCGGTGGCGCGGCTGGCGGCCGGGCTGGCCGGCGGCGGCGACCACGCCCCGGTGGCGGCGGCGGGCGGCACCGCGGACGGCGGGCTCGGCACCAGCGCCGAGCTGATCGCCGCCGCCGCGCGGCAGGCCGACCGGGGCGCGGGGGTCGCGGTCCTGGCCGACCTGGGCAGCGCGGTGCTGACGGTGCGGGCGCTGCTGGAGGACGGCGGACTGCCGCCCGGGACGCGGCTGGTGGACGCGCCGTTCCTGGAGGGAGCGGTGGCCGCGCTGGTGCTGGCCTCCGCCGGGGCGGACCTGGAGGCCGTCGCGGCGGCGGCGGGCGAGGCGTACACCGTCCGCAAGCTGCCCTGACGGGGCCCTAGGGCCGGGACGCTCCCGCGCGGCTGTCGTGGCCGGTGGTGCCGGGCGGGGCGAACCAGGTGGGCCGGTCGGCGGTGGCCAGGGCGATCCGCGTCAGGGCGAACTCCCGCAGCGGGGGCAGCGCGTCGGGCGCGAACCAGCCGACGTCCAGGGATTCGTCGTCGTTGACGCGGGCCTCGCCGCCGACCGCCCGGCAGCGCAGGCAGATGTCGAGGTACTGGCAGTTGTCGCCGTTGGGGTAGCGCACGGGCTCCAGCGTCTGCACCAGCAGGACGCGTTCGGGGACGCAGTGCACCGCCGTCTCCTCGAACACCTCGCGGACGGCCGTGTCGGCCGGCTGCTCGCCGGGCTCGGGGATGCCGCCGATCAGCGACCAGCGGCCGTCGTCGGCTCTGCGGCCGAGGAGCACCCGGCCGCCGTCGTCCAGGACGACGGCGGAGACGCCGGGGAGGAAGAGCAGGTCGTGGCCGATGGCACCGCGCAGCTCGCGGATGAACCCGGGAGTAGCCATATGGGAAAGCCTACGCGGCCACGGCGGCCAGCAGCCGCCCCTCCTCGTAGGCAAGGGCGGCCGGGGGCAGCGCGGCGGGCCGCCCGCTCGCCAGGACGGTCAGGGCGCCGGTGCCCGGGGCGCCGGGGCGGGGGGTGAGCCCGGTGCGGCGCAGGGCCTGGGCGGCGACCGCCTCGGCGGTCCCGAGCAGGGTGACGGGGCGGCCGGTGCGGGCGGTCAGCCGCTCGCGGATGCGGCCGGCGACCAGCTCGTAGTGGGTGCAGCCGAGGACGACCGTGGCGGCCTCCGGCGGGGTGAGGCCGGCGGCGGCGCCCACGGCCGCCTCCAGGGCCTCCTCGTCGGCGCGCTCCACGGCCTCGGCCAGCCCGTGGCAGGGAACGGCCGTGGCGCGCTCGGCGTCCGCGAACTCGCCGATCAGCCGCCGCTGGTAGGGGCTGCCGGTGGTGGCGGGGGTGGCCCAGACGGCGAAGGGGCCGCCGGCGGAGGCGGCGGGCTTGACGGCCGGGACGGTGCCGACGACCGGAACGCCCGGCTCCAGCTCGGCGCGCAGGGCGGGCAGGGCGTACACGGAGGCGGTGTTGCAGGCGACGACCAGGGCGTCGGGGCGGCCGGTTCCCGTCGCCGCGCGGGCGCAGCCCAGCGCCCGCGCGGTGATGCCCTCGGGCGTGCGCGGCCCCCAGGGCATGCCCTCGGGGTCGGTGGACAGAACCAGCGAGGCGTCGGGCCGCAGCCGTCGCAGCGCCGCGGCGGCCGGCAGCAGGCCGAGGCCGGAGTCGAGCAGGGCGATCCTCATTTGCGGCCCGGGCTCCACTGCATGCCGAAGCCGTAGGCGTAGTCGACGGTGCGCTGCGGGCTGACGCCGCGCTCGGGCACCAGGTACCGGGCCTCGCGCTGGACGACGAGGTCGCCGTTGTGGTTGGTGATCAGGGCCAGGGCGCAGACGGTGGAGGGCACGGTGCACTCGTCGAGGTGGAACTCGATGGGTGCGCCCTGCTCGGGGGTGAGGGTGACCGTGGCGGCGATGCCCTGGAAGCTGGCGGCGCCGGAGTAGATCGTCACGAAGATCACGACGCGCCGCAGCTCGCGGGCGTGGTCCAGGTTGATCGTCATGTTCTCGCCCTGGGCCAGCGCGCCGGTGCGGTCGTCGCCGTCGAGGTGGATGTAGGGCGGCTGGTTCAGGGAGCCGAAGGCGTTGCCGAGGGCCTGGACGGCGCCCTTGCGGCCGTCGCTCAGCTCGAAGAGGGCGCCGAGGTCGAGGTCGAGCCCGCCGCTGAGGGCCTTGGTCAGCCGCTCGCGCCAGCCGCTCCCCCCGCCCTGCTTCTGGGGCTGGGCGTCGCGCTGCTGCCAGTTCAGGTTGATGTGGATGCGGCCGGAGGTGGCGCCCTGCTTGGACAGGGAGACGGAGGGCGCCTCCTTGGTGAGCGTGAGCTTGCTCAGCCGCACCGGGGCCGCGGCGGGCGGGGGCGCCGCCGGGGCGGGGGCCGCGGGCGCGGGCGGCGGCGGGGCGGCGGGGGCGGGCGCCGGGGCCGGCGGGGGCGCCTGCACCCGGGCCGCGGCGGGCGGCGG
>NZ_JAVREN010000058.1:0-32387 GCF_031845405.1 Streptomyces boetiae
GATCAGCACCGACGTCTTCGGCACCGCCCCCCGCGATCCGGGAGAGCAGCCGGAGCGCAAGGAACGCGAGCGGCTGACCCACGCCGCCACCGTCCGCCGGCTCGAACAGGCCGCCGGGAAGCTGTCCGCCGCCGCCATCGCGCGCATGGACCAGCGGCTGTCCTGGTACCGCGCCATGCCCCCGGAGAACCGCTCGTGGATCGGCCTGGTCGCCCAGGCCGGCATCGCGGCGTTCACCGAGTGGTTCCGCCACCCCGACGCGCCCCAGGCGATCAGCACCGACGTCTTCGGCACCGCCCCCCGCGAGCTGACCCGGGCCATCACCCTGCGCCAGACCGTCGAGATGGTCCGCACCACCATCGAGGTCGTGGAGTCGGCCGTCGAGGAGCTGGCCGCGCCCGGCGGGGAGGCCGCGCTGCGCAACGCCCTCCTCGTCTACGCGCGGGAGATCGCGTTCGCCACGGCGCAGGTCTACGCCCAGGCCGCCGAGGCCCGCGGCGCCTGGGACGCCCGCCTGGAGTCGCTGGTGGTCAACGCGGTGGTCTCCGGGGAGGCCGACGAGAGCGACGTCTCGCGGGCCGCGGCCCTGGGCTGGAAGGCCCCCGAGCACGTCACCGTCGTCCTGGGCAACGCGCCCGACGGCGACAGCGAGCTGACCGTCGAGGCCATCCGCCGCGCCGCCCGCTACGCCCGCCTCCAGGTGCTCACCGGCGTGCTCGGCAAGCGCCTGGTCGTCATCGCCGGCGGCAGCGACGACCCGGTGCAGGCCGCCAAGCGCCTGATCGGGCCGTTCGCCGCGGGCCCGGTGGTGGCCGGCCCCGTGGTCGGGGACCTGCTGGCCGCCACCCGCTCCGCGCAGGCCGCCGCCGCGGGGCTGCGGGCCTGCGCCGCCTGGCCCGACGCGCCCCGGCCCGTCCTCGCGGACGACCTGCTGCCCGAGCGCGCGATGGCGGGAGACCCCACCGCCCGCCGCCTGCTGGTGGAGGAGATCTACAGACCGCTCCAGGAGGCCGGCTCCGCTTTGCTGGAAACGCTCAGTGTCTACCTGGAGCAGGCCAGCTCTCTGGAGGGTGCCGCCAGAATGCTCTTCGTCCATCCCAACACCGTGCGGTACCGCCTGCGTCGTGTGACTGATGTCACCGGATGGCCGCCATCCGAAGTCCGATCTGCCTTCACCCTCCGCATCGCGCTGATGCTCGGCCGCCTCTCCGACGCCGAGGCGCGCGGTTGAGCCGCCGACCGGGTTTTGTATAAGGGCCACAAATCCCTAGGCTGTTCTTCGTCCCCGCCCCCACGGGCGGGGACCCGCGGGCCCGGGAGAGAGTGAGAGAGTGCTGGTACTCGTCGCTCCCGGCCAGGGCTCGCAGGCCCCTGGCTTCCTGAAACCGTGGCTCGACCTCCCCGGCTCGGAAGACCGGCTGCGCGCCTGGTCCGAGATCGTGGGGATCGACCTCATCCACTACGGCACCGAGGCGGACGCCGAGGCGATCCGCGACACGGCCGTCGCCCAGCCCCTGCTGGTGGCCGGTGCCCTGCTGTCCGCGCGGGCCCTCTTCGACGACCCCGCCCTGCCGCCGCCCGCCGAGGCCATCGGCGCCGTGGCCGGGCACAGCGTCGGCGAGCTGGCCGCCGCCGCGCTGGCGGGCGTTCTCTCCGAGGAGGACGCGATGGTCCTGGTGCGCCGGCGCGCCGAGGCCATGGCCGAGGCCGCCGCGGTCACCGAGACCGGGATGGCCGCCGTCCTCGGCGGCGACCCGCGGGCCGTCGCCGCCCGCCTGGAGGAGCTGGGCCTGACGGCGGCGAACAACAACGGCGGCGGCCAGATCGTCGCCGCCGGCACCGCCGAGCAGCTTGCCGCGCTCGCCGCCGACAAGCCGGAGAAGGCCAAGGTCATCGCCCTCAAGGTCGCGGGCGCCTTCCACACCCACCACATGGCGCCTGCCGTGGCCGCCATGGAGGAGGCCGCGAAGAACGTCGCCGCCGCCACCCCGTCCGTGCGCTACGTCTCCAACGCCGACGGCGGCGTCGTGGACGAGGGCGACGAGGTGCTGCGGCGGCTGGTCTCGCAGGTCTCCAGCCCCGTGCGCTGGGACCTGTGCATGGAAACCTTCCAGCGCCTGGGCGCCACGGCGTTCGTCGAGCTGTGCCCGGCCGGAACGCTCACCGCGCTCGCCAAGCGGAACCTGCCCGGTGTCGCGCCGGTCGCCGTCAAGAGCCCCGATAAGCTGCCCGAGGCCCGCGAGCTGATCGCCCGGGCACTCGGCCAGTCCGCCCCGGCACCGGAGGAGCACTGACCATGCCCGCCCCGCAGCCCACCCCTGCCCCCGGGAACGCCCCGGGGAACGCCCCCGAGGGCGCACCCGTCCCGCTGCACCCCGGCTCGGGCACCCCTTACGCCCGCGTGCTGGGCGTCGGCGGGTACCGCCCCAGCCGCGTGGTCCCCAACGAGGAGATCCTCCAGCACATCGACTCCTCGGACGAGTGGATCCGCTCCCGCTCCGGCATCGCCACCCGGCACTGGGCCGGGGAGGACGAGACCGTGGCCGAGATGGCCCTGGCCGCCTCCGGCAAGGCCATCGCCGCCGCCGGCCTGACAGCCGACCGGATCGACGCCGTGATCGTCTCCACCGTCTCCCACTTCTCGCAGACCCCCTCGGTCGCCGCCGAGATCGCGCACCGCCTGGGCACCGACCGGGCCGCCGCGTTCGACATCTCGGCCGCCTGCGCCGGGTTCGTCTACGGCGTGACCCTGGCCAAGGGCCTGGTCGTCAGCGGCAGCGCAACGAACGTCCTGGTCATCGGGGTCGAGCGGCTCTCCGACCTGACCGACCTGGAGGACCGCTCCACGGCGTTCCTCTTCGCCGACGGCGCCGGTGCCGTCGTCGTCGGCGCCTCCGACCGGCCGGCGATCGCCCCGACCGTGTGGGGCTCCGAGGGCGACAAGGCCGGCGTCGTCGGCCAGAACACGCCCTGGGACCAGTACCGGCCGGGCGAGAAGTTCCCCGCCCTCCGGCAGGACGGCCAGACCGTCTTCCGCTGGGCTGTCTACGAGGTGGCCAAGGTGGCCCGTCAGGCACTGGACGCCGCCGGGATCACCGCCGACCAGCTCGACGTCTTCATCCCGCACCAGGCCAACATGCGGATCATCGACTCGATGGTGAAGACGCTCAATCTGCCGGACCACGTGGCGGTCGCGCGCGACGTGGAGACCACCGGCAACACCTCGGCCGCCTCCATCCCCCTGGCCATGGAGCGGATGCTGGCGACCGGGCAGGCGAAGAGCGGCGACACCGCACTCGTCATCGGCTTCGGGGCGGGTCTCGTCTACGCCGCGACGGTCGTTACCCTCCCCTAAGCAAGATTCCGATCACCCCACCAACGCGGAACCGCAAACCGCAGCACACGAAGGAGCGCCGCACATGGCTGCCAGCAGGGAAGAGATCATCGCCGGTCTCGCCGAGATCGTGAACGAGATCGCCGGCATCCCCAACGAGGAGGTGACCGAGGAGAAGTCCTTCACCGACGACCTCGACGTGGACTCGCTCTCGATGGTCGAGGTGGTCGTCGCCGCCGAGGAGCGCTTCGGCGTCAAGATCCCGGACGACGACGTCAAGGGCCTGAAGACGGTCGGCGACGCGGTCGGCTACATCGAGTCCCACCAGGGCTGACCCGCCCCTTCAGTTCGCGCTTGTCGCCACCCGCCGCGGTGGCGCGGCACCAGCATCCACGAGTAGCGGAGTAAGAATCTGTGAACGCGACCAATCGAACGGTGGTTGTCACCGGTGTCGGCGCAACCACACCGCTGGGTGGCGACAGCGCATCCACCTGGGACGGCCTGCTGGCCGGCCGCTCCGGCGTCCGGCCGCTGACCCAGGACTGGGCGGCCGAACTGCCCGTCCACTTCGCCGCCTCGGCCGCCGTCGATCCCGCGGAGGTGCTGCCCCGGCCGCAGGCCAGGCGCCTGGACCGCACCGCGCAGTTCGCGCTGATCGCGGGCCGCGAGGCGTGGGCGGACGCCGGGTTCACCGGCCGGGCGGGCGAGGAGGCGGCCGTTGACCCGGCGCGGCTCGGCGCGGTCATCGCCTCGGGCATCGGCGGGGTCACCACCCTCCTCGACCAGTACGACATCCTCAAGGAGCGCGGCGCGCGGCGGGTCTCCCCGCACACCGTGCCGATGCTGATGCCCAACAGCCCGGCGGCGAACGTCGGCCTGGAGTTCAACGCCCGCTCCGGCGCGCACACGCCGGTCAGCGCGTGCGCCTCGGGCGCCGAGGCGGTCGGCTACGCCGCGGAGATGATCCGCACCGGCCGGGCCGACGTGGTGCTGGCGGGCGGCACCGAGGCGTGCATCACGCCGCTGCCGATCGCGGCCTTCGCCAACATGATGGCGATGTCCAAGAACAACGAGGACCCGCAGGGCGCCTCGCGGCCCTACGACCTGGGCCGGGACGGCTTCGTGCTGGGCGAGGGCGCCGGCGTGGTCGTCCTGGAGTCCGCCGAGCACGCCGCCCGCCGCGGCGCGCGGGTGTACTGCGAGATGCTGGGCCAGGGCCTGTCCTCGGACGCGCACCACATCGCGCAGCCCGAGCCCACCGGCCGCGGCATCTCCGCCGCCATGCAGAACCTGCTGGACCTGACCGACCTCAAGCCCGAGCAGATCGCCCACCTCAACGCGCACGCCACGTCCACGCCGCTGGGCGACATCGCGGAGATCAAGGCCCTGCGGCACGTGCTGGGCGAGGACCTGGACCACGTGGCGGTCTCCGCCACCAAGTCGATGACCGGCCACCTCCTGGGCGGGGCGGGCGGCGTCGAGACCGTGCTCACGGTGCTGGCGCTGCACCACCGCACGGCCCCGCCGACCATCAACATCCGCGAGCTGGACCCCGAGATCGACGCGGACGTGGTCAGGGACGAGGCGCGCGCCCTGCCGACCGGGACGATCGCCGCGATCAACAACTCCTTCGGCTTCGGCGGCCACAACGTCGTCCTGGCCTTCCGGACGGTCTGACCCCCGGGTCGGCCCCGCCAGCGCCGCGCCCCGCGCGCGCGGCACGGCGACGGGCCGGTCCCGCCCCCGTCGAGGGAGGGCGGGCCCGGCCCGTCGCGCTTTTCTGCGGCCCAACGCCCACCCGCGGGCTGTCGCGCACCGCGGGCCACCGCGTGGGCCCGGCCCCACCCGCCTGCACACGGCCGAACGCTCACCCGCGGGCCGCCGCGGCAGGCGCAGGCCCGCAGGCTCAACGCCCGCCCGCAGACCGCCGGGCCGCGGGCCACCGCGTGGGCGCGGGGCGCCGCGCACGGCGCATCATCGCAGGCCGCGCGAGGCTCTGCGGGCCGACGCGCCGGCACGGACCATGGACCACCGCGGGCCGCGTGCCAACGCTCAGGGGCAGCGCACGACCTGGCCGGCCCAGGACAGGCCGCCGCCGAAGGCGAAGAGCAGCACCGGCGCACCGGCCGGGATCTCCCGGCGTTCCACGAGCTTGGCCAGGGCCAGCGGCACGGAGGCCGCCGAGGTGTTGCCCGAGCCGACGACGTCCTTGGCGACGACCGCCTGCGGGGCGCCGATCTGCCGCGCCAGGGACTCGATGATCCGCAGGTTCGCCTGGTGGGTGACGATGCCGCCCAGCTCCTCCGGCCGCACCCCGGCCCGCTCGCAGGCCTGGCGGGCGAGCGGGGCCAGCTCCGTGGTCGCCCACCGGAAGACCGACTGCCCGTCCTGGGAGAACGTCGGATGCCAGGCCCCCAGCAGCCGCACCGCGGACCCGCGCGCCGGGTCCGAGCCCCACACCACCGGGCCGATGCCGTCCGCCTCGGCGCCGGCCTCGGTGGCGTCGGTGGCGCCGGAGGCGGAGAGCACAGCGGCGCCCGCCCCGTCGCCCAGCAGCACGCAGGTGGAGCGGTCGGTCCAGTCCAGGACGTCCGACATCTTCTCGGCGCCGATCACCAGCGCGTGCCGGGCGGCGCCCGCCCGCAGCGTGTGGTCGGCGGTGGCCAGGGCCGTGGTGAAGCCGGCGCAGCCGTTGTTCAGGTCGAAGCAGACGGCGGAGGGGATGCCCAGGCGGGCGGCGACCTGGGCGGCGGTGGAGGGAACCCGGTCGATGAAGCTGCACGTGGCGACGATCACCTGGCCGATGTCGGCCGCGTCGATCCCGGAGCCGGCCAGCGCCTTCCCGGCCGCGGCGGCGGCCAGGTCGGCGACGGACTCCTCCTTGGCGATGTGCCGCGTCGCTATGCCGGTGCGCTGCCTGATCCACTCGTCGCTGGTCTCCACCAGCCGGGCGATATCGTCATTCGTCATCACGTGCTCGGGCTGGTAGTGCCCCATGGCGGAGATCCGGGTCATGCGGGAAATATATCGACCGCCCGGCGGCCCGCCCCCGGCGCGGCGGGGGCCGCTGCTCACACCACCTGGTGCAGCCAGCGCACGGGCGCGCCCTCGCCCGCGTGCCGGAAGGGCTCCAGCTCGTCGTCCCAGGGCTTGCCGAGCAGGCTGGTGATCTCCACCTGGAGGTCGCTCTCGCCGCGCGCCGCCCGGGCGGCGGCGGCCCGCAGCCGCTCCTCGGGGATCATGATGTCGCCGTGCAGGCCGGTGACCGCGTGGTAGAGGCCGAGTTCGGGGGTGCAGCTGTAGCGCTCGCCCTCCGCGGTGCCGGAGGGGTCGGCGGTGACCTCGAAGCGCAGCAAGTGCCAGCCGCGCAGCGCGGAGGCGAGCTGGGAGGCGGTGACCGGCTCTCCCTGCCAGGACAGCTCGGCGCGCCAGGTCCCGGGGGAGGCCGGCTGTCTCGTCCAGTCCAGGCTCAACCGGGAACCGAGGACCGAGGCGACGGCCCACTCGATGTGCGGACACAGGGCGCGCGGGGCTGAGTGCACATACAGAACGCCACGTGTCGTCATCGGACCTCCACTCTTCTCAGCCTGCGCCGTTGCGAGCTTCAAGGCGCCCCCTCAATGACCCCGAAACCGCACACGAACAGTAAACAGCATGGCGCCTTTTTCAAGGCATTTCACGGCCAAAGCGGACAGGACGTGACGCGCGGTCATCTCTTAAGCTGAAAGCTCGGAACGTCCGCCCGGCCCCGTTCCCTGCGGGGTCCAAGCTACCGAAAGACCTACCCGAAGGATCTGAATGCCGGTCAGCCGACGCTCATCCGCCACGCCGATCGCCGCAGCCCTCCTCCTCACCGCGGCCCTGGCCGCCGGGTGCACCTCCCCATCGCCCTCCTCCCCCACCCCTTCGCCCTCCTCCTCCGCCCCGGCACCCGAGAGCGAGAACGCCCCCGGCGCCGGGGAGTGGAACGTACGCCCCGCCTCCGTGGCCGCGATCGGCGACTCGATCACGACGGCCTTCGACGCCTGCTCCCTGCTCTCCGACTGCCCCGAGGTCTCCTGGGCGACCGGCACGGACGCCCGAGTGGCCAGCCTGGCACGGCAGTTGCTCGGCGACAGCGGCGCGGTGGGCGAGCGTTCCTGGAACTACGCCGAGTCCGGCGCGCACGTCTCCGACCTCCCCGCCCAGGCCCGCCGCGCCGCCGCCCACGAGCCGGAGCTGCTGACGGTGATGATCGGGGGCAACGACGCCTGCGCCCCGGACGTCGCCTCGATGACGGACGTCGAGGACTTCCGCGCCGACTTCACCGAGACGATGGACATCCTCCGGGAGGAATCCCCGGACACGCAGGTGTACGTCTCCTCGGTGCCGGACCTGATGCGCCTGTGGTCCGAGGGCAGCGGCTCGGCCCTGGCCCGCGCGGTGTGGCAGCTCGCCGGCATCTGCCCCGCGATGCTGGGCGACCCCGGCGACGCCTCCCCCGCCGCCGACGAGCGCCGCACGGCCGTGCGCGAGCGGGTGCAGGACTACAACGCCGTCCTGGCCGAGGTCTGCTCGGCCGACCGCCTGTGCCGCTACGACGGCGGCGCGGTCTTCGACTACGCCTTCACGGCCGACCACATCAGCGACTGGGACTGGTTCCACCCCAGCCGCGAGGGCCAGTCCGAGCTGGCGGCCCTGGCGTTCGAACAGGTCACCGCCGAATGACCCGCGGGGCGCGCGCCCTCAAGGCAGCAACTCGATGGCGATGGCCGGGTAGAGCGTGCGCAGCGGGTCGGGGGCGGCCGTGATGACGGGCCACTGGCGGGCGGCGGCCAGGTAGGCGACGTGGCCCAGCGTGGTGGGAGAGGGCCGGTGCGCGGAGCGCAGGATGCCCGAGCCGATCGCCTGGGACTCCTCAAGCGGCGCGAAGGCCACCAGCGGGAAGCGCATGATCGCGCCGAGCGCGTCCCGGGCGTGCGGGTGCAGGTCGGCCGAGGCGTCCGCGACGCAGGTGGCGGGCGCGAGCAGCGGGATGACGTGCCGGTGCGCCGAGGAGAGCAGCGCCCGCATGTAGAGGTCGCCGCGGGCGGCGGCCACCAGCGCGCTGGTGTCGAGGATGCGTCCGCCTATGGTGCCGGTCTCGCGCGAGGTCACGCGGCCGGCGAGGCGGCCGGGGTGTCCAGGCCCAGGGCCCGGTCGGCCCAGGCGCGGTGCTCGGCGCCGGGCGAGCGCTCGTCGCCGAAGAGCCGCCGCAGCGTCTCGGCCACCTCGGCGGCCTCCTCGTCCCGGCGCAGCAGCTCCTGGATGTGCCCGGAGACGGAGGGGATGCGCCCGGCCGCCTCGGCGTCCTTGAGACGCCGCAGCTGGTCCTCGGGCAGCGAGATCGCCGTTTTCCGCATGGTCATACCTCAGTAGTACCACCATTCGGCCGGGTCATGCCAGCCCCGCAGCAAGGGTGCGGATCGGGCAGCTCGAAGGGGACGTACCGGCCGCCGCGGGCCGGCCTCAGCCGCAGCGGCAGCGTTCCGTCGGGCCTGCCCCCCGGGCCGCAGGTGGCCCCACCTCCGGCTCCGGGACAATGCCGCGAAGCGCCTCGGCGGTGCGGCCGAACAGCTCGCCCAGGGCCAGGCGCGCGGGCAGCCCCAGCGCCCGCTCCCCCCACACGACGCCCCCCGGCGCCCGCCCCGGCGCCGGGGGCGAGGCGGCCGAGGCGGGCGAAGACCTCCCCGGCCCGCCCCGGCGTCCGGCACCCAAAGGCTCGGCGCCAGGCGCGGCTCCTCCCCGCCCACCGGGTGGATGCGGGCGAAGGCGCCCCCGGGCAGGGCCAGGCGGTGGGCCAGGTCGTGCAGCGCGCGGTCCGCCTCGGCCACCGCGGCCGTTCCCAGGTCCAGGCCGATGACGGCCGGCTCCGGCGAGGCATCACTCGGGCAGCACCCCAGATCGAGTTCGAGGAGAACCACAGATCCCCCCACGGGTCCGCCTCGCCGAGAACATCCAGGGCCGGGCCCGGCCGCCCCCGCCGAGGCGCGCGAGCCGGGCGCGGCGGCGTGCGCGCCCTGCGCCCGCCTGCACGCTCGCGCCCGCGCCCCCCTTCACTCCTCCAGGCTGATGATCATCTTCCCGGTGTTCTCGCCGCGCAGCATGCCCAGGAAGGCGTCCAGGGCATTCTCCACGCCCTTGACCGTCGTCTCGCGGTACCGCAGCTCGCCGGAGCGGATCCAGGCGGAGACCTCCTCCACGAAGCGCGGCTGGAGGCCGTAGTGGTCCAGGACCAGCAAACCCTCGATGCGCAGCCGCTTGCCCACGATCAGCGGCAGGTTCCGGGGCGCGGGCGGCGGCTCGGTGGCGTTGTACTGCGCGATCATTCCGCAGATCACCGCGCGGCCGTGGACGTTGAACGCCCCGATCGCGGCCTCCAGATGCTCGCCGCCGACGTTGTCGAAGTACAGGTCGATGCCCTCGGGCGCCGCCGCCGCGAGCTGCTCGGCCACCGGGCCGTCCTTGTAGTTGAACGCCGCGTCGAAGCCGTACTCCTCGGTGAGCAGCCGGACCTTCTCGGCGCTGCCCGCGCTGCCGATCACCCGTGCGGCTCCCTTCAGCCGGGCGATCTGTCCGGCCTGGCCGCCGACCGCCCCGGCCGCGCCGGAGACGAACACCGTGTCGCCCTCGCGCAGCCGCCCCACCTCCAGCAGCCCGGAGTAGGCGGTCAGCCCCGGCATCCCCAGGACCCCCAGGTAGGCGGGCAGCGGCGCCAGGTCGGCGCTCACCCTCGTCGCCCGGGCCGCGTCCAGCGTCGCCCACTCCCGCCAGCCCTGGTCGTGCAGCACGTGGTCGCCCGGCGCGAGGCCCTCGGCCGCCGACTCCACCACGACGCCGACGGCGCCGCCGGTCATCGGACGGCCCAGCGCGTAGGGCTCGGCATAGGACTTCGCGTCGTTCATCCGCCCGCGCATGTACGGGTCCACCGACAGGTGGAGGTTCCGCACGGCGACCTGGCCGGGGCCGGGCGGCGCCACGGGCCCCTTTCGCAGCGCGAAGTCCGCGGGGGTGGGCCAGCCGCGGGGGCGGGCGGCCAGGTGCCATTCACGACCGGTGCTGGGCAGGGACACGTCGGTCCTCCTGTCGTTTCTCCGCGCGACGCGCACGCGACGCGCAGATGGTGTGCAACGCGGCCCCGCGCCCGTTCCTTCCCGCCCGCGCCCGGCTGTCCGCCCCCGCGCGCCCCGATCAGGACGCCTCGCGCGTCTCCCCGGACGGCTCCTCGTCCTCCCGCCCGCCCACGGCCCGCAGCCGGTCGGCCACCGGCCCCGGCAGCCGGTCGCCGGCCCGGTCGGCCACCATGGCCACCACGCCGCGGCCCGACTGGGCGGCGCTGTCCACGGCGTTGCGCACCGCGGGGTTGGTCCGCCACCGCTCGGCCGTCTGCCGCATCTGCTCGTACCGCTCGCGCCCGGCCCTGGCCCCGAGCACGTACCCGACCGCCATACCGGCGAGGAACGTCAGCTTGCGCATGGGATGCTCCTTCTTCTTCGTCGAACTGCTGGCCTGCCACGCGGCCGGTATCCGAGTGGCCCGGATTACCGATTTCGAAGCACCCCCGCACATGCGCTAATGTATGGGCCGCGACGAGGTCACGCCCCCGGCGGAAGGGGAGCGGGACCCGAGCGGAGCAGTCCCCTGTAGCTCAATTGGCAGAGCAGCCGGCTGTTAACCGGCAGGTTACTGGTTCGAGTCCAGTCGGGGGAGCAACCACCAGGCATCATCCGAAGGGCCCCGTCCGGGGCCCTTCGTGCTTTCCCGTGCATCACTCCGCGAACGCCGGGAACCGATCACCCCGTGCCCGCAGTCCCTCCCTGCGTACGACCGCCCCCGACCCGGGCGGCAGATCGTATGAGCAGCTATGCTGCGGCAGACGGCGCGTACAGATGTGCGCGGCACGCCGCTTGGGGCGGTAGCTCAGCCGGTTAGAGCAACGGACTCATAATCCGTCGGCCGTGGGTTCGAGTCCCACCCGCCCCACCCAAGCGCCTCGGCGTATCCCTACCGACTGTGTGGAAATGCGCCGCCGGATTGCCAAGAAGCGCGCTCACCGTCACGTACCCGACTCCCCGGCCCCCTGCGTGCCGCCTGGCACTCCGACTTTCTCAGCCGTCTTGCCGTCCGGCCTCGGCGCGTGCCGTGTCGACCGGGCAGTGACGCGTCCGAGCTACGCACGCCGATGAACCCAGCGACGGGCGCTGTGGCGCTTCTTCTCCCCCGCCGCGCCGTTCCCCGCCTCGATCAGGTCGAGGCCAGTCCATGCGCAACGACCCCGCACGGAACATCCCCCGCTCACCGAAGAGCCCGTCTCGCCTTGGACGACGCACGGAGCCCCGGCAACTACCCGCAATCTGCCGCTTCTGTGTTCGCCTGCGCGCCACCCTTCTCAGGTGGCAGTGATACGGCCAGGGTCGCCAGTCAGGGCACCCTGGGCGAACAAGGCGGCGAGATCCTGGTGGAGAGCCGCGCGGATGTCCTGGCCCAGGCGCGCCCATCCGAAGAACTCACAGGCCAGCCGCACCAGTTCGTCGCCGGAGGCCCCGGGGCACTCTGCGGCCAGCTCGCGCAGAGCCACCTGCCGTTCGACCGGTGCGATGCGGCCGACCGGACGCCTTGCCTGATCCGAGGGGCGGCGCGCGGTGACGCACACCCGGCCTGTCAGGTCCCAGAAGTCGCCCTCGCCGCTGATGCGGCCAGCCCTCTGAAGACCCTGCAGGACATGCTGGATGTTCGCGCGGATTCGGGTGCCCGCCCTCGCCAGTCCCCATAGCTCGCGGGCGCGCTGCACCAGCAGGTCCTCGTGGACGGGGCCTTCGGTCTCGATGACCCGGGGCAGCAGCCGGCGCAGTGCCGACCGGGCCTCGGGCTCGTGCAGTTCTCCGGTCGGAAGAAGCTCACCGTGCCAGACAGCGTACGGGGCGCTCCACGCCCGCACGGGCACCGTAGGCAAGGCGACCGGCACGGTGTCCGTAGGGACCGGCGGCTCCTGCGTCACCTCCACGACGTTCAGGGGCCCTTCCGCCGCCGCGCGTTCGACGGCCGTGCGCAGCCGGTCCATGGCCGCCGCCCGGCCGCGGTACCAGTCGGTGCCCCAGATCCGGTGGAGGCGCCAGCCCAGGCCGGTCAGAACCTGCTCCCGCAGGCGGTCTCGGTCGCGTGCCGCCTTCGAGGAGTGGTACATGGCCCCGTCGCACTCGACGCCGAGCACGAACGTGCCCGGCAGGTCGGCGTGCCGTACCCCGAGATCGATGCGGTAGCCCGCGACTCCGACCTGCGGCTGAACTTCGTACCCCCACTCGCGCAGTACATGGAGCACCGATTCCTCGAACGGGCTCTCCGGCTCGGCGTCCGGGTCGACCCGTACGTCCCTGGCGAGGGCGATCACGCCCTTCTGAGCGTAGTCGAGGTAACGCTTCAGCTCCCCAAGGCCCTTGTTGTCGCCCGGGTCCAGGGCGCCCGGAGCAAAGGAGGCGACGACCTCGGTGCGGTAGCGGGCCCGGGTGATGGCGACATTCAGACGACGCCAGCCTCCCTCTCGCGCCACCGGGCCGAAGGTGCGGTGGATCCGGCCCGTCTCGTCGGGCCCGTAACCAACGGAGAGAATCATCACATCCCGCTCGTCACCCTGCACGTTCTCGAGGCTCTTGACGAAGAAGCCGTCCAGCCGGTCGTCCGTGAAGTGCCGGTCGAGGTCGGGCCGGTCCTGTCGGGCCTGCTGAAGCGCGTCCTCGATTGCGGACGCCTGGGCCTGCGACAGGGCGACGACGCCGAGTGTGCGTGCGGGCCGGCTATCGAAGTGGTGGATGACCCGCCGCGCAAGGAGTTCGGCCTCGGCACGGTTGTCGCGCCGCCCTCCGCGGTCGTAGACGGCGCCGGTCGCCTGGAGGAACGCGACACCCGCGTCGTCGCCGTGGTCCCGGGCCCCGGGGAAGGTGATCAGCGAGTTCTCGTAGAAGCGCCGGTTGGAGAAGGTGATCAGGCCCTCGTGGCGGCTGCGGTAGTGCCAGCGCAGCGGCAGGACGTTGAGGGCGCCGGCCTTGCAGGCGTCGAGCAGGGACTCGAAGGCGTCGGGCACATCCGCGTCGTACTCGTCCCCGTCCTCCCCCACGGCCGAGTCGAAGAAGGACGTCGGAGGCAGCTGATTCTCGTCACCGGCGACGATCAGTGACCCTGCTCGGTAGACGCAGTTGATCGCGTCGGCGGGCCGCACCTGGGACGCCTCGTCGAAGATGACGATGTCGAATCGGTAATCGGGCGGCAGGAACTGGCTCACCGTCAGCGGGCTCATCATGAAGCACGGCTTGATGGCGCGGACAGCGTCGCGGGTGCGTCCGAGCAGTTCCCGGACCGGCATGTGCCTGCGTTTCAGCTGAGCCTGCCGTGCGATGACGCCGGCCGCGCCTCCGGCGAGGTTCCGGGGCCGGCGAGCGTTGCATTCCTCGATGACCGCCCCGGCTGCCGCCTGGACCAAGCGCTTGTCGACTTCCCGGAACTCCGCGACCAGGGCGTCCAGGTCGGAGGCACGGCTGGTGCGCAGCCGAGCGTCGGTGTCGAGGAGATCGTCGGCCCATGACTTGAGCACCGCGTACTCGACGGCGTCCGGAAATCGGTCGGCAGGCACGTGGTCCTCGACCGCGCGCGCCACGAGGTGCCCGACCCCGTGGCGGGAGAGAACGTCCATCGCGTCGCGGTAGGCCCGCCACTCTTCCGGCCCTGTGGGATCGGCCTGGAGCGCGTTGAGGACCTGCTCGGCCTGGTCGAGGGGGCCGAGCAGGTCGGGGGCCAGCTGGGGCAGCCGGGCATCGTCGAAGAGGGCGAGAAGGTGACCCGCCGCCGCGGCCCAGCGTTCGGCGCGCTGCTCGGCGATGGCGCACCAGTCCCGCAGGGCGGCGCGGGCGGCGTCGGCGAGGAGGCGGGGCAGCGGGCCGCCGTCGGCTCCGTCGGCCAGATGATCGGCCAGGGTGTCCCGGCGCTCGACCCGCTGGGACTGCCGGACGGCGCGCTCGGCGGTCGCCAGCGCGTCGTCCAGCGCCGCAAGATCTGCGGAGGTGCGGGGCGTATAACGGCCCAGCAGCGACTGGTGCGTCTGCGCGAGGCGGGCGACCTCTGCGGCCGCCTCGCGCCAGGCCACCGCCTGGTCCAGCCGGGCGGCAACCTTGCGATTCCACACCCTCTCGCGGGTGAGCCGGGCGGCGGCCTCCCGGTCGGCCTTGTACTGGTCGGAGAAGCGGGCGAACAGGCCGCGGTGCTGCTCGGCGAACCGCCGCGCCATGGCGGGCAGGTCGACGACCCCGCGTACCTCGTCGGTGAAGACATCCTCGGCAGCGGATCGGGCCGTCTCCTCGGCGGCCAGCGCCCGGCGGAATTCACCGGCCGCGATCCGCGCCCGTTCCAGCCCCTCCGGGTCGAACCAGTGGGCCGGCGGACGGTGGGGGGCGTCGATCAGGTCGGTCAGCCCCAAGAGGGCGAACATCTCGTCGGGCGTTTCGGGCTTTGCCGCCTCCCAGGCTTCGGCGAGCCGTGCGAGCTGGCCGGCCACGTCCTCGGGAAGGTCTCTGGCCCGGGGTGCCTCGGTGAGGGCGGGCAGCCCCTGCCGCAAGGCGCCTATCGTGCCTCGGATGTCGTGCAGCGTCCGGGGTGGCGCGGCGGTGGCGGCGAACGGCCGGCGCTCGACGGCCACCCGCAGCGCCGTGAGCGCGTCCGCGGCCTCCGCGAGCACGGCCGGTGCCGAGGCTCCGACGAGACCTCGCCACACGTAGGCGCTGCCCTCGACGACGGGGCGCCAGGCGCGGGAGAGCGCCTGAGTGGCGGTATGGAGTTCATGGAGACTCTCGGCGCGCAGGCCACGGACAGTGGATCGATACCCGAGGGGAAGGGTCAGACGCGGCGCCTCCCGCTGTTCCAGGCGGACCAGTCGGCCCAGGACATCGTGAAGGGTACGGTTCAACGGCTGCCGCAGCTGGTTCATTGCGGCGGCGTAGCCGGAGAGCGCCTCCCGCAGCTCGCGGGCCCGCACCAGTTCGTACGCCGCGGCGCCCGTGACGGGCCGGGTGTGGTTGAGCACCCGGTCCAGCTCGGTGGCCACCGCCTTCCTGCTCGTGTCGCCGCTGTGGAGGGCGAGCGCGAGGTCTCCGAGTCCGACCTCGCGGAGCCGGTTTCGGACGACGTCCAGGGCCGCCGCCTTCTCGCTGACGAACAGGACGCTGCGCCCCGCGTGCATGAGGGCCGCGATGATGTTGGTGATGGTCTGGCTCTTGCCGGTGCCTGGCGGCCCGTTCATCACGAACGACCGGCCGTCCAGGGCAGCCGCCACGCACCGGCGCTGGGAGGCGTCCGCGTCGAGGACCAGTGGAGCGTGTTCTGGGAGCTGTAGCTCGTCGATGCGGTCGATGTCCGGCGGCTCGAAGCCGATCAGATCGCCCGGCAGGCCGGCGTCGGGGCCGAGTGCGATGGCGCGCATCAGGGGGTGATTCAGGATGCGGTCCTCGTTCTGCAGGAGGTCCTGATACATGGCCTCTTTATGCGAGGAGAACAAACCGAGGATGGCTCGCTCCCTGACGGCCCAGCCCTCCTGCGTTGCGGCTATGCTCCGGGCCGCCGCCAGCACAGCTTCCGGTTCGGCCGGATCCGCGTCCGCGACCGGGGACCAGTCGATGCCCATGTGATCCAGCCGGACGCCCAGGGCTGGGTTGGCGACGCGGTCCTGGTCCTCGGCGGCGTGCAGCCGCAGCCGCCGGTCCCGGCCGGGGCGCAACTCCACGGGCACCAGCAACAGCGGGGCCTGGCTGGCCTCCTGGGCGTTCTCCTCCCGCCACTCCAGCATGCCGATGCCCAGCCAGAGCACCCACAGGCCGTAGTCGTTGTACATCTGCCGGGACTGCCGCGCGAGCCGTGAGAGCGAGGCATCGAGGGCGGCCTGGGTCGCCTTCTGGGTGACGATCCCAGGTCCGGGGATCTGCTTCGGCTCTGCCGCATCTGCCGCGGGTGGGGCGAGGGAAGCGAAGTCCGCCCCACGCCCCAGGGACCGCAGCAGCCCGTCGACCTGCGGCGCGGTGATCTCCAGTGTTCCGACCTTCGTGTGGCGGAAGTTGAGGAGCCGGTTGCGTCCGCCCATGTCGATCAGGGACGTGCGGTAGCCGTGCAGTGCTTTCCGAAGGCGGAGAAGGTCGGGATCAGTGGCGCTCATGGCACCTCCAGAGCGGGACGGAACAGCTGCGCGATGCGCGACAGAGCAGTATGACGCGGTGTCAGAGTGCGGCGTGGTCGATTGCGCGATTGAGCAACTCGGCGCCCGCCGGGCACGTATCGCCGATGGCCTTCAGCTCCTCGGCGCCGAGATAGCGGTAGCTCTGGGGCACCGTGAAGTGTCGACGGGTGATCCGCAACGTCCCCAGGGACACGCCGCTACTCAGCCTGAGGGCGTCCGCCAGGAAGAGCGCCGACATCGCGGGGGCCCCGGCTGCGTAACGGCCGTACTCGGCGTTCGAGATCCCCGCCCGGGATGCGACCCGCGGCCAGAGACGCTCCGGCTCGTCGGCCACCAGGGCATCGAGCCGCGCGGTTCCGATCAGCGCCTTCTCGGGTGAGGAGGCGTAGAGGACCAGCAACGAGCCGACTGGGATGGCGATCCGGCGGCGGCGGAGTTCCGCCGTCTTCGTGCCGTCGAGGATGGCAGCGCGAAACGTGGGCGGAGCGCCATCAGGACCGCGCGGACCGTCGGTTGCGTCACGCTCGGGAGTGCCCTTCCTCGTAGACCGCGCGGAACAGCTCCGGGCTGATGCGAAAGATCGTCTGCAGGCCCAATGTATGCCCTGCGGCCTCCGCGAGGTGCCGAAGCCGCGCGAGCGGTACCGGGTGGGGGAAGATCTGCGTGTCCCCCTGACTGCCATACCAAAGGAGGCGGGCCGGGGCGCGCTCACCGTGCCCCTTGGGCGCGCGGTAGTAGACGTGCTCCCGGCTCGGCCCCAACGCGTCGGGCCGGGAGAGGAGCGACAGGCGTAAGCCGAACAGCAGGTCGGCAGGGCCGGGCGTGATCGGCAGCAGGAAGGAGGGGCTGCGACGACCGCTTCGTGCGGCTGTGGGACATCACCGGCAACCGCCTTCTCGCCGAACTCGCGGGCCACACCGACCGGGTGTACGCCGTCGCCTACGGCCCCGGCGACGCCTGGCTGGCCAGCGCCTCCTGGGACGGGACCGCCATTGTCCGGCGGGACGGCGAGATCCGCCACCGCCTGCGCGGCCACACCGGCCCGGTCCTCTCCCTCGCCTTCAGCCCGAGCGGCGAACTCCTCGCCAGCGGTGGCGAGGACGGCACAGTCCGCCTCTGGACCGTCCCACCCGAAGGCCCGCCCACCCGCGCATCACCCTGATCGGCGTCCCCGGCGGCTGGGCCGCGCTGACCGCCGACGGCGGCTTCACGTACGAGGGCGACATCGCGGGCGAATTCTGGCACGTGGTCGGCATGTGCCGCTTCGAGCCCGGCGAGCTGGAGGACCACCTGCCGGGCATCCACCGCCTCGACCTGGACGCCGAGATCTGACGCCCACCGCCGGCGCCGACACGAGCCGACAAGTCGTCACAGACACCACGCTGACGTGCGAGATCAAGGGCAGCACAGAGCTATCGGTTTCGGCCGGAACGGCGACCCCACCATCCGCGACCCCGCTCAGCTCCATCAGGACACACAGACGCACTACCCGGCGCACGCCGCCGGATTTACCGCTCCCCCGGCGGGCACCTGAGGTGCGCTGGACCGCTGACTCTCTGCGCGTCGGGGGCTGGCGTCGTCAGCCGCTCGGTCGCGTGCCGTACAGGCGGAGGCCGGATGTGGGCAGATCGCCGCCGAGTTCCGTGGGCAGCGGCACCTCTTCGCCGTACTTGCCGTGGACGACGCTCTTGTACTCTCCTTCTCCGGGACGGCCGAAGAGCGACCAAGTGCCGGTACGCGGGTCCACCTGCAGGAGTCGAACGACGCCTGCGGCTGCGTACCATGCGGTCTTCTCGTTGATGCCCTTCAGGCGCTCGGTCGGAGAGATTACCTCCACGGCCAGTTCGACCGCGTCCGCGTCCAGGAGCCAGCCCTCGTCATCCTTGAACGTGCGTGGCCCGATGGTCAGGTCCGGAGTCGCGTAGTCGTCCGGGTCGTCGGGCATCGGGACGGACACGTTCTCGAACGCCTCGTACAGGCCGGAGAGCCCGGGGCGGATGGCGTCGCGCAGATCGATGATGATCCCGGCGTGCTTGCCGCTCGGGCTCGGGAACATCACGAGTGTTCCTCCGATGATCTCAACGCTCATGCCGGTGGCCTGCTCGATGCGCTCGGCGGCTTCGCGCAGGTGTCCGCGACGGACAGGAATGGGGTGATGAGCCGGGCTGCTCAAGGTGTCCACCTCTCTCGTTGCCTCGCCGGAACTCCTGCGGGTATCGCCTCGATGCTCACACGACGTGCTTCACCATACGGCAGGGGCCGCGGGCGAAGGCTTCGGAGATCGCGGGCACGGTGTCAGGGGGCCAGGTCGGACAGCAGGTCGTCCAGCACCGTCTCCTCCTCGATGCGGCGGGCGAGTTCGGTCAGGGCGGGGGCCAGAGCGGGATCCCAGGGGGAGTCGGTGGGGGTGCCGGTCAGGGGTGGGGCCAGGGGCGTGGCCGTGGCGGCGGTGCGGTAGTCGAGGGCGTTGTAGCGCCAGGGGTGCCAGGGGACGCGGCGCAGGAGGGTGGCGGCGATGCGCAGGCCGCCCCAGTCGAAGTCGCCGTGGTAGAGGAGGGTGGCTCCGCCGTCGTGGAGGGTCCGCAGGAGCGTGAGCGCGGCGGCGGAGGGCTGGCCCTGGAGGCAGACGAGGGGTGGGCAGTCGCGGCCGAACGCGTCGGCGGCGGCGGCGAGCACGGCCGGGTTTTCGCAGATGCGCACGGCAGGTGCCGGGGACGTCGGCGGGTGGCGGGTGAGCTGGCGGAGTGTCAGGACGGCGGGCTCGCCGGTGCGGGCCAGCCAGTCCAGCGCCGGCGTTCCCCTGAGTCCATGCGTGAGGACGGTGGTGGACAGGTCGTCGCGGAGGAGTCCGGCCGACGCCCACGCTTCCCGGCGCCACTCGGAACCGGCGCCGTCCGGGAAGCCGGTCAGCGCGCGGACCCCGGACAGGACGAGGGTGGCCAGCGGGGTGCCGTCGTCCAGGGCGTGAGCACTGCCGAGGGCACGGGCGGCGAAGGCGGGGAGGGAGACGGCCGGCTCGGCGGGCAGCGTACGCAGGGCGGTCACCGCGTCCCGGACGAGTTCCCGGGCCGCGTCGGGCGTGCGCGCCAGGCGGCGGATGAGGCCGTCGCGGCGCAGGCGTTCGCTCCAGGCGGCGAGGCGGGGGGCGAGCGTGTCGAGGGGAGCGTAGGCATGCTCCCAGGCGTTCGCCTCGCGGGCGCGGGTGCCGCCGAGGCGATCCACGGGCCCGGTGAGGGCGACGACTGCGGCGGCGAGGCCGTCGGGGCTGGCCCCGGAGCGGCGCAGGACATCGTCCACCGTGTCGAGCCGGACGGTGAGGGTACGGCCGGTGCCTGGGGCGCGTCCCAGCAGGCGTTCCACCGCGGCGCGTTGTGCCTCCGTGGCTCGGGACAGGGTCACGGGACCGGTGAGGGGCTCGTCCCTGGCCATCCTGCGACGGCTGCGGTCAAGCAGCCAGCTCAGCTCGGGCGTGCCGAGCAGGCGTCGCACGCGGGTCAGGTCCATAGCGGTTCCGGGGAGGGCGGGGTCTCCCGGGCCGGTGTCCGCGTGACTCCGTCCCACTCCCAGCGGGTGACGAGGACGGCGGCCAGCTCGTCCACGCGGGAGAGCTGGGCGATCGCGATGCCGGGCACCTGGGGATAGCAGGCCCATTCGCGTTCGCTGGTCATCACCACGTCGAGGTCGAAGGCGTGCAGCAGTCCGAGGCACTTGGCGCGGGAGTCGTCGTCCACGCCCGCGAACGCCTCGTCGAGCGTGACCAGGCGGGGACAGTGCGGGCTGGCCGCCGTCGCGTAGTGGGAGGACGCCGCCGCGAACAGCGGCACGGACGCGGCGAGCACCCGCTCGCCGCCGGAGGCGGGGCCGGTGGCGGGCACCCACCGGCCGTGCTGGTACCGCTCGATGCCGAACTCGTGCCAACCGCGGTAGTCGAGGGCGGCCGTCAGGTGGTCGAGCCGACTGCCGGACTCGTCCTCGCCGCGCTGCTGTTCGATCCGGGCCTGGAGGAACGCGCCGACGGCCTCCCGGTCCTGCGGGGACCAGGCGTCGATCGACTGACGCAGTCGCTCGCGGGCCGGGGCCAGGCCGCCCGGGGCCTTGCGGGAGAGGCGCCACACCAGGCGCAGCTTCATGCCGGTGGAGGTGGGGCGTTCCTCCAGTTCGCTGTTCATCGCCCGCACCTGCCGTTCGGCGGCGCCGAGCAGCTCGTGCAGGGTGCCCGCGACCTCGGTGAGCAGGTGAGTCTCCAGGATCTCGCGCTCGTGGGCGGACAGAATACGGGTCAGTTCGCCGGCCTCGGCGGCCAGGGCCTCGGTCAGCTCGGCCACGGCGCGGGTGCGCCCCTGGTAGACGACGTGCACAACCATGCCCTCCTCGGTCATGCGGGCCGAGGCGGTGTGGCCGTGGCGGGAGAGGGCGTTCTGGAGAGTGGTGAACTCCTCGCTCAGGTGCTTCTGCACGCGCTCCCAGGCGCCGTCGGAGTGGTCGGTGCCGGAGAGGTCGGCTTCGATGGCGCGTGCCAGGGCGATCGAGGGCGTCGCCGCCCACGGCTCGCCGTGCGGGTCGGGAATGGAGAGTTCGGGCAGGGCGGCGGCGAGCAGTCCGGTCGCCGCGAACCGCTGGAGAGCGGTGATGGCCTCCGCGCGGGCGGCGACCGCGTCCTCGATGTCCGTCCGGAGCCGGTCGATGAGCCCCTCGGCGCGCCCGGCGCGCCGTCCGGCGGCGCTCAGCGCGTCGCGGGCGCCCCGCAGCTCGCGGTCCGCGGCCCGCATCGCCTCGGCCGTCTCCGTGAGGCGCCGCTCCAGTTCGGCCACGGCGGCGCCGACGGTGGAGCGCAGGGTGGCGTGGCGTTCGGCGGCCGTGGTGGCGGCGCGTATGGCCCCCCCGACGCGTTCCTCCAGGGTTGCCATGCGGGTGGCCGCCTCCTCGGCCTCGGCCCGGCGCTCGGCCGCGGATCGCTCGTCGGCGTCGCGCTCCCGCAGGGCCGGCCACAGGGCCGCCAGGGTCACGGCGTAGTCGGCCAGAGCCTGGCGCACGGCGGCGAGTCCTTCACGGTCGGCGGGGAGGCCGAGGTCGGCGGCGGTCTCGGCGAGTCCGGCGGCGGCTTCGGCGGCCTTCTCGGCGGCTTGGGCCAGTTCGGCGGCGCGCTCATCCCGTCGGCTGCGGGCCCGGTGGGCGGCGTCCGCGGCGGCGGCGGCGAGCGCGTGGGCGTGCCGGAGCCCGGCGTCGTCGGGGAGGGCCGCCAGCTCGGCGTCGAGGGCGCGGCGGCGTTCCCCGATGAACGCCTGTTCCGCCGCGAGATGCTCCCGCTCGGCCTCGGCGGCGGCGATGTCCTCGCGGAGGGCGGTCATGCGGGCGCGGCGGGCCTCCTCGCGGGCGCCCTCGCCGACGTACTCGGCGGCGGGCTTGGCCCAGCTTCCGGTGAGGGCGCCGATCCGGAAGCGACCGTCGGCGGCGACCCAGGTGCCGGTGGCTTCGCCGGCTCCCAGGCCGATGGTGGCCAGCAGGCGCCCCACGGCCGCCTCGCCGACCGCGGCGGACCGGGGATCCCCGTGGTCCACGGCGGGGCACAGCGCGTCGGCCAGCGAGGGCCTGGCGGCGGGCCCGGTACGGTCGGGCACCAGCAGGATGTCGTGCCCCCCGGGGTCGAGGGCGGTGGCCAGCGCGGTGCCGTCGGGGGACACCCAGGCGTCCAGCAGCCCCGACGCCTCCAGGGCGGCCTCCAGAGCGGCCCGGTCGGCGCCGGGGACGTGGCCACGGAAGTCGACCAGTCGCCACAGCGGTGCGCCGGGCCGCCGGTCCCGCGCACCGGGCGTGCGGGTGTACGGGGTCTGCGGGCCGGACTGACCGCCCGACTCCAGGGCGGCGAGGCTCCGCCGCGCCACGTCGGTCCGCTCCCGAAGCTCCTCCTGGCGTCGCGCCAGCACGGCCAGACGGTCGGCGAGAACGGCACCGGCGGCGCGGTGCGCCTCGGACGCCGCGGCCAGGGCCGGGTTCGGCCCGTTCAGGTGCGTCACCCAGTCCTGGAGCCGGTCCAGCAGCCCGGCCGGGTCGGCGGGCCGCAGTTCGGCGCAGCCGGCCAGGTGGTCGCGCACCTGCTCCAGCAGCCGGGTGCCCGCGTCCGAGGCGGCCTGTTCCGCTTCCGCCTGCCGCTGGGCGGTGTGGGTGACCTCGGCCTCCGCCTCGTCCAGACGTCGGCCGGCGGCCTGCCGCTCGGCGGCCGACCGCTCGGCGCGCCCGGCCAACTCCTCCACGTGGCCGACAGCGCGGCGGCCGCGTTCCAGGATGTCCTCCGCCCGGCCTCGAAGCGCGGCCTCGGTTGTGCCTTCCGCGGAGGGCACCCGGTCCGCGGAGGTCTCCCCCCCGGGCAGCAGCTCGCCGCTCAGGCGGGCGGCCCGCGCCGCCCGCCGTTCGCCGGACAGGGCGTCCGCCAGCCGCAGCCGGGCATCCGCCAGGCGTTGCTCCGCCCGGCCGGCGCGCTCCCCGGCCCGCGCGTACAGGCGTGCCGCCTCGTCCCGGTCGCCCTCGGCGCGGCGCCGCTCCTGCGCGGTGCGGTCTGCCTCGGCCGCCGCCCTTTCCAGCTCCCGAGCGCTGCGCATCTCCGGTCCCTCGCGCAGCGCGTCGTCCTGCGCCCGCAGCCGCGCAACCCGGTCGTCGAGGGCCGTGATCCCCTCCTCTGCCGCCGTCCGGTCCTGGTCGGCCTCGCGCTGTGCGGCCTGGGCCTGGGCCAGGTCGCGTTGCAGCTGCTCGTACCGGGCGTGCCGGCTGCGCGGCAGCCGGGCGCGGCGGCGGGCGGCGATCCGGGCGTAGCGGCGGTAGTGATCCAGGAAGCGGGAGGCCGCCCGCTGGGCCTCCGTCGCCTCGCGCAGCTGGTCCTTTTCCTCGTCCAGCGAGCGGAAGGCTTCCGCCACGTCGGCGATCACCGCCTGGTCCATCGGCGGCAGCGCCTCCGTCAGGGCCCGCGACAGCGCCGCCTCGCTCGGCCGTTTGGACAGCTGTGGCTGGCGCAGCTGGATCAGCAGGTCCACCAGGGCCTGGTACCGCGTCTCGCCGAGACCGAACAGCGCCTCGTCCACGGCTCTGCGGTAGGCCCTGGCCTGGTCGTAGACACGGCCACGACCGGCGACGGCGTCGGAGAGCCGGTCGCGGGAGAGCGCGGTGCCGGTGGCGTCGAGCAGGTTGAGATCCTCGCCGATGCGCTGGTCGGTGACGGCGAACCAGTGGCGGGCGATGCCGCGGCCGGCGACCGCCTTCAGGCCGCAGGCCAGCGTGCGGCAGTGGGACCGGCCGGTCGCCGGGTCCAGGCGTCCGAACTCGATCCAGGCGTAGCCCAGCCGTTCGGGGTGCGGGTGCTCGCCGCCGAGGAGCAGGTTCCACTCCATGCGCTTGCCCGGGTCTCCGTCGGGCTCCACGCGGCGGGCGGACAGGTCGCCGTCCAGGAGGAAAGGCAGGGTGAGCGCGAGCACCTTGGACTTCCCGGTGCCGTTGTTGCCGCGCAGCAGCAGCCGGCCGTCGCGGAACCAGAACTCTTCGACGTCGTAGTAGAAGAGGTCGACGAGCCCGATGCGCAGCGGCCGCCAGCGGCCGGGTGCGGGGGCGGGGAGGGCGGTCACCGTTGCTCCTGCCGTTCCTGCGCGTGCGTCTCTTTGACGTGCGTCGTCGCCGTGCGGACGACCGGCTCGCCGACCGCGTAGCGGGCCAGGGCCGGGCGGGGGGCGACTCCGTCCGGCGTGAGGGACACCAGTTTCAGGGCCGCGAGCCTGGTCACCGCCTGCTCCACCAGCTCCGGCTCGCTGCCGGGCTCCTTCGCCGCCCTCGACCAGAACGCGCCGTGCTCGGCGGCCAGTTCGCGCACCCGGCGCCGCAGCACCGCCCGGCTGACGGGCCCGCCGGCGGCGGCGAGGTGCTCGGCGAGCAGCAGGGTGACGTGGCCGCGGGTGCCCTGCTCCGGCATCCGCACATCGGTGAGGTCGTCGTGGGGGTCGACCATGGCGATGCCCTCCGCGCGCACCTCGGGCACGAGCCCGGTCAGTTCGGTGATGCGCGCGAGGATGAAGCCGCGCTGCCGCGTCAGGTAGGCGAGCTCGGGGCCGGTCATCTCGTCGTAGTAGAGCACCGGGTCGTCCAGCAGGCGGCGCGTGACGCTCCACCGGATGGCGCGCGAGCGCATCTCGTCGCTGTCGAGGGCCGTCTCGGCGGTCAGCTCGGCGAGGCGTTCGGCGAAGCCTTCGGCGTCGATCAGCGACGGGCCGTGGCGGGCGGCCAGCAGCCCGGCGAGGACACGTCGCTCCACGTCGTAGAGGGCGTCGCCGGCCCCGCCGACGTAGGCGTCCTCGTCGCCGGCAACGCGACGCAGCACGCCGAGGTGCAGCAACAGGCGGACCACGGCGGCCAGATCGAGGCGCTCGTCGCGGCGTTCCAGGGTGAACGCGATCCCGGCGGCAGCCAGGTGGGGGTCGGCCGCGTCGAGCACCACCTGTTCGGCGAGCCGTCCGAGCGCCGTCTGCGTCTCGCCGCGTTCGAGGGCGGCGAGCGCCAGGCAGAACAGGACGTAGCGGCGGCGGGTGAACGGCACGGCCGCGCGGGTCGCCTCGCGCGCCGGGTGGGTGGGGTCGTCGTGCGTACCCGGCGCTTTGCGCAGCCGCGCAGCCTCGGCGTCGACGTGCAGCTGCCACCCGGTGTTGCGGTCGAACCACTCACGCAGCTCGGCCGCGTGCCTCCGCACTAGGCGGAACTCGTCGGCGTGCCGGCCGCCTGCCCGCAGCAGGGGCTCCTTCAGGAGGACACGCCCGGCCCGCTGAAGGTCGGCGGCGTGACGTCCGGCCGACGCGTCGGAAGCGGGGGCGGTCACCTGGCGTCCTCCCCGCCGCGTACCCCGCCGCCGTGAGCGAGGTCGATGATCTCGACGCGGTGATCCGGCCCGCGGAAGGTGCCGACCGGGGTGCGGATCTCTGCAGTGGCGTCGCCGGCCAGAGCGGTGAGGCGGATCTCCATGGAGCCGTCGTTGCTAGTCGCAACCGTTCGCGTCGTGCCGGGCCGCCAGGTCGCCAGCGCGTCGCCGAGCAGGTGGAGGAACAGGCCGAAGGCGAGGGGGTCCAGCTCCCCCAGCTCGGAGAGCCTGCGCTCGCCGCCCGTGGCCAGGCGAGTGCGGGCCGCGGCGATCTCCTCGGCCTGTTTGACGGCGATCTCGGCGAGCCGCCGCTTGGCCTGGGACCGGTCCTCGACCCTGCGGGGCCGACCGCGCCGCTCGTAGCTGCCGGTCCGCCGCAACTGCGGGCTGATCCGCAGCGGCTCGGCCTCGTCCCAGGGGGTGGCGGCGGCGACGGGCCGGGCCGCCCGTTCCGCCAGTGTGTCCGCGTCGATGGTGAGATGGCGGGCGGGGTACAGGCCGAAGGCCGCGCGCCACAGCAGATGCCGCGCGTCGTCGTCCGGGGCTTCGGCGAACCAGCGGGCGAGAGCCCGGAAGTCCGCCGACCGGTCCGAACGGCGGGCGCGCCGCTCGTTCAGCGACCTGACGACCGCGAGAAGCTGCCGGATGCCCCCCAGAGCCCGGCCGCGCAGCAGCCGCGCCTGCGCCGGGCGGCCGTCCTCGGACACGAACCAGGCTGCGAGGCCGGACCAGCGCCCGGACCAGCGCTGGAGGGCCGTGGCCGCGGCGTCCTCGGCTTCGTCGGGCGCAGCGTCGGCGGACTCGCGGGCCGCGGCCATCCGCAGCAGGGGCGCGATGCGGTCGCCGTCCTCCAGCTCGGCTATCAGCTGGGCGATCCGGCCGCCGAGGGTGATCAGGTCCTGGATGAACCGCTCCAGGTACTGGATCAGCCGGTCCTTGTAGGCAAGGAACGCCTCGACCTCGATGTCCTGCATGTCGATGGTGCGTTGCAGGGAGCCCATGAACGCCCGCGCGTTCTCCGCCAGGGCGGCGAACCGGCTGGCCAGCGCATCGAGCGCGAGGTGGGCCTTGGCCGGGTCGGGGTCGTCCTCGGCCGCGAGGACCAGGAGGGCGCGCAGCTGGGTGACGATGTCGTGCAGGGCCACGGCCTGGAGGGCGCCACGGCGGCCGAGCGCGTGGTCGTAGGCGGCCAGCGCCTCCTCGGCGGCCTCTCCAGCCTGCGTGAGCTGGTAGATGAAGCGCTTGCGGTAGAAGTCCTCGACGGCCGTGACGCGGGCGGTGTCGGGATCGGCCCGGAGGTTTCCCCAGCCGACGAGGCTGTCGAGGGCCCTGGTCACCGCCTCCAGTTCCGCCGGACGCTGCCCCGGCGGCAGCGCACCGTACACGTCCTCGGGCCGCAGGTGCACGGCGAACCGCTCCTTGGCGGCCAGGAACGCGGCCATCACCTGACGGTAGAAGGCGGCGCCAGGCACGGTGAGGTGGGCGAACGGGCTGTACCCGCCGTGTCCGGGCTCGGGCGATGGGGCCTTCATCGCCTCACATTGTCCCCCATGCGTGACACCGCCGGGGCACCGTCTGCGATGCGAGCAGCCGAGGGCGTCGGGCTGACCCCGCGCAGCAAAGCCCCCTGTGCCCGGCCCGTTCAGACGGTGCCGACCGGGGCCGCGCGGTGCGCGCAGCGGCGGCAGGTGCGGGCTGCGGTGGCGATGGTGGCGTGGGAGAACGCGGACAGGGTGGTGGCCAGGGCGAGGAGGGGGGCGTTCGCGGCCAGGAGGGTGGCCAGGACCAGCAGGATCGTGGCGGCGGCCATCGCGGCGCCGGCCGTGGTGGCGGTCCAGGCGACGGCCAGGGGCAGGCGGTGGGGGACGGGGAGGCGGCGGGCGAGGGTGCCGGTGGCGGCGAGGGCGGCGGCGGCCAGGAGGGCGGCGAGGCCGGCCACGCCGGAGAGCTGGAGGGCCAGGGTCCGCGCGAGGCGTGGCAGGAGCCAGTCGGTGCCGGTGCCGGCCGAGCCGGTGAGGTACCAGCAGGCGAGGAGGAAGGGCGCGGTGAGGGCGATGACCCGGGCGGTGTGCCGGGCCTGGGCGATCGTCAGCTCGCGCTGGCAGCTGGGGATCAGCTCCCGCGGGGTGCCGAATTCGCGCACGGCCCGGTCGGCGGCGCGCTCCGTGGTCAGGCCCGCGTCGGCGTAGGCGGCGACGGTGTCGCTCAGGCCGTCGCGGATCTCCGCGAGCAGCCGGGACTTGGCGCGCCGCGGGCCGATCAGGGCGGCGTCCAGGGCCGCGACGTACTCCTCGACGGGCTCGGCCGGCGGGGCGGGGGCGGCCCTCATGAGGCGGGCCGGGGCGGCGGGGAGGGGTTGAGCACCGAGCCGATGACGGCCGTGAACTCCTGCCAGGCCGTGCGCTCCTGCGCCAGGGCCGCGCGGCCGGCGTCGGTCAGCGCGTAGCAGCGGCGGCGGCGCTCGCCGACGGCCTCCCAGCTACTGCTGAGCAGGCCGAGGCGCTCCAGCCGGTTCAGCGCCGGGTAGATCGTGCCCGTGCGCAGGTCGAGCGCGCCGCCGCTGCGCCGCTGCACGGCGGCGATGATCGCGTACCCGTGCAGCGGGGCCGGCTCCAGCACCGCGAGCAGCAGCCCGTCCAGGTGTCCTCGCACCGCGTCCGCTCTCATAGGTAGGCAGCCTACCTACTCGGGCCGTAGGCGTGCTATCTATTGGCAGCCAACATATGGGGAACGGCCCGAGGAGCCCGCCATGACCAAGTTCCTGCTGTCCGTGCACGTGCTGGCCGCGATCCTGGTGGTCGGGCCGATCGCGGTCGCCGCCTCGCTCTTCCCCCGCTACGCGCGGGAGGGGGGCGGCGACGGCCCCGACCCGGGCGGGCGGGACGCCGGGGTGGCGGTGCTGCTGCACCGGATCTGCCGCGGCTACGCGGTCGTCGGGGTCTCCGTGCCCGTCTTCGGGCTGGCCACAGGCGCGCAGCTCGGGGTGCTGACCGACGCCTGGCTCATAGCGTCGATGATCCTGACCGCGCTGGCCGCGGGCGTTCTCGCGCTGGCCATCCTGCCGCGCCAGCGCGTGCTGCTCGCCTCCTCCCGGAACGGCGCGGACGCGGCCGAGCGGCGGTCCGTCGCGGCCCGGCTCGCGATGCTCACCGGGATCTTCAACCTGCTGTGGGCGGTCGTGGTCGTGCTGATGATCATCCGCCCCGGCTCCACGACGGGGGCGTGAACGCCGTGGGTGCCCCGCGCGCGCTGCGTGCGGCGGCGGCCGCCGAGGCCGTCTCGCTCGCCGTCCTGCTGGCCAACCTCCTGACCGTGCACGCCGGTTGGGTGTCCTCCCTGACCGGCCCGGTGCACGGCACCGCCTACCTCGCCACCATCGCCCTGGCCTGGCCCGCGGCGGCCGGGCCGTCCGCGGCGGCGGTCCGCCTGCGGGCGTTCGTGCCCGGCGTGGGCGGCCTGCTCGCGCTCCGGCGGCTGGAGGGGCGTTCCGCGGCCGGGGCGCGGGGCAGTGGGGAGAGCGGCGGGTAAACAGGTCCCGCTCCGCCGGTCGCGTCCCTTTCGTCGTCGTCCGCTGTCGGACCGGCGTGCGACCATGGCGGAGTCATGGAGCTGGGGATCCTGGCACGAGGGACGCGGGCCGCAGCCTTCGCCGGCGTCTGCGTGTGGCTGTCCGCGGTGGGGCACGCCCTGATGTCGGGCGTGCCGGTGCCGAGTTGGTGTCTGGCGCCGGCGGCGGTGTGCGTGGCGGCGGCAGTGTGGCCGTTCACGGGACGCGAGCGGCGGGCGGTGCCGGTGACGGCCGCGGCGGTGGCCGTTCAGGGGCTGCTGCACGTGCTGTTCGCGCTGGCGCAGTCGGCGGCCGGGCCGGGTGGCTCGCCGCCCGGGCACGGGGGGCACTTCGGGCTCCCCTCGGGCGCCGGGGGGAACGCCCCACACGCGGGCCACCGCGCGGACCCCTCCGGCGGGGGCGGGCACGCGGAGCACCTGGCCGCCGGGCCCCCCACGCACCACGGACCCCACCAGCATCACGAGCACGACGGTCCCCTCGACCCCTTCGGCCTGCTGTCCGCCGCCGACCTCGGCCCGGGCGGCGACCTCGGCATGACCGCCGCCCACCTCCTCCTCGCGCTGGGCGGCGGCGCGTGGCTGTCCTGCGGCGAGCGGGCGGCCTTCCGCCTGTTACGCGCCCTGCGCGCCTGGCTGGCACGGCCGTTGACGCTCCCCCGCGCCGGCGCCTGCGCCCCTCCCCGGCCCGCGCACCCCCTCCCGCCCGGCCCGGCGCCCCTCCCGCGCAGGCCGCGGCTGGCCCACGTCATCGTCACCCGCGGCCCGCCCCCGCGGCCGGTCCCGCACGACATCGCTCACGGCTTCACCCCGCTCGCCGGGAGCCGCCTCCGCTGACCAGGCTCACGCAGCCGCGGTCGGCCGCGCCGTCATGACCGCGCGCCGCCGGCCGGCAGGCCGCTCCCGCCGACGCGAGACAGCGACACCACCACGGGAGCAGACCATGGGATCCGACGTGCCGGAGAAGACCGATGACACCACCATTACCGACTGGGCCCTGGCGGGCGGCGAGGGCGATCACCGGGCGACGGAGCGCTTCATCCTCGCCACGCAGCTCGACGTCCGCCGCTACATCACCTATCTGAGCGCCGACAGCCAGGCGGCGGACGACCTCGTGCAGGACACCTACCTGCGGGCGTTGCGCAGCCTGCCGCGCTTCGAGGGCCGGGCGCCGGCGCGGGTGTGGCTGCTGACGATCGCGCGCCGTGTGGTCGCCGACCAGATCCGCGCCAAGGCCGCGGCCCCGCCGATCGACGGCGGCGAGGACTGGGAGACGGCCGCCGAGCACAGCCAGCCCCGGCACCAGCCGGGGTTCGAGGAGGGGGTGGCCCTCTCGGAGCTGCTGAACGCCCTCTCCCCCGACCGCCGGGACGCCTTCGTGCTCACGCAGTTGCTCGGGCTGCCCTACGCGGAGGCCGCCGCCGTGGTGGGCCGCCCCGTGGGAACCCTGCGCTCGCGGGTGGCGCGGGCGCGCGAGGACCTCATCGCCTCGCTGGACAGGGCAGGCAGGCCCTGAGCCCCGGGGACGCGGACGGGCACGCGCCCGCCGCGTCCCCCGCCCCGTGCGGCCCACGGTTCGAACAAAAACCAGATTCCCCGGGAACCAACTCCCGCTCGCGCCCGACTCCTGGAGCACGCGAGGGGACTGACCTACCGGGGGATCAGGGGAATCGGATGGTGGAGAGCCGCAGCACACACGATCAGTGGGCCCTCGTCGCGGTCGCGGGGATGCTCTCGTTCATCGCCATGCTCGACATGAGCATCATCAACGTGGCCGTCGCCGACATCGGCGAGGATTTCGGCACCTCGGACGGCGTGGCCCAGTGGGCCGTCCTGGGCTACCAGGTGCCGGTCGTCGCCCTCCTGCTCCCGGCCGGGCGCTGGCTGGACCGCGCGCCCTTCCGCTCCGTGCTGCTCGGCTCGGTCGCCGGGTTCGTCCTGTGCGGCCTGGCCGCCGCCGCGGCGCCGCACGCCGCCGCGCTCATCGCGGCCCGCGCGGCCCAGGGCACGTGCGCCGCCGTGCTGTTCGTGCTGATGCCGGTGCTGGCCATCCAGTCCGTGCGCCCCGAGGTGCGCGGGCGCGCGATGAGCGTGCCCGCCACGCTCGGGCCGCTGGGCGCCGTCTGCGGGCCCATGGCGGGCGGCGTCCTGCTGGACCAGTTCGGCTGGCGGGCCGTGCTGCTGGTGAAGCTGCCGGTGTGCGTGGCGGCCTGGCTGATCGTCCGCGCCGCGATGCCGCGCGCCGGGCGGCCCGCCGCGCCCGGCGGCCGGGCCTTCGCGGACGCCGGCCTGGTGGGCGGCGCGGTCACGCTCGTGCTGCTGGCCCTCACCCTCGCCGTGAACGCCCCCGCCTGGCTGCTGCTCGCCCTCCCCGCGCTGCCGCTGCTGGTGCTCTGGGCGCGGGGGCCCGGCGGCCGCCCGGTCCGCGCGGTGCTGGCAACGCCCGGCAGCGCGGCGGTGAACGGGGCGGTCCTCGCGCTCGGAGTGGCGTTCGCGGCCGTGCACTTCGTGGTGGCGCTCCACCTCCAGCGCGGCGAGGAGGTCAGCGCATCGGCCACCGGCCTGACGCTGCTGGCGTTCCCGCTGGGCATGGCCCTGGCCGGGCCGGCGGGCGGGCGGCTCGCGGACCGGTTCGGGCCGCGCCCGGTCGCGGTCACCGGCGCGTGCCTGGTGGCGGCCGGCTACCTGCCGCTGGCGCTGCTGGGCGACTGGTCGCTGGCGCAGGTCGCCTGGCCGCTGGCCGTGGCGGGGGTGGGCATGGGGCTGTACGGGGGGCCGACGCAGTTCCTGGCCATGGCGGCGATGCCGCCGACCCTGATCGCCTCGGCCGGGGCCACGATCCAGCTCGCCCGCAGCCTCGGCTTCGCGCTCGGGCCCGCGCTGGCCACGGCGATCGGCGGCCAGGGCGGCGCCTCCGACGACACGGGGGCGCGGGCCGCCCTGACCGTCGCGGCCGTCATCGGCTGCGCGGCCGTTCCGCTGCTGGCCCGGCGCCCCGGGGCGGCCTCGGAGGCCGGCGCCTCCCGGGAGGGTGTCTCCCCGGCCGGCCCGTCGGAGGCCGGGGGCGGCGCGCCCGGCGTGCCGTCCGGGGTCGCGCCGGAGGGCAGCCGGGACCCGGCGCCCTGAACCGCGGGCGGGGCCGGTCCGGGCGCGGGGGCGCGCGAACGGCCGGGGACGCGCCGCGCGTTGGCGCCCGCCCGCCCTGCCGAACGCCCCTCCTGACGCCCCGCGCCCCCGCGCGCCGCCGGGGCGCACGCCCCCGCCCACACCCGATCCGCGCCCCGGCGCACGCGGACCCCCGACCGACGACCCGGACCGACTTCCGACCACCTCCGACCACCTCCGACCACCTCCGACCGCCCCCCACCGCCCCC
>NZ_JAVREN010000059.1:0-30303 GCF_031845405.1 Streptomyces boetiae
CCCGACTCCCGCCCCGACCCAGCCCGTCCGGCGCCGTGAGGAATCGCGAACCATGACTGACGACAGCAAGCTCCGGGACTATCTCAAGCGCGCCACCGTAGACCTGCGCCAGGTGCGGCAGCGCCTGCGCGACGCGGAAGGCCGGAACCACGAGCCGATCGCCATCGTCGGCATGAGCTGCCGCTACCCGGGCGGGGTGCGCGCCCCGCACGAGTTGTGGCGGCTGGTGGCCGAGGGGCGGGACGCGATCTCCCCCTTCCCCACCGACCGGGGCTGGGACCTGGAGGCGCTGTTCGACCCGGACCCCGAGGCGCCGGGCACGAGTTACGCCCGCGAGGGCGGATTCCTCGACGGGGCGGGGGACTTCGACGCCGCGTTCTTCGGCATCGGGCCGCGCGAGGCCCTGGCGATGGACCCGCAGCAGCGCCTGCTGCTGGAGTCCGCGTGGGAGTGCGTGGAGCGGGCCGCCATCGTTCCGGCCTCGCTGCGCGGCAGCCGCACGGGCGTGTTCGTCGGCGTGATGTACCACGACTACGTCTCGCGGCTGGGCGGGCAGGCCCCTGAGCAACTGGAGGGCTACGTCGGCACGGGCAACTCGGGCAGCGTCGCCTCCGGCCGCATCGCCTACACGCTGGGCCTCGAAGGCCCGGCGGTGACGATCGACACGGCCTGCTCGGCCTCGCTGGTCTCCCTGCACCTGGCCGTTTCGGCGCTGCGGCAGCGGGAGTGCGGCCTCGCGCTGGCCGGCGGGGTGACGGTGATGGCCGGGCCGAGCACGTTCGTGGAGTTCAGCCGGCAGCGCGGGCTCGCGGCGGACGGCCGGTGCAAGGCGTTCGCGGCGGCGGCGGACGGTACGGGCTGGTCGGAGGGCGTCGGGCTGCTGCTGGTGGAACGCCTCGCGGACGCCCGTCGCAACGGGCACCCGGTGCTGGCGGTGATCCGCGGTTCGGCCGTCAACCAGGACGGGGCCTCCAACGGCCTCACCGCCCCCAACGGTCCTTCCCAGCAGCGGGTGATCCGCGCGGCGCTGGCCAACGCCCGCCTCGCGCCGGGGGACATCGATGCGGTCGAGGCGCACGGCACGGGCACGGCCCTCGGGGACCCCATCGAGGCCCAGGCCCTTCTCGCCACCTACGGCCAGGACCGGCCGGACCCCGGACGGCCGCTGTGGCTGGGGTCGTTGAAGTCCAACCTCGGGCACACCCAGGCCGCCGCCGGGGTCGGCGGCGTCATCAAGATGGTGATGGCGCTGCGCAACGGGCTGCTGCCGCCCACGCTGCATGCCCAGGAGCCGACCCCGCACGTGGACTGGTCCTCGGGCGCGGTGCGTCTGCTGAACGAGGCCGTGCCCTGGCCGGAGGCGGGGGAGGCGGGGGAGGAACGGCCGCGCCGGGCCGCCGTGTCGGCCTTCGGCGTCTCGGGCACCAACGCGCACGTCATCCTGGAGGAGGCGCTGCCCGAGCCGGGGCCCGGCCGTCCGCGCGCCGCCGCCCGCCGCCTGACCGCCGCGCCCCCCGGGGACCGGCGGGAGCCCCCCGCCGACGAGGACGTCCCGGCCGAGGCTCCTGAGGACCCCGAGGCCCCCGACGCCCGCCCGCCCGTGCCCTGGCCGCTGACCGCGCGCACCCCCGCCGCCCTCGCCGGCCAGGCCGCCCGCCTGCGCACCCACCTCGCCGCGGTCGCCGCCCGCCGCCCCGACCTCTCCCTCACCCCCTCGGCCGTGGGCCACGCCCTCGCCACCACCCGCACCGCCTTCGCGCACCGCGCCGTCGTCCTGGCCGCCGACGCGCGGGAGCGCGACCGGGCCCTGGCCTCCCTGGCCGACCCCGGCGCGCACGCCGCCACGCCGGAGGGCCTGGTGGTGCGCGGCACGGCCGCCGACGCCGCCCGGCAGGTGGCGTTCGTCTTCCCGGGCCAGGGCTCCCAGTGGCCCGGCATGGCCCTCGAACTCCTTGACCACGAACCGGCGTTCCGCGAGCGGCTGCGCGCCTGCGGCGAGGCGCTGGCCCCGCACGTGGACTGGGCCGGGCACTCCCTGGAGGAGGTACTGCGCCGGGCGCCGGGCGCGCCGCCGCTGGAGCGGGTCGACGTGGTGCAGCCCGCGCTGTTCGCCGTGATGGTGTCGCTGGCCGGGCTGTGGCGCTCCTACGGGGTGCGCCCGGCGGCCGTCGTCGGGCACAGCCAGGGCGAGATCGCCGCCGCCTGCGTGGCGGGGGCGCTGACGCTGGAGGACGCGGCGGCCGTGGTCGCGCTGCGCAGCAGGGCGCTGACGGCGCTCGCGGGCCGGGGCGGGATGCTGTCGGTGGCCCTGGGGGCGGAGCGGCTGGCGCCCTTCCTGGAGCCCTGGGGCGAACGCCTGTCGCTGGCCGCCGTGAACAGCCCCTCCTCCGTGGTGGTCTCGGGCGAGCCCGAGGCGCTGGCCGGGCTGCGCGAGGCGCTGGCGGCCGGGGAGGCGCGCTCCCGGCCGGTCGCCGTGGACTACGCCTCGCACGGCCCGCACGTGGAGGAGGTCCGCGAGCGCATCCTCGACGCCCTCTCCGGCATCCGTCCGGCCCCCGCCGAGGCGCGCGGCGCCGAGGAGGTGGCGTTCTACTCCACCGTCACCGGCGGGCCGCTGGACCTGGCCGAGCTGGGCGACGCCGCGTACTGGTACCGCAACCTGCGGCAGACCGTGCACTTCGAACGCGCCACGCGCGCCCTGCTGGAGGACGGCCACGGCGCGCTGATCGAGGTCAGCCCGCACCCGGTGCTGACCGTGGGCGTGCAGGAGACCCTGCACGCCGCCGACAGCCCGGCCGCCGCGCTGGGCACGCTGCGCCGCGAGGACGGCGGGCGGGGCCGTTTCCTGCGCTCGCTCGCGGAGGCGCACGTCCACGGCGTGGACCTGGACTGGGACGCGGTCTTCCCCGGCGCGGCCGAGCGGGCGGAGTTCGTTCCGCTGCCCACCTACCCCTTCCAGCACCGGCGTTACTGGCTGGAGGCGCCGCACCGGCCGGGGGACGCGGGCGGCCTCGGGCTCGCGGCGGCGGACAGCCCGCTGCTGGGCGCCGCGCTCGCGCCGGCCGAGCCGGCGGAGCCCGGCGGCCTGGTGCTGACCGGGCGGCTGTCCACGCGCACCCACCCCTGGCTGGCCGACCACCGGGTGGGCGGGGCCGTGCTGCTTCCGGGCACGGCCTTCGTGGAGCTGGCCGTCGCCGCCGGGGACCGCACCGGGTGCGGCACGCTGGAGGAGCTGACGGTGCAGGCCCCGCTCGTGCTCGGCGCGGACGGCGAGGCCACGGACGTCCAGGTGGTGGCGGGGGCCGCCGACGCCTCGGGGCGGCGGCGGGTGTCCGTGCACGCGCGGCCCGCCTCGGCCCCGGAGGGCGCGGGGGAGTGGGCGCGCCACGCGGCGGGCGTCCTGGCCCCCGAGTCGGCCGAGGGGGACGCGGCCGGACCGGGGCCGGAGGCGGCCTGGCCGCCGCAGGGCGCCGAGGCGGTCGAACTGGACGCCTTCTACGAGGAATTGGCCGCGCGGGGCTTCGGGTACGGGCCGCACTTCCGGGGCCTGCGCGCGGCGTGGCGGTGCGGGCAGGTGGCGTTCGCGGAAGTGGCGCTTCCGGCCGGGGCGGAGGCGGGCCGGTTCGGGCTGCACCCGGCGCTGCTGGACGCCGCCCTGCACGCGGTCGGCTTCGGCCCGCTGGCCCCGGCCCCGGAGGGCGGCGAGGGCGGCGGGTGGCTGGCGTTCTCCTGGGAGAACGTCCGCCTGCACGCCTCCGGCGCGGCGCTGCTGCGCGTCCGGCTGGCGCCCGCGACGGGGCCGGGCGCCGCCTCGGGTGCCGTCACGCTGACGGCCTCCGACGCCGCCGGGCGGCCCGTCGTCTCCGTCGGCACGCTCACCTTCCGGCCCCTGACGCCGGGTCAGCTCGCCGCGCTCCCGCCCCAGGGGCCGGCGGACCTCTACCGGGTGGAGCCGGCGCCACTGGCGCTGCCGAACGCGCCCGCGCAGGGCGGCCGTTGGGCCGTCCTCGGCGGCGACGCGGCCTGCGCCGCCGCGCTGGGTGCGGAGGCGCACGCCGACCTGGCGGCCCTGGCCGCCTCGCTGGAGGCCGGGGCGCCGCCGCCCGAGGTGCTGGTCGCGCCCGCGCCGGACCCGGCGGGCGGCGAACTCCCCGAGCGGGCACGGGAAGCGGCCCGCTGGGCGCTGGGCACCGTCCGCGCCTGGCTGGCGGACGAGCGCCTGGCCGCCTCCCGGCTGGTGGTCCTCACCCGCGGCCTGCCCCACGCCGCCGCGCGCGGCCTTCTGCGCTCCGCCCGCTCCGAGCACCCCGGGCGCCTGGTGCTGGCCGAGCTCGCCGACGACGCCGCCCTGCTCGACGCCATCCCCGCCCGGCACCCCCTGACGGCCGTCGTCCACGCCGCGACCGTCGTCGCCGGCGGCCTCGTCGCCACCCTCGCCGACGAGGATCTGGAGCGCGTGCTGCGCCCCAAGGCGGACGCGGCCTGGCACCTGCACGAGCTGACCCGGGAGGCGGCGCCCGCCGCGTTCCTGCTGTTCTCCTCCCTCGCCGGAGTCGTCGGCGGCGCGGGCCAGGGGGCCTACGCCGCCGGGAACGCCTTCCTCGACGCCCTCGCCGCGCACCGCCGCGCCGAGGGCCTGCCCGCCACCTCGCTGGCCTGGGGCGTGTGGGAGGAGCGCGGAGAGCAGACCGGGCTGGGCGCCGGCGCCCTGGCCCGCATGGCGCGCTCCGGCGTCGTCCCGCTGCCGGTCCCGGACGCCCTGGCGCTGCTGGACGCGGCGCTCGGCCGGGACGAAGCGGACCTGATCCCGGCCCGGTTCGACTGGTCCGCGCTGCGCGCCCGAGCGGCGGCCGAGGGCGGGCCGCCCGCGCTGCTGCGCGGCCTCGTGCGCGCCCCGGCGCGGCGCGCCGCCGCCGCGGGGGCCGACACCGAGGCGGGCGGGGCGGCGGACGTCCTGCGCGGCCTCCAACCGGCCGAGCGGCGCGAGCGGTTGGTGCGTCTGGTCCGCGAGCAGGTCGCCGCGATCCTCGGCCTGGGCACCCAGCAAGGCCCGGGAGAGGGCGGCGCGGGCGAGGACGTGGCGCCGGAACGGGCGTTCCGCGAGCTGGGGTTCGACTCCCTGGCGGCCATGGAGCTGCGCAACCGGCTGGCCGCCGCCACCGGCCTGCGCCTGCCGCCCACCGTCGTCTTCGACCACCCCACCGCCGCCCGCCTCGCCGCCTACCTGAGCGAGAGCGTCGCGGGTCCGGCCGGGGACACGGCGGGCCGGAGTCAACGCCCCGCGCCCGCCGCCCCGTCGGGAACCGGCGCGGGCGGGCCCGGGGCCGGGTCCGAGCCGATCGCGGTCATCGGCATGGGCTGCCGCTTCCCCGGCGAGATCCGCGACCCCGAGGAGCTGTGGCGGCTGCTGGCGGAGGGCGGCGAGGCCCTGATCCCGCTGCCCGCCGACCGGGGCTGGGAGGAGACGCTGGCCCGGCACGCGGCCGGGGACGCGGAGGTGCCCGGACTGCCCGAGGGCGGCGGATTCCTGCACGACGCGGGCGCGTTCGACCCGGAGCCCTTCGGCATCTCGCCGCGCGAGGCCCTGGCCATGGACCCGCAGCAGCGGCTGCTGCTGGAGATCACCTGGGAGGCCGTCGAGCGCGCCGGCCTCGACCCCACCGGCCTGCGCGGCACGCCCACCGGCGTCTTCGCGGGCACCAACGGGCAGGACTACGCGGCCGGTCCGGGCGGTGCCGAGGAGGCACACCTGCTCACCGCCAACGCCGCCTCCGTCCTCTCCGGCCGCCTGGCCTACACCTTCGGCCTGGAGGGCCCGGCGGTGACCGTGGACACCGCCTGCTCCTCCTCCCTGGTCGCCCTCCACCTCGCCGCCCAGGCGCTGCGGCGCGGCGAGTGCACGCTGGCCCTGGCCGGCGGCGTCACCGTGATGTCCACGCCCGGCGCGCTGATCGCCTTCGGCCACCAGCGCGGCCTGTCCCCGGACGGCCGCTGCCGGGCGTTCGCCGCCGGGGCCGACGGCACCGGCCTGGCCGAGGGCGCGGGCATCCTGCTGCTCGAACGCCTCTCCGACGCCCGCCGCAACGGGCACCCCGTCCTCGCCGTCGTGCGCGGCTCCGCCGTCAACCAGGACGGGGCCTCCAACGGGCTGACCGCCCCCAACGGCCCCGCCCAGGAGCGGGTCATCGGCGCGGCCCTGGCCGACGCGCGCCTCACGCCCGCCGACGTGGACGCCGTCGAGGCCCACGGCACCGGCACGACCCTGGGCGACCCCATCGAGGCCGGCGCCCTCCTGGCCGCCTACGGCCGCGACCGCCCGGGCAGGCGTCCGCTGCTGATCGGCTCGGTGAAGTCCAACCTCGGCCACACCCAGGCCGCCGCCGGAGTCGCGGGCGTGCTGAAGATGGTCCTCGCCCTGCGCAACGGCCTGCTGCCCCCCACCCTCCACGCCGGCGAGGCCAGCCCCCACGTCGACTGGGACGCCGGCGGCGTCGCCCTGCTCAACGCCCCCACCCCCTGGAAGCCCAACGGCCGCCCCCGCCGCGCGGGAGTCTCCTCCTTCGGCGTCAGCGGTACCAACGCCCACGTGATCCTGGAGGAAGCCCCGGCCGATGCCCCCGCGCCGTCCGGCGACGGCCGGGGCACGGCACGCCCGGCCGCGCCCTGGGTCCTCGCCGGGGCCGGGCCCGAGGCGCTGGCCGCGCAGGCCGGGCGGCTGCGCGAGCACCTGGCCGCCCACCCCGTGGACCCGTGGGAGGCCGGCTGCACCCTGGCGACCCGCCGCGCAGCCCTGCCCTACCGGGCCGTCGTCACGGCCGAGGACCGCGAGGGACTGCTGCGCGGGCTGGAGGCCGTGGCCCGGGGCGAGGCCCGGGGCTCGACGGCCGTGCCCGGCGGGGACGGGCGGGTGGCCGTGCTGTTCTCGGGGCAGGGCGGCCAGCGGCCCGGCATGGGCCGCGACCTGCACGCCGCCCACCCCGAGTTCGCCGACGCCTTCGACGCGGCCTGCGCCGCGCTCGGCCCCCACCTGGAAAGCCCCCTGCGCGAGGTCGTGTTCGGGGAGGACCCCCGGCCCCTGCGGGCCACCGGCTGGGCGCAGCCCGCGCTGTTCGCCCTGCACACCGCGCTTTTCCGGCTCTACGAGTCCTGGGGCGTGCGCCCGGCCGTCCTGGCCGGGCACTCCGTGGGCGAGCTGGCCGCCGCCCACCTCTCCGGCGCGCTGTCCCTGCCGGACGCCGCCGCCCTCGTCGCCGCCCGCGCCCGGCTGATGCAGGCCCTGCCAGGGGGCGGCACCATGGCCGCCGTCCGGGCCACCGAGGAGGAGGTTGCGGAGCTGCTGGCGCCCGACGCGCACCGCGTGGGCATCGCCGCCGTCAACGGCCCCTCCTCCGTGGTCCTCTCGGGCGCGCGGGAGGCCGTGGAGCGGATCGCGGCCGAACTGGCCGCCCGGGGGCGGCGGGTGAAGCCCCTGCCCGCCTCCCACGCCTTCCACTCGCCGCTGATGGAGCCGATGCTCCAGGAGTTCGGCGCCCTGGCCGCCGGCCTGTCCTTCGCCGAGCCGCGCGTCCCCGTCGTCTCCACCCTCACCGGCGCCCGCCTGACCGGTCGCGAACTCGCCGACCCCGCGCACTGGGTGCGGCACGCCCGCGCCACCGTCCGCTTCGCCGACGCCCTCAACGACCTCGGCCGCGACCGTTCCGTCGCGGCCTGCCTCGAACTCGGGCCCGACGGCGTCCTCAGCGCCCTGGCCGCCCAGGCTGCCGACGAACCCCGCCCCGGGGCGGCGCCCGCCGCCGCCGACGCGCTGCGGGCGGCCGTTCCCGCCCTGCGCCCCGACCGGCCCGGGACCCTCAGCGCCGTGGCCGCCCTCGGGCGGCTGCACGAGCGCGGCGCCGTCGTCGACTGGGAGCGGTTCTTCACGGCCCCGGGTGCCCCGCCGCCCCGGCCGGTGCCGCTGCCGACCTACGCCTTCCAGCGCCGCACCTACTGGCCGTCCGCGCCCGCCGCCCCGGCGAAGGGCCCGGCCGCGCCGGGGGAGGAGGCCGCGTTCTGGGAGCCGGTGGAGCGGCAGGACGCGCCCGCGCTGGCCCGCGAACTCGCCCTGGAAAACGAGGAGTCGCTGACCGCGCTGCTGCCCGCCCTCGCCGGCTGGCGACGGCGGCGGCGCGACCGTTCCACCCAGGAGGCCCTGCGCTACCGCGCCACCTGGCGGCCTGTCCCCGACGCCCCCCGCACCGGCGGCGTCGCGGCGGAGGGAAAAGCCCCCGCCGGGCCCTGGCTGCTGGCCGTCCCCGAGGACCCGGCCCACGCCCCCGTGGCCGAGGCCGTCGAGGCCGCCCTGACCGGCCTCGGGCACGCAGTCACCCGCCTCGCCGCCGCCCCCGGCGACGAGGCCGGGACCCTGGCCGCCCGGCTGCCCGCCCCCGGCGACGGCGCGCCCGCCGGCGTGCTCTCCCTGCTGGCCCTGGACGAACGCCCGCACCCGGCCCACCCCGGCCTCCCGGCGGGCCTGGCGCTGACCGCCGCCCTCACCCGCGCCCTGGCGGACCGGCCCGCCGCCCCGCTGTGGTGCGTCACGCGCGGCGCCGTCTCGGTGGGCCGGTCCGACCCGCTGCGCAGCCCCCTCCAGGCGACGGCCTGGGGCCTCGGCCGCGCCGCCGCCCTCGAACTCCCCGCCCTGTGGGGCGGATTGATCGACCTGCCCGAGCGCGTGGACGAACGCGCCGCCCGGCGCCTGGCCGCCGCCGTCACCGCCCCGGCCCCCGGCCCGGGCGGAATGCGCGAGGACCAGCTCGCCGTCCGGGCCGCCGGCACCTACGCCCGCCGCCTGGCCCGCGCCCCCCTCCCCGGCCCCGCCCTCCCGGCCTGGCGCCCCGGCGGCACCGTCCTGATCACCGGAGGCACCGGCGCCCTGGGCGCCCACCTCGCCCGCACCCTCGCCGCGCGCGGCACCCCCCGCCTCGTCCTCACCGGCCGCCGGGGCGCGCAGGCCCCCGGCGCCGAGCGGCTGGCCGCCGAGCTGCGTGAGCTGGGTACGGAGGTCTCCATCGCGGCCTGCGACGTGGCCGACCGGGGCGCGCTGGCCGCGCTGCTGGAGGGCATCGAGGACCTGAGCGCCGTCGTTCACGCCGCCGGCGCCCCCCAGTTCGCCCCGCTGCCCGACACGGAAACGGCCGACCTGGCCGCCGTGCTCTCCGCCAAGGTCGCCGGAGCCGCCCACCTCCATCAACTCCTCGGCTCCGAACGTCCCTTGGAGGCGTTCGTCCTCTTCTCCTCCGTCGCCGGCGTGTGGGGCAGCGGCAACCAGGCCGCCTACGCCGCCGCCAACGCCTACCTCGACGCCCTCGCACAGCACCGCCGGGCCGCCGGGCTGCCCGCCACCTCCGTCGCCTGGGGTCCCTGGGCCGGGGAGGGCATGGCGGGCGGCGCCGATGCCGGGGAGCACCTGCGGCGGCGCGGCCTGCCCGCCCTGGCCCCCGAGGCGGCGCTCGCCGCCCTCGACCTGGCCCTGGCCGCCGGGGACATCGCCGTCACCGTCGCGGACGTGACCTGGGAACGCTTCGCGCGCTCCTTCACCGTCGCCCGCCCCAGCCCGCTCCTGGCCGACCTCCCCGGCGCCCGCCCGAAGGCGGGCAAGGACCCCGAGGGCGCCGGACACGCCGCCGACACGGGGGCGTTCGCCGCCCGGCTGACGGCCCTGCCCGCCGCCGGGCGCGAACGCGCCCTGCTCGACCTGGTCCGCGCCCAGGCCGCCGCCGTCCTCGGCCACCCCGGGCCCGAAGCGGTCGCGCCCGGCCGGGCGTTCACCGACCTCGGGTTCGACTCGCTGACGGCCGTGGAGTTCCGCGACCGGCTCGCCGCCGCCACCGGCCTGCCGCTGCCCGCCGGGCTGGTCTTCGACCACCCCACCCCCGCCGGCCTGGCCGCGAGCCTGGCCGCCGACCTCCCGGGGGCGGACGCGGCGCCCGCGTCAACGACCGCCCCGGCCATGGGCGTTGCCGCAGACGAGCCGCTGGCCGTCGTCGCGATGAGCTGCCGCCTGCCCGGCGGGGTCGCCACCCCCGAGGAGCTGTGGGCGCTGCTGGTCTCCGGCGGCGATGCCGTCACCGCCTTCCCCGCCGACCGGGGCTGGGACCTGGACGCCCTGCACGACCCCGACCCCGGACGGCCCGGCACCACCTACGTCACCGAGGGCGGATTCCTGCACGGCGCGGGGGAGTTCGACGCCGCGTTCTTCGGGATCTCCCCGCGCGAGGCCCTGGCCATGGACCCCCAGCAGCGGCTGCTGCTGGAGACCGCCTGGGAGGCCGTCGAACGCGCCCGGCTCAACCCCGCCGCCCTGCGCGGCACCCAGACCGGCGTGTTCGTCGGCACCGGCTTCCAGGGCTACGGCACCGGCCTGGACGCCGTGCCCGAGGAGGTCGAGGGCCACCTCCTGACCGGCAGCGCCGGAAGCGTCGCCTCCGGCCGCCTCGCCTACGCCCTCGGCCTCCAGGGCCCGGCGGTGACCGTGGACACCGCCTGCTCCTCCTCGCTGGTCGCCCTCCACCTGGCCGGGCAGGCGCTGCGGCAGGGCGAGTGCGACCTCGCGCTGGTCGGCGGGGCCTGCGTGATGGCCAGCCCCAGCGCCTTCGTGGAGTTCAGCCGCCAGCGCGGCCTGGCCCCCGACGGCCGCTGCAAGCCCTTCGCCGCCGGGGCCGACGGCACCGGCTGGGCCGAGGGCGTCGGCATGCTGCTGGTCGAACGGCTGTCGGACGCCCGCCGCAACGGCCACCCGATCCTGGCCGTGGTCCGGGGCTCGGCCGTCAACCAGGACGGGGCCTCCAACGGGCTGACCGCCCCCAGCGGCCCCGCCCAGCAGCGCGTCATCCGCGCCGCCCTGGCGGCCGGGGGCCTCACGCCCGCCGACGTGGACGCCGTCGAGGCGCACGGCACCGGCACCGCCCTGGGCGACCCGATCGAGGCCGAGGCCCTGCTGGCCACCTACGGCCGCGACCGGCCGGACCCCGAGCGCCCGCTGCTGCTCGGCGCGCTGAAGTCCAACCTCGGCCACACCCAGGCCGCCGCCGGAGTCGCCGGAGTCATCAAGACCGTCCTCGCGCTGCGCCACGGGCTGCTGCCCGCGACCCTGCACGTGGACCGGCCCACCCCGCACGTGAACTGGTCCGGCGCGGTCCGCCTGGTGACCGCCGCCGAGCCCTGGCCCGAGACGGGTCGCCCCCGCCGCGCCGCCGTCTCCGCCTTCGGAGTCAGCGGCACGAACGCCCACGTGGTCCTGGAACAGGCGCCCGCGGCGGTGCCGTTGCCGGCGGCCTCCCGCTACGACGCCGCGCCGGCCGGCGCCCGGCCGCCCTCGGACGCGGCCTTTGAAGGCGAGGCGCCGGGTGCCGGGCCCGCCCCGGCCCGAACGCCCGGACGCGGAACGCCCGCGGGGGCCTCGCCCGCGGCCGTGCCGGTGCCGGCCGGGCGAGCGCCGCTGGCGGCGGAGGCGTCCTCGCACAACACCTCCGGGCCCCTGCCGCCCGTGGCTGAGCCGTCCGCCGACGCGGCGCCGAAGCGTTGCCTGCCGTGGGTCGTCTCGGGCTCGGACGGCGACGCCCTGCGCGCGCAGGCCGCGCGGCTGCTGGCGCACCTTCGTGCGAATCACGGGCAGACGCCCCTCGACGTGGCACGCGCGCTGGCCGGGACGCGCACCGCGCTGCACCATCGCTCCGTCGTCCTCGGCCGCGACCGCGCCACGCTCCTGTCCGGCCTCGAAACGCTCGCCGCCCCCGCCGGGACGCCCGGCGCCGCGCGCCAGAGCGGCGCAACGGCACGGACGTGGGCCGATGGCGCACCCGGTGCGCCCGGGGCGGCGGGCTGGAACGGCGCGGCCGGGCCCCGCGGCGCCGCCGTGCTCGTCGGCAGCGCGCCGCGCGGGGGCGCCGCCGGGCGGCTGGCGTTCCTCTTCTCCGGACAGGGCAGCCAGCGGCTGGGCATGGGGCGCGAACTCCACGCGGCACACCCGGCGTTCGCCGACGCCTTCGACGAGGCGTGCGCCCACCTCGATCCCCACCTCGAACGCCCGCTGGCGGACGTGGTGTTCGGCACCACCGGCGCCGACCGGCGGGCGCTGGAGCAGACCTGCTTCACCCAGCCCGCGCTGTTCGCCCTCGAAGTGGCCCTGCACCGACTCCTGCTGGCCTGCGGCCTGCGGCCCGACCTGCTGGCCGGCCACTCGATCGGGGAGCTCGCCGCCGCTCACGCCGCCGGCGTTCTCACCCTCCCCGACGCCGCCGCCCTCGTCGCGGCGCGCGGGCGGCTGATGCAGCAACTCCCGCACCGCGGCGCCATGATCGCCGTCGAGGCCACCGAGGAGGACGTCGCCCCGCTGCTCGCCGCCTGCCACGACCGCGCGGGCATCGCCGCCGTCAACGGCCCCTCTTCCCTCGTCCTCTCCGGCGCGGAGGACGCCGTCGCGGGCATCGCGGACGAACTGGCTGCCCGGGGGCGGCGGGTGAAGCGGCTGCCGGTCTCGCACGCGTTCCACTCGCCGCTGATGGAGCCGATGCTGGCCGCGTTCCGCTCCGTGCTCGACGGGCTGACGTTCCGCCGGCCCGAGGTGCCCGTCGTCTCCGCCGTGACCGGCCGCCTCGCCGAGCCGGAGGAGCTGACCGACCCCGCGCACTGGGTGCGCCACGTCCGGCAGGCCGTCCGCTTCCACGACGCGGTACGGGCGCTGGCTGCCGAGGGCGCCACCACCCTGCTGGAGGTCGGCCCCGGCGGCGTCCTCACCGCGCTCGCCGAGGACGCCCTGGCCGAGACCCCCGGTGTTTCCGGCAGTTCCGCCGGGCCTGCCGGGACCGAGGCCGTCGCCGCGCTGCGCGCCGACCGGCCCGAGGAGGAGGCCCTGCTGACCGCCCTGGCCCGGCTGCACGTGCGCGGCCTGCCCTGCGACTGGGAGCCGGTCCTGGCCGGGGCCGGGCCGGCCGGTCCCCCCGCCGACCTGCCCACCTACGCCTTCCAGCGCCGCCACTACTGGCTGACGCCGGCCCCGGCCCCGCGCGCCGCGGACGAACCCGGCGCCGCCGAGGAGCTGTGGCGGGCCGTGGAGGGGACGGAGGGCGAGATCGCCGCCCGTCTGGGCGTCGCGCCCGAGGCGCCGCTGAGCGAGGTGGCCGCGGCCCTGGCCGCCTGGCGGCGGCGCGCCCGCGAGCGTTCCGAGTCCGACCGCCTGCGCTACCGCGTCCGCTGGACGCCGCTGACCCGCCCCGCCGGGGAGGCGCCCCTGCACGGCACGTGGCTGATCCTGGCGCCGGGGGCCGGGGACCCGGCCGCCGAGACCTGCGCCGACGCCCTCCGCGCGCGCGGCGCCACGCCCCTCCTCGCGCACGCCTCCGCGTCCGGGACCGGCCGGGAGGAGCTGGCCGCGCTGCTGCGCGCCGTTGTCCCGGCTGGGGGAGCGGCGGGGGTGCTGTCCTTGCTCGCGCTCCGCGCGCCGGGGGCCTCCGGCGCCGCAGGCAGCCCGGCTCGTCCCGAAGTCCCGGTCGGGTCGGGGGAGAGGGGCGCTGCGGGCGACCCGGCCGTCACGCATGCCGAGGACCCCGTCGCCGTCGCCGCCGAGGCCGCCGCGCTCGTGCGGGCCCTGGGGGACGCGGGGATCGACGCGCCGCTGTGGTGTGTCACCAACGGGGCCGTGTCCACCGGGCCCTCCGACCCGGTGCGCCGCCCGGCGCACGGCGCTCTGTGGGGCCTGGGCCGGGCCGCCGCGCTGGAGGAACCCGCGCGCTGGGGCGGGTTGATCGACCTGCCGCCCGCCTTCGGCCCCCGCGCCGCCGAACGCCTGGCCGCCGCCGTGGCCGGGGCCTTGGCCGGAGCCCAGGACGGCCCGGCCGAGGACCAGCTCGCCCTCCGCGACTCCGGCGTCTTCGTCCCCCGCCTCGAACGCGCCCGGCGCACCGGCGACCGGGCCCCCGGCGCCGAACCGTGGCGCCCGGTCGGGACCGTCCTGATCACCGGGGGCACGGGCGCGCTCGGCGCGCACGCCGCCCGCCTCCTCGCCCGGGGCGGCGCCCGCCGCCTCGTGCTGGCCGGGCGCCGGGGCGCGCAGGCCCCCGGCGCCGAGCGGCTGGCCGCCGAGCTGCGTGAGCTGGGCGCGGAGGTCTCCATCGCGGCCTGCGACGTGGCCGACCGGGGCGCGCTGGCCGCGCTGCTGGAGGGCATCGCGGACCTGAGCGCCGTCGTTCACGCCGCCGGGCTGCCCCAGTTCACGCCGCTGCGCGAGATGGCCCCGGCCGAGCTCGTCGCCGTGGCCGCCGCCAAGGCCACCGGGGCCCGCCACCTCCACGAGCTGACCGCCCACCTGGACCTGTCGGCGTTCGTGCTGTTCTCCTCCGTCAGCGGGGTGTGGGGCAGTGGGGGCCAGGCCGCCTATGCCGCCGCCAACGCCTACCTCGACGCCCTCGCGCAGCACCGCCGCGCCGCCGGGCTGCCCGCCACCTCCCTCGCCTGGGGCCCGTGGGCGGAGGGCGGAATGGCCACCGACCACGGTGCGGAGGAGCACCTGCGGCGGCGCGGCCTGAACGCCTTCCGCCCCGAACGGGCCCTCGCCGCCCTGAAGGCCGCGCTGGACCGGGAGGAGACGGCCGAGGTCGTGGCCGACGTCGACTGGGCGCGCTTCGCCCCGGCCTTCACGATCGGGCGCCCCAGCCCGCTCCTGGCCGCCCTCCCCGAGGCCCGCGCCGCCCTGGCCGCCCGCGCCGACCGGGAGGAGGCCGAGGGGCCCGCACCCTCCCCCGCAAGCAAGGGGGATGTTCCCCCGGCCGTCCGGCGCCTGGCCGGGCTGCCGCCGGAGGAGCGGCAGGAGGCGTTGACCGGCATCGTTCAGGCCGAGGCCGCCGCCGCCCTCGGGCACCCCTCGCCGCAGGCCGTCGACCCCGAACGGGCCTTCCGCGAGCTGGGATTCGACTCCCTGACGGCCGTGGACCTGCGCAACCGGCTGCGGGTCGCCACCGGCCTGCGCCTCCCGGCCACCGCGGCCTTCGACCACCCCACCCCGGCCGCCCTCGCCGCCCACCTCGCACGGGAGCTGCGGCCCGGCGACGGCACCGGCGACGGCACCGGCAACGGCACCGGCGAGGAGGGCCCCGCGCGGGGGGCGGACGCGGAGGGCACCGAGGAGAGCGTGCGCCGCGCGCTGGCCACCGTCCCTCTGGACCGCATCCGGGAGGCCGGCCTCCTCGACGCCCTCCTCCGCCTCGCCGCGCCGCAGGCGGACCCGGCCCCCGCCCCGGCCGGCGGAGAGGACGCCATCTCCGGCATGAATCTCGATCAGCTCGTCCAACTGGCCCTCGGCGACGGCGAATCGTGACGCGACACAGTGATCAGGAGCACACACCATGACCATCTCCGACGACCGAGTCGTTGAGGCACTGCGGGCCTCCCTCAAGGAGACGGAGCGCCTGCGCCGGGAGAATCAGCACCTCGCGGAGTCGGCGCGCGAGCCGATCGCCATCGTCGGCATGGCCTGCCGCTACCCCGGCGAGGTCCGCTCGCCCGAGGACCTGTGGCGCCTGGTCGCCGAGGACGGCGACGCCATCGGCGGCTTCCCCGCCGACCGGGGCTGGGACCTCGCTGCGCTCTACGACCCCGACCCGGCCCGGCGTGGCACCAGTTACGTCAGGGACGGCGGATTCCTGCACGAGGCCCCGGAGTTCGACCCCGAGTTCTTCGGCATCACACCGCGCGAGGCCCTGGCCATGGACCCGCAGCAGCGGCTTCTGCTGGAGACCTCCTGGGAGTTGCTGGAGCGGTCTGGGACCCCGCCCCCCGCCCTGCGCGGCGGCCGGGTCGGCGTCTTCATCGGCAGCAGCGGCCAGGACTACTCCCGCCTCTCCGACTCCCCCGACGACCTCGACGGCTACCTCGGCATCGGCAACATCGCCGCCGTCATCTCCGGGCGCATCGCCTACTTCTTCGGCTTCGAGGGCCCGGCCGTGACCGTGGACACCGCCTGCTCCTCCTCGCTGGTCGCCCTCCACCTCGCCGCCCAGGCCCTGCGGCGCGGGGACTGCACCCTGGCCCTGGCCGGCGGCGCCACCGTGATGTCCACGCCCGGCTCCTTCCTGGAGTTCAGCCGGCAGCGCGGCCTGGCCCCCGACGGCCGCTGCAAGCCCTTCGCGGCGGCGGCCGACGGCACCGGCTGGGCCGAGGGCGTCGGCCTGCTGCTGGTCGAGCGGCTGTCGGACGCCCGGCGCAACGGCCACCGCGTGCTCGCCGTCGTGCGCGGCTCGGCCGTCAACCAGGACGGGGCCTCCAACGGGCTGACCGCCCCCAACGGCCCGTCCCAGCAACGCGTCATCCGCGCCGCCCTCGCCGACGCCCGCCTCACCCCGGCCGACGTCGACGCCGTCGAGGCCCACGGCACCGGCACCCCCCTCGGGGATCCCATCGAGGCCCAGGCGCTGCTGGCCACCTACGGCGCCGAGCGGCCCGGCCCCGGACGCCCGCTGCTGCTGGGGTCGTTGAAGTCGAACATCGGCCACAGCCAGGCCGCCGCCGGGGTCGGCGGGGTCATCAAGACGGTGCAGGCGCTGCGGCACGGGCTGCTGCCGCGCACCCTGCACGTGGACCGGCCGACCCCGCACGTGGACTGGGAATCCGGCGCCGTCCGTCTGCTCACCGAGCCCGCGCCCTGGGCGCCCGAGGACGGCCGCACCCGCCGCGCCGGGGTCTCCTCCTTCGGCGTCAGCGGCACCAACGCCCACGTCATCATCGAGGAGTTCCGCGACCCGGCGCCCGAGCCCCGCCCCCGCGAGGACGCCGCGCCCGCCCTGCCCGTGCCCCTGCTGCTGTCCGCGCACAGCGCCGAGGCCCTGCGCGCCCAGGCGGCCCGCCTGGCAGCCCACCTCGCGGACCACCCCGGGATCGCCCCCGTGGACGTGGCCCACTCCCTGGCCACCACCCGCGCCGCCCTCCCGCACCGCGCCGCCGTCACCGGCACGCACCGCGCCGAACTCCTGCGCGCGCTGGGCGAGATCGACACCGAGGTCCCGCCCGCGCCGCGCCGCAGGCGGCGCACGGCGTTCGTCTTCTCGGGGCAGGGGAGTCAGCGGCTTGGGATGGGGCGGGAGTTGTGCGCCTCCTTCCCGGCCTTCGCGGCGGCGTTCGATGAGGCGTGCGCGGCGGTCGATCCGCATCTGGAACGGCCCTTGCGGGGCGTGGTGTTCGGGGAGGACGCGGCCAAGCTGGAGAGGACGGAGTACGCGCAGCCCGCGCTGTTCGCGGTGGAGGTGGCGCTGTTCCGGCTGCTGGAGTCGTGGGGCGTGCGGCCGGACGCGGCGGCGGGGCATTCGGTGGGGGAGTTCGCCGCCGCTCACGTGGCGGGGGTGCTGTCGCTGGAGGATGCCGCTGCCCTGGTGGCGGCTCGGGGGCGGTTGATGCAGGCGTTGCCCGGGGGTGGGGTGATGGTTGCCGTGCGGGCCTCGGAGGGGGAGGTCGTCGCCCGGCTGGCCGGCCTCGCTGACCGGGCGGGCGTGGCTGCGGTCAACGGCCCCCGGTCCGTGGTTGTTTCGGGGGAGGAGGCCGCCGTCCGCGAGGCGGTGGAGGGGCTGGAGGCGAAGCCGCTGGCCGTTTCGCACGCATTCCACTCCCCGCTGATGGACCCGATGCTGGAGGACTTCCGCGCCGTGGCCCAGCAGGTGGAGCACCGCCGCGCGAGCCTGCCGTTCGTCTCGACGGTGACGGGCCAGGCGCTGGAGTCCGTGGACGCGGACTACTGGGTGCGGCAGGTGCGGCAGCCGGTGCGTTTCGCGGACGCGGTGCGCGCCCTGACCGAGCGGGGCGTGACCTCGTTCGTGGAGGTGGGCCCCGGCGGGGCGCTGACCGCGCTGGTGCGCGAGCTGGTCGATGAAGACAGCGCGGCCGTCGGGGTGTTGCGCGGCGGCCGGGGCGAGGCACAGGCCGTCACCGAGGCCGTCGCCGCGCTCCACGGCCACGGCGTGCGCGTGAACTGGGAGGCATGCTTCGCCGGGCGCGGCGCGCGCCGCGTGGACCTGCCCACCTACGCCTTCCAGCGCCGCCGCTACTGGCTGGAGCCCGGCGCCCGTCCCGAGCGGAGCCGGGGCGAGGGCGACGCCGAGTTCTGGCCCGCGGTCGAGCGCGAGGACCTGGACGGCATCGCGGAGCGCCTGCGCGTGACCCCCGACGCGCCCTTGAGCGCGGTCGTTCCGGCCCTGTCCGCCTGGCGGCGGCAGCGACGGGTCGAGTCCACCGTCGAGGAGTGGTGCTACCGCGTCGCCTGGCAGCCCATCCCGCTGCCCGCCGCCCCCGCCGGGCCGCCCCTGACCGGCACCTGGCTCGCCGTGCTCCCCGAGGCCGACGCCGCGGAAACGGGTGACGCCCCCGAAGCGGGCCACGACCCCGGCGCGGGCGAGGGCCCCGGCGACGGCCCCGAGGCGTGGACCGCCGCCCTCCTGCGGGCCCTCGCCGGGCAGGGCGCCCGCGTCGTCCCGCTGCGCGTCGCGCACGGCGAGGACCGGGCCGCACTCGCCGCCCGCCTCGCGGAGGCCGCCGGGCCGGACGGCCGGCCGACCGGCATCCTCTCCCTGCTCGCCCTGGACGAACGGCCCCTCCCCTCCCTCCCCGGCGGCCCGCCCGCCGGCCTGCTGGCCACCCTCGCGCTGATCCAGGCCCTTGAGGACGGCCCGGGCGCCGCGCCCCTGTGGTGCCTCACGCGCGGCGCCGTCTCCGTCGGCCGCTCCGACCGCGCCGCCGCCAGGCCCGCCCAGGCCCAGTCCTGGGCCCTCGGGCGCGTAGCGGCCCTCGAACTCCCCAAGCGCTGGGGCGGGTTGATCGACCTCCCGAACGCCGCGCCCGACGCGCGCGCAGCCCGCCGCCTCGCCGCCCTGCTCGCCGGGCAGGCCGCCCCCGAGGACCAGCTCGCCGTCCGCCCCGCCGGCGTCTACGCCCGGCGTCTGGAACGCGCCCCCGGCCCGACTCCCGGCCACGGCAACGACGGCGGCGGCGACGCGTGCGGCTGGCAGCCGCGCGGCACCGTCCTGATCACCGGAGGCACCGGCGCCCTCGGCGGCCGGGTCGCCCGCTGGCTGGCCTCCGCCGGGGCCGCCCACCTCGTGCTGGCCGGCCGCCGGGGCGCCGACGCCCCCGGCGCCGAGGAGCTGGCCCGCGAGCTGCGCGCCGCCGGGGCCCGCGTCACCCTCGCCGCCTGCGACCTCGCGGACCGCGAGGCCGTCCGCGCCCTGCTCGACGGCCTGGACGACCTCACCGCCGTCGTCCACGCCGCCGGGGTCGGAACGCCCGGCATGCTGGCCGACACCACGCCCGCCGCGTTCGCCGCCGTGCTCGCCGCCAAGGCCGCCGGCGCTGCCCATCTGGACGAACTGCTCGGCGCGGAACGGCCGTTGGACGCGTTCGTGCTCTTCTCCTCCATCGCCGGGGTCTGGGGCAGCGGCGGGCAGGCCGCCTACGCCGCCGCCAACGCCGCGCTGGACGCCCTCGCGGAGCGCCGCCGCGCCAACGGCCTCGCCGCCACCTCCGTGGCCTGGGGCCCGTGGGCCGAGGGCGGCATGGTCGCGGACACGGACGCCGAGGACCGGCTGCGGCAGCGCGGCCTGCCCGCCCTGCCCCCCGACCTCGCCCTGACCGCGCTGCGCCACGCCCTGCGCCGGAATGAGCCGCAGCTGACCGTCGCGGACGTGGACTGGTCCCGGTTCCTGCCCTCCTTCACCCTGCTGCGGCCCGCGCCGCTGCTCTCCGCGCTGCCCGAGGCCCGCGCCGCCCTGGAGGCCGCCGCTGCCGTCCCCGGCGAGGGGCAGGGCACCACGCCCTTCGCCCGCGAGGTGGCCGAACTGCCGCCCGCCGACCGGCCCGCCGCCGTGCTCGGCCTGGTGCGCACCACCGCGGCGGCCGTCGCCGGGCACCGGGACGCCTCGGCCGTTCCCGAGCAACGGCCGTTCCGCGACCTGGGGTTCGACTCCCTGACGGCCGTGGACCTGCGCGACCGGCTCGCCCGTGCCACCGGGCTGCGCCTGCCCGCCACCCTCGTCTTCGACCAGCCCACTTCGGCCGCCCTCGCCGCCCACCTGCTGGCCCTCCTGCCCGGCTGCGGCGAACCGGCCGCCCCCGCCCGCCCGTTGGAGGCGGTCGCGGAGGCAGGGGACGTCGAGGAGCCGATCGCCATCGTCGGCATGGCCTGCCGCCTGCCCGGCGGCGTCCGCACCCCCGGGGACCTGTGGCGGCTGCTGGCCGAGGGCCGCGACGCCATCTCCGGCTTCCCGGCCGACCGGGGCTGGGACCTGTCCGCGCTCTATCACCCAGACCCCGGCCACCCCGGCACCAGCTACGCCCGTGAGGGCGGATTCCTCGACGGGGTCGCCGAGTTCGACCCGCTTTTCTTCGGAATCTCCCCGCGCGAGGCCCTGGCCATGGACCCCCAGCAGCGGCTGCTGCTGGAGGCCGGCTGGGAGGCGTTCGAACGTGCCGGGATCGACCCCACCTCCCAACGCGGCGCGCCCACCGGCGTGTTCGTCGGCAGCGGCTACCAGGACTACGGCGAACGCCTGCCCGGCGGCCCCGAAGACCTCCAGGGCTACATCGGCACCGGCCGCGCGGCGAGCGTCCTCTCCGGCCGCCTCTCCTACGCCCTCGGCCTCCAGGGCCCGGCCCTGACCGTGGACACCGCCTGCTCCTCCTCGCTGGTCGCCCTCCACCTCGCCGCGCAGGCGCTGCGGCGCGGCGAGTGCACGCTCGCCCTGGCGGGCGGGGCCTGCGTGATGACCGAGCCGGGGGCGTTCATCGAGTTCAGCCGCCAGCGCGGCCTGGCGCCCGACGGCCGCTGCAAGCCGTTCGCGGAGGGCGCGGACGGCACCGGCTGGGGCGAGGGCGTCGGCCTGCTCGTGGTCGAACGCCTTTCCGACGCCCGCCGCAACGGCCACCCGGTGCTCGCGGTCATCCGCGGCTCGGCCGTCAACCAGGACGGCGCGTCGAACGGCCTGACCGCGCCCAACGGCCCTTCCCAGGAGCGGGTGATCCGCGCCGCGCTGGCCAACGCCCGCCTCACGCCGGGGGACATCGACGCGGTCGAGGCCCACGGGACGGGCACGACCCTGGGCGACCCGATCGAGGCCCAGGCGCTGCTGGCCACCTACGGGCAGGACCACGCCCCCGAACGGCCGCTGCTGCTCGGGTCGTTGAAGTCCAACATCGGCCACACCCAGGCCGCCGCCGGAGTCGCCGGGGTCATCAAGATGGTCCTCGCCCTGCGCAACGGCCTCCTGCCGCGCACCCTCCACGCCGAACGGCCCTCCTCGCGCGTGGACTGGTCCTCCGGCGCGGTCCGCCTGCTCACCGAGCCGGTGCCCTGGGAGCCGGACGGCGAACGCCCCCGCCGCGCCGGAATCTCCTCCTTCGGCTTCAGCGGCACCAACGCCCACCTCATCCTCGAAGAGGCGCCTTCGGCGGAGGAACCCCAGGAACCCCCGGCCGCGCCGCGACCCGCCGACGCCGCCCCGGCCACCGTCCCCTGGGTGCTGTCCGCCGCCGACGAGGGCGCGCTGCGCGAGCAGGCCGCCCGCCTGCTCGACCACCTGGACGCCCGGCCCGGGGCCGAACCCGCCGCCGTAGCACGGGCGTTGGCCACCACCCGCGCCACCGGCCTTGAGCACCGCGCCGTCGTCCTCGCCGCCGGCCGGGACGGCGGGCTCGCCGGGCTGCGGGACCTGGCCGCCGGCCGCCCCGCCGCCTCCGTCGTGCTCGGCCGCGCCGCCGCGGGGCCCGCCCCCGCGTTCCTCTTCTCCGGTCAGGGCAGCCAGCGCCCCGGCATGGGGCGCGAACTGTACGCCGCGCACCCGGCGTTCGCGGACGCCTTCGACGCGGCCTGCGCCGAGCTGGACCGCCACCTGCCCCGCCCCCTGCGCGAGGTCGTCTTCGGCGAGGACCCGGCCCCGCTGGAGGACACCTGCTGGACGCAGGCGGCGCTGTTCGCCGTCGAGGTCGCGCTGTTCCGCCTGGCCGAGTCCTGGGGCGTGCGGCCCGGCTGGGTCGCCGGGCACTCCATCGGGGAACTCGCCGCCGCCCACGTCGCGGGCGTGTGGACCCTGCCCGACGCGGCCCGCGTGGTCGCCGCCCGCGGCGCCCTCATGCGGGACCTGCCTCCGGGCGGCGCGATGGTCGCCGTCCAGGCCACCGAGGAGGAGGTCGCCCCGCTGCTGGCCCCGCACGCCGGGGAGGCCGGGCTCGCCGCCGTCAACGGCCCCGATTCCGTGGTGCTTTCCGGCTCCGAACGCGTGGTGCTGGCCCTCGCCGGGACGCTCGCCGCCCGGGGGCGCCGCACCCGCCGCCTGCGGGTCGCCCACGCCTTCCACTCGCCCCTGATGGAGCCCATGCTGGCGGCCTTCGGCGCCGTCGTCGCGGAGGCGGAGGCCCGGCCGCCCGCCGTGCCCCTGATCTCCTCCCTCACCGGCCGCCCCGCCACCGCCCGCGAACTGGCCGACCCCGCCCACTGGACCCGGCACGCCCGCGAGGCCGTCCGCTTCCACGACGCGCTGCGCGCCCTCGCCGCCGCGGGCGCCACCCGCTTCCTGGAGCTGGGGCCCGGCGGGGTGCTGACTGCCCTGGCCGAGGCCGCGCACGACGGCACCGGCCCCGGGCCGCTGGCCGTCCCCGCGCTGCGCGGCCCCGGCCAGCCCGAGGAGCGGGCGTTCCTCGCGGCCATGGCCACCCTCCACGCCCACGGCACGCCCGTGGACCTCACCCGCGCGCTCGCCCCGGCCGCGCCCGGCCAGCCGCGCGTCGACCTGCCCACCTACCCCTTCCAGCGCCGCCGTTACTGGCTGGACGCGCCGCGCCCGGCGGGCGGCCCGGAGCGGGCCGGGCTGCGCCCCGCCGGGCACCCGCTGCTGGGCGCGGCCACCGCCCTGCCCGACGGCGAGGGCGCCCTGCTGACCGGGCGCCTGTCCCTGGCCGACCAGCCGTGGCTGGGCGAGCACCGCGTCGGCGGCGCCGTCCTCGTCCCCGGCACGGCGCTCCTCGACCTCGCGCTGCGCGCGGCCGGTGAGGCCGGTGAGGCCGGCGGAGCCGGCGAGGACCTGGCGGTGGAGGAACTGGTCCTCGGAACGCCCCTGGCGCTGCCGGAGACCGGCGCGCGGCAGTTGCGGATCACCGCCGGCCCGGCCGACGCGGCGGGCCGCCGCGCCCTGCGCGTCGACTCCCGCGCGGAGGCGGAAGACGGGGCCGCATCCTGGACCCGCCACGCGACGGGGTCGCTTGCCCCGCCGTCGCTTGCCCCACCGGGGCCGAAGGACGCCGGGGCGGCGCCGGGGCGGGAGCCCGCGCCGCGGTCCGCCGGTGTCGGCCCGGTGACGACGGGCCGGCCCGCGGTGGAATCCGACCCCGGTCACGGCGCCGAGGAGGCAGGCGCCGGGGTACGCGCGTCCAGCCCGTCCGGCCAGGACACCGTCTGGCCGCCGGCCGGGGCCGAGGCCGTGCCGCTGAAGGGCGGCTACGAGCGCCTGGCCGCCCTCGGGTTCGGGTACGGCCCCCTCTTCCGCGGCCTGCGGGCCGCCTGGCGGCGCGGCGAGGAGCTGTTCGCGGAGGTCGCGTTGCCCGAGGCAACGGACGTGGCGGGCTTCGGCGTTCACCCCGCGCTGCTGGACGCCGCCCTGCACGCCACGGGCCTGGGCGGCCTGCTGCCCGACACCGGGCAGGGCCGCGTCCCGTTCTCCTTCTCCGGCGCCGCCCTGCACGCCACCGGCGCCACCTCCCTGCGCGTCCGCCTGGCCTCCGAAGGGCCGGACGCCCTCTCCCTGCTGGCCACGGGCCCGGACGGGCGGCCCGTCGCCCGGATCGAACGCCTCGTGCTGCGGCCCGCCCCCGCGCCCGTATCGGCCGACCCCGCCGCCGAGGCGCTGTTCCGCGTGGCCTGGACCCGCGTGCGGCCCGCCGCTCCCGGCGGCGGCCCGCTCCCGGCGTTCCCCGGCGTGGCGGAGCTGATCGCCGCCCTGGACGCGGGCACCCCCGCCCCGGACGCGGCTGTCCTCGCCCTGCCGCCCGGCGGCGACGACCCGCACGCGGCCACTGCCCACGCCCTCGGCCTGCTGCACGCCTGGCTGCGGGAGGAACGCCTGGCCGCCACCCGCCTGGTGCTCACCACCCGGGGGGCGGTCGCCGCCCGGCCCGGCGAGGCGTCCACCGACCTCGGGCACGCCGCCGTGTGGGGCCTGGTGCGCTCCGCGCAGAGCGAGCACCCCGGGCGTTTCGTGCTGGCCGACCTCGACGGCCGGCCCGGCTCGGAGGAGGCCCTGGCCGCCGCCCTCGCCTCCGGCGAACCCCAACTCGCCGTCCGCGAGGGCGTTCTCCTGGCTCCCCGGCTGGCGCGCCCCGCCGAGGACGACCTGCCGACACCGCCGCCCGGGGCCGCCGCCTGGCGCCTGACGGCCGGAGGCGACGGCACCCTCGACAGCCTCGCCCTCACCGAGAGCGACGCCGCCACCCGCACTCTGACGGAGGGTCAGGTCCGGGTCGCGGTGCGGGCCGCCGGGCTCAACTTCCGCGACGCGCTGATCGCGCTCGGCATGTACCCCGGGGAGGCCACCCTCGGCAGCGAGGGCGCGGGACTGGTCCTGGAGACCGGCCCCGGCGTCACCGGACTGCGCCCCGGGGACCGGGTGTTCGGCATGATGGCCGAGACCTTCGGGCCCGTCGCGCTCGCCGACCACCGCATGCTGGCCCCCGTCCCCCCCGGCTGGACCTGGGCGCAGGCCGCCGCCACGCCCATCGCGTTCCTCACCGCCCACTACGCCCTGGTCGACCTCGCCGGCCTGCGCGCCGGGGAAACGCTGCTGGTGCACGCCGCCTCGGGCGGCGTCGGCATGGCCGCCACCCAGCTCGCCCGCCACCTCGGCGCCGAGGTCTACGGCACCGCGAGCCCCGCCAAGTGGCCCGTCCTGCACGCCCAGGGCCTCGGGCCAGAGCGCCTGGCCTCCTCCCGCGACCTCGGCTTCGAGGAGCGGCTGCGCGAGGCCACCGGCGGGCGGGGCGTGGACGTGGTCCTCAACTCCCTCGCGGGCGACTTCGCCGACGCCTCCCTGCGGCTGACGACCCGTCAGGGCGGGCGTTTCCTGGAGATGGGCAAGACGGACGTGCGCGACCCCGAGCGGGTCGCCGCCGAGCACCCGGGCGTCGCCTACCGGGCCTTCGACACCGTCGAGGCCGGGCCCGACCGGATCGGCGCCATGCTGCGGGAGCTGTCCGCCCTCTTCGCGGGCGGCGCCCTGACGCCCCTGCCCGTGACGTGCTGGGACATCCGGCAGGCCCGCCAGGCGCTGCGGCACCTGAGCCAGGCACGGCACACCGGCAAGCTGGCCCTCACCCTGCCCGCGCCGCCCGAGCTAGGGGGCACCGTCCTGATCACCGGCGGCACCGGAGCGCTGGGCGCGCACGTGGCGCGCCACCTCGCCTCCGAGCACGGCGCCCGCCGCCTGCTGCTCGCCTCCCGCGGCGGACCCGACGCCCCCGGCGCGGAGCAACTCGCCCGCGAGCTGGAGGAGTCGGGGGCGCACGTCACCCTCGCCCGCTGCGACGTGGCCGACCCCGGCGCGCTCGCCGCGCTGCTCGACTCCATCCCCGGCGAGCACCCGCTGACGGCGGTGATCCACGCCGCCGGGGCGCTGGACGACGGCCTGGTCACCGGCCTCACCCCCGACCGGCTCGCGGCCGTCCTGGGCCCGAAGGCGGAGGCCGCCGGCCACCTCGACCGGCTCACCCGCGCGGCGGACCTGCGGGCGTTCGTCCTGTTCTCCTCCGTGGCCGCCACCCTCGGCGGTGCCGGGCAGGGCAACTACGCCGCCGCCAACGCCGCGCTGGACGCCCTCGCCCAGCGCCGCCGAGCGGAAGGGCTCCCGGCCACCTCCATCGCCTGGGGCCCCTGGGCCGAGGGCGGCATGGCCGGGGAGCTGGCCGAACGCGACCGGCTGAGGCTGGAGCGCTCCGGCCTGGCCGCCCTCGCGCCCGGCGAGGGGCTGGCCCTGTTCGACGCCGCCCGCACCGGCCCCGAGGCGGCGCCCGTGGCCGTCCGCTTCGCCTCCCGCGCCGGGGCCCAGACCCCGCCGAGTGACCAACTCCCGCCGCTGCTGCGGGACCTGGCCCGCGCCGCCACTCCCGCCGGGCCCCCGCCCCCGGCCGCGCCGGGCCGCCCCGGGCCGCCGCACAGCGCGGGGAGCGGCGAGGCCGACCTGCTCCGGCGCCTGGAGGGGCTGCCCGCGGCCGACCGCGACCGCGTCCTGCTGGACCTGGTGCGCACCCACGTGGCCGCCGTCATCGGCCTGGCCGGGGCCCACGAGGTGGAGGCCGGACGGGAGTTCAAGGCCCTCGGCTTCGACTCCCTCACCTCCGTCGAGCTGCGCAACCGGCTCGCCGCCGCCACCGGGCGGCGCCTGCCGGCCACGCTGATCTTCGACCACCCCACGCCCGCCGCGCTCGCCGCCCGGCTGCGCGAGGATCTCGCGCCGCCCCGCGCCGACGCCGCCGCGGCCGTCTTCGCCGGCCTCGAACGGCTGCGGGCCGCCGTCGCCGCCCTCGGCGACGCGGCGGAACCGGCCGTCGAAGGCGCGGGAGGGGCGGAGGCCGCCGCGCTGCGGGCCCGCGTCCGCGCCGGGCTCAGCGGCGTCCTCGCGCTGCTCGACCAGCCCGGCCCCGGCGGAACGCCCGACGGGCCCGGCGCGGCGGGCGAGGCGGACGCGGGAACGGCGGAGCAGGCCGCCGACACGGCGCTGGAGACAGCGACCATCGACACCATTTTCGAGCTGGTCGACCAGGAAATCGGCGGGTGAACCGGTGAACAACGGCACACAGCAGCAGGATCAGCACCAGCAGCACGAGCGGCGGCAGGACAACGAGCAGAAGCTCCTCGACTACCTCAAGCGCGTCACCGCGGACCTGAAGCAGACCCGCAGGCAGCTCCGCCAGGCGGAGGCCCGCGACGCCGAGCCCATCGCCGTCCTGGGCATGGGCTGCCGCCTCCCCGGCGGCGCCGACAGCCCCGAGGCGCTGTGGCGGCTGGTCGCCGGGGGCCGCGACGCCGTCACCGGCTTCCCGCCGGGCCGGGGCTGGGACGAGGACGCCGCCGCAACCTACAGCCGCCAGGGCGGATTCCTGCACGACGCGGGGGAGTTCGACGCCGCGTTCTTCGGCATCTCGCCCCGCGAGGCCCTGGCCATGGACCCTCAGCAGCGGCTGCTGCTGGAGACCGCCTGGGAGGCGTTCGAACGCGCCGGGCTCGACCCGGCGGCGCAACGCGGCTCGCGCACCGGCGTGTTCGTCGGCCTCGCCTACCAGGGCTACGCCGCCGACGCCGAGGCCGCCGCCGAGGTCGCGGGCCACCTGCTCACCGGCACCGCCACCTCGGTCGCCTCCGGCCGCCTCGCCTACGCCTTCGGCCTCGAAGGCCCCACCGTCTCCGTCGACACCGCCTGCTCCTCCTCGCTGGTCGCCCTCCACCTGGCCGTGCAGGCGCTGCGGCGCGGCGAGTGCGACCGGGCCCTGGCCGGGGGCGTCACCGTCATGGCGAGCACCGCCATGTTCAGCGAGTTCAGCCGCCAGCAGGGCCTGGCCGCCGACGGCCGCTGCAAGGCGTTCGCGGCCGGGGCCGACGGCACCGGCTGGGCCGAGGGCGCCGGCGTCCTGGTCCTCGAACGCCTCAGCGACGCCCGCCGCAACGGGCACCCGGTGCTCGCCGTGGTCCGGGGCTCGGCCGTCAACCAGGACGGGGCCTCCAACGGGCTGACCGCCCCCAACGGCCCCGCCCAGCAGCGCGTCATCCGCGCCGCGCTGGCCGACGCCGGGCTCGCCCCCGGCGACGTGGACGCCGTCGAGGCCCACGGCACCGGCACCGCCCTGGGCGACCCCATCGAGGCCGAGGCCCTGGCCGCCACCTACGGGCGCGACCGGCCCGCCGAACGGCCGCTGCTGCTGGGGTCGTTGAAGTCCAACATCGGCCACGCCCAGGCCGCCGCCGGAGTCGCCGGCCTCATCAAGACCGTCCTCGCCCTGCGGCACCGGCACCTGCCCCGCACCCTGCACGCCGAGGAGCCGACCCCGCACGTGGACTGGGACTCCGGCGGCCTGCGGCTGCTGACCGAGCCCGCCGCCTGGCCCGAGCCCGCCGACGACCGCCCCCGCCGCGCCGCCGTCTCCTCCTTCGGCATCAGCGGCACCAACGCCCACGTCATCGTGGAGGAGGCGGGGGAGGCCGAGCCGGAGCGGGCGGCGCCCCCGCCCGCCGTCACCGACGACGCCGCGCCGCCGCTGGCCTGGCCGCTCGCCGCGCGCGGCGCCGAAGCCCTCGCCGCGCAGGCCGGGCGCCTGCTGGACCACCTCGCCGCGCACCCCGACGCCCGCCCCGCCGACCTCGCGCACTCCCTCGCCACCGGACGCGCCGCCCTCACCCACCGGGCCGTCGTCACCGGCCGCACCGCCGCCGACCTCGCCGAGGGCCTGCGCGCCCTCGCCGCCGGGCGGGAGGCCCCCCACCTCGTCACCGGCAGCCCCGCCCCGACCCCGCGCCTGGCGCTCCTCTTCCCCGGACAGGGCAGCCAGCGCCCCGGCATGGGGCGGGCGTTGCACGAGGCGCACCCCGCCTTCGCGGCGGCCTTCGACGAGGCGTGCGCCGCGCTCGACCCGCACCTGCGACGGCCGTTGCGCGGCGTGGTGTTCGAGGGCGACGGCGCGGCGCTGGAGCGGACGGAGTGGGCGCAGCCCGCGCTGTTCGCCCTCGAAGTGGCCCTGTTCCGGCTGCTGGAGTCCTGGGGCGTGGGGCCCGCGGCCGTGGCGGGGCACTCCGTGGGGGAGTTCGCCGCCGCGCACGTCGCCGGGGTGTTCTCGCTGGCCGACGCCGCCGCCCTGGTCGCCGCCCGGGGCCGCTTGATGCAGGCCCTCCCGGCCGGCGGAGCGATGCTGTCGGTGCGCGCCCCCGAGGAGGAGGTGCTGCCGCTGCTGGGCGCCGGCCCGGCCGCCGGACTCGCCCTGGCCGCCGTCAACGGCCCCGCCGCCGTGACCGTTTCGGGCCCGGCCGCCGCCGTGGACGCCCTGGCGGAACGCTGCGCCGCGCGCGGCTGGGACAGCAGGCGGCTCGCGGTCTCGCACGCCTTCCACTCGCCGCTGATGGACCCGGTCGTGGAGGAGTTCCGCGCCCTGGCGGGCAAGGCTCAACTCCGCCCGCCGCGCCTGCCCGTCGTCTCCGCCGTCACGGGCCGCCCCGCCGCCCCCGCCGACCTGACCGACCCCGCCCACTGGGCCCGCCAGTTGCGCGAACCCGTCCGCTTCGCCGACGCCGTGCGCGCCCTGGCCGCCGAGGGCGTCACCGCCGTCGCCGAGTGCGGGCCCGGCGCCGCCCTGGCCGCCCCCGCCCGCGAACTCCTCGGCGACGGCGGCCTGTCCGTGCCGCTCCTGCGCCGGGGCCGTCCCGAGCCCGAGGCCCTGACCGGCGCCCTCGCCCGGCTCCACGTCCACGGCGTGCCCGTGGACTGGGCCGCCCACGCCGCGCCCCACCGGCCGCGCCGCGCCGAGCTGCCCACCTACCCCTTCCAGCGCGAGCGGTACTGGCTGCGCCCGCGCCCGGCCCCGGACGCCGCCCGCGCCGGGCGCTACCGCGTCGCCTGGTCCCCGCTCGCCCTCCCGGCGGCCCGGCTGGAGGGGCCCTGGCCCGTGCTGCTGCCCGCCGGGGCGCGCGCCGACGCGCCGCCGGTCCGCGCCCTCCTCGACGCGCTAGCCCGCCACGGCGCGCGCCCGGTGCCGCTCGTCCTCCCGCCCGGCGCGGAACGCGAGGCGCTGGCCGCCGCCGTCGCCGAGGCCACCCCGGACGGCCCGCCCGCCGGGCTGCTCTCCCTCCTCGCCCTCGGCGGGGCCCCCGACGCAGACACTCCCGGCGGAGGCGGCCAGGCGCCCGACACCGAGGCCCTGACCGCCACCGCCACGCTCCTCCAGGCCCTGGCCGAGGTCCCCGCCCCCGTCTGGGCCCTCACCCGGGGCGCGGTGTCCACCGGCCCGCAGGACGCGGTGCGACGGCCGGGGCAGGCGGCCCTCTGGGGCCTGGGCCGGGTCGCGGCCCTCGAACTGCCCGCCCGCTGGGGCGGGTTGGTGGACCTTCCGGAGGCCCTGGACGAGGAGGCGGGGCGGCGGCTGGCGGCCGTTCTCGCCTCGGGCGGGGGAGAGGATCAGGTGGCGCTGCGGGACGAGGGGGCGTTCGCCCGCCGCCTCGTCCCGGACGAGGAGGACCGGCCCGCGCCGCGCGAGCCGAGGAGGCCGACGGAC